>CAZKGT010000091.1:0-9122 GCA_964552285.1 uncultured Pseudobdellovibrionaceae bacterium | reverse complement strand
TGGCCGTATCGGAAACACCCAGCGGGCTGCTAAATGTACCGCCGCCGGTGACATCCAGATTTTTGTCGATTTCGGCCGTGCCTGGATTGCCGACCTGCAATTCCCAGAGGCCGCCCATCGAACCGCGCGCGTCGTCATAGGTGTATTCGAAGACGATATCGTCGCCTGCGCCGGGGGTCAGGTCTTCGCCGGCTTCGTAGACGCCGTCGCCGTCGTCGGCTGTGGCGAAGTCCACGCAGCTAACGTTAAAGGTCCGGTCCGGACCGGCGGAGATGATGGCGACAATCGGATAGTTGCGTCCGTCTGGGCCGCCGTCGCTGTTGCCGTCAAGACGCTGATTTGTGCCGCTGGTGTCGTCGTCACAGGCGGCATCGTCGACAACCGTACCGGCATCCCAGACACAGTATCCGAAGGGCGTGCCCCAGGGGTCTGACTTGGTGGCGCCGATGGTTTGCGGGAGTTGGCCGCCGCCCGTCGGGGCCGGGGCTGCGACATGGAATTCAGGGGGCTCAACGAATCCATCAGAATCACAGTCACCGTCATCGGCAGGGTCGGCAATCGCTTCGAGAAGGGCAAGTTTTGTGGCGATACCCATCTGGGTGTCGGCCATGGTGCGGCGGTTGACCTCGACGGCGGTACTGAGCGGCCCGCGCATCATACTGACTGTCACCGCCCCCAGCACGCCGACTACGGCTACCGCGCCGAAGAGCGTGAAGAAGACATTTCCTCGTTCTTTCCTGCTCATAACAAGCCCCCAAGCTTTCTGGCAATCCTTATGCCTTTAATAAAATACGCTTTCTGTGGGAAAGCAGTGGGGAAGTACCGTGCAGGCAGCGCCTTGCCCGTGCGCTGCGCGGCACGCGATGAAGCAGTTTCGCATGTTCGTATTCGGACGTCCGGTCATAGAGTGATCTGGTCCCTAGCCGTCTCCACCTAAAATACTTTCCCACATTTAAATTATTCTACAAATTTCTTTAAAAATTCTTAGCGTGGGAAGACCTAAAAAACTGTTTCCACAAGATTTTTTGGAGTTATGGTTAAGAACTTGCTGAGATACAAGGGTTTTTTACTTGCAACAATTTAAATAAAATTTTAACTACTTTTGAAAAAATTTTATAGAAAATCTTTTTTGCGCTGTTTTTTCTTGGATTTTTTACCGCGAAGGCGCGAAGAAGCTAAGAAACCCAAGAAAGAAAGCGCGCGTCAGCGCGTAAAGAAGAATCTTGGTGTCTTGGTGCCTTGGTGGTTTAAAAAGAGTCCACCACCAAGACACCAAGGCACCAAGGTTTTTATAGCGCCTGCGGCGCAGTATGTCCTGATATCTTCGCCTCTTGGCGTCTTCGCGGTAAAAAATCCGGCTAGGCCGGCAAAGGAACGTCGAATTTTTGCAGGGTTTCTTTCTGGCGGGTGCGGAGTTTTTCCGTTTCAAAGCCCTCTATCATCTCGTTGAACAGTCGGTGCCAGTTGATTTCGGCCCTGAGGTGCAGGAAGACCGAGCCGAGGCCCAGCGCGGCGCGGTCCATGAAGACGAATTCCCTCGGCACGGTCACGCCGCCGACCTCACGCAGCTTCATATGGACCTGCTGGGCGGTTTCGCGGCCGTAAAAGCCGTTGGTGACCTCGCCGATGGGGCGGATTTTGTCTTCCATCACAGGGGCGTACAGGAAATTCGCCCAGATGTTGAGGGTTTCGATCTGCTCCTTGCTGAGGTTTTTAAAGCCCCATGTCTCGTATGCGTGGACGGCCAGCGATTCGTCCTTTGTCATCAGGGCATTATACAGATCGATCACACCGCCGACGAATTCCGCCGGGAACACCCGGATACAGCCGAAATCCAGCAGGTTGATCGAATCGTCCGGCCTGACCGTGTAGTTGCCAAGATGCGGGTCGCCGTGAATGACGCCGTAGAAGTACAGCGGCACGTACCAGGCCCGGAACATGTTCATGGCCAGTTTATTGCGCTGGTCGGGGTGGGCGTCCACGAATTTCAGGATTGGTTCGCCCTCCAGCCATGTACTTGTCAGCAGGCGCCTTGTTGATAGTTCCTCAATAATTTCAGGCACATGAATGCCGTTTTCTTTGCGCAGCATGTGCGCGTACAGGGCGCAGTGGCGGGCTTCCAGTTCGTAATCCAGTTCCTCGAACAGCCGGGCGGACAACTCGTCGTGGATATAGCGGGTCTGGATGGCCTTGTCGTAGTTCTCATAGACCGAAAAGATGATTTTAAGCTGGTTGAGATCGGCTTGAATAGCCGACTGCATGTCCGGATATTGCAGTTTGCAGGCCAGCAGGCGGCCTTCATGGTCGGTGGCCTTGTGCACCTGGCCGAGGCTTGCGGCGGCGGCGGCGTCCTGTTCGAATGTTTTAAAGCGTCCGGACCAGTCCGGGCCCAGTTCGGCCTTCATCCGCCGCCGGACGAACGGCCAGCCCATTGGCGGGGCGTTTGCCTGAAGCTGTTGAAATTCCCGGGCATATTCGGCGGGGACGGCTTCGGGAATGGTGGCCAGGATCTGGCCGATCTTCATCAGCGGCCCTTTAAGATTGCCCAGCGCCTCCATCAATTGCCGCGCATGTTCCTCGCGCTCAATCTTCAGGCCAAGATAGCGTTCCCCGGCCAGCTTTGCCGCCAGTGAGGCCATCGTCCCCGATACCTTCCCGTACCGCGCCAGCCGCCAGCCGATCGTACTTTTCTCCGTATCCTGTGCCATAGGGAGCAAGATGGGGAATACAGCGAAAATGTCCAGAGAATAATTAGATTGTGATGGTAAATTTGTCCAAATTTAGCCTATTTGAACCGCGAAGCACACGAAGATCACGAAGAGGCCGATAAAAAAAGCGTGCGTCAGCTCGAAAAAACACCTCTGCGCCTCTGCGGTGGAAAAATATAACCGCAGAGGCGCAGAGGGCGCAGAGTTTTTTTTAGCGCCTTCGGCGCAGCAGGCTGTGGCCTCTTCGTGATCTTCGTGATCTTCGCGGTTCAAAAAAATTTTATGTTTCCGGAGGATTTTCTGTTTTTTGATGTTCTTTAATCACGCCCAAAAACGTATCCGCATATTTCTGAAGTTTCGATTCTCCGACACCGCTCATGAGAGAGAATTCTTCGATTGTAGCTGGTTTGCGGGAGGCCATTTCCAGCAGGGTGTTGTCGTGGAAGATGATGTAGGCGGGGATGCCCTGTTCGCGGGCGAGTTCGGCGCGTTTTTCGCGCAAGCGTTCAAACAGGGCGTTGTCGGTTTCGGTTTCCAGAATGGTTTTCGCTTTTTCGGCGCGGCGTTTGCGGGCCTCGCGGCGGATGGCGTCTTCGGGGTCCTTACGCAGATCGACCCTTTGTTCGCCGCGCAGGACCGGGCGGGCGGCCTCGGTCAGGAGCAGGCTGCCGTAGCGTTCCATATCGACGCGGATCAGGCCCTGTGCCACCAGTTGCCTGATAATGCTGTGCCAGCGCGGTTTCTGGTAATCGGCCCCGACGCCGTATGTGGGCAGCCTGTCGTGGCCGGTTTGGCCGATTTTGGCTGTTTTTGCGCCGGTCAGGATGTCGATGATATGGCCCGCCCCGTAGAGCTGTTTCGTGCGGGCGATGGCGGAAAGGACTTTCTGGGCGTCCACCGTGCCGTCATAGGTCTCGGCCGGGCGCAGACAGGTATCGCAGTTGCCGCAGGGCGGGCATCCGTCCCCGAAATATTCCAGCAGCACCTGCCTCCGGCATTTCGTGGTTTCGGCATAGGCCAGCAGCAGGTCGAGTTTATGCCGCTCCAGCGCCTTGCGGGTTTCGTTTGCGGCGCCGTCGCCAATCATCTGGCGGAGCATGACGACGTCCTGAAGCCCGTAGACCATCCATGCATCGGCAGGCAGGCTGTCGCGTCCGGCGCGGCCGGTTTCCTGATAGTACGCTTCGATCGATTTGGGCAGGTCGAGATGGGCGACGAAGCGTACGTCCGGCTTGTCAATGCCCATGCCGAAAGCGATCGTGGCGACCATGATAATGCCGTCCTCGTAAATAAACCGCCGCTGGTTTGCGGCGCGCTCTTCCGCGCTTAGTCCTGCGTGGTAGGGCAGGGCATCGAAACCTTCTCCGCGCAGCCAGTCCGCGGTTTGTTCGGTTTTGGCACGGCTGCGGCAATAGATGATGCCGCTGTGGCCTTCGTGGCTTTCTTTCAGGAAGCGCAGGAGCTGGCGTTTGGGCTGGTTTTTGACGCTGACCCAGTAGGTGATGTTGGGCCGGTCGAAGCCGGAGATGAACACGCGGCCCTTTTTCAGGCGCAGGCGCTCCAGAATTTCGTTCCGCGTGGCATCGTCGGCGGTGGCGGTCAGGGCGATTCGCGGCACGTCCGGGAATTTTTCGGGCAGGCAGGCCAGATCCAGATATTCGGGCCGGAAATCGTGACCCCACTGGGACACGCAATGCGCCTCGTCAATGGCAAACAGCGCTATATTGCACTGTTGGAGAAGGCTTTGGAAACCGGGCTGCATCAGCCGTTCCGGGGCGACGTACACAAGATCGAGATCGCCCGTCAGCATCCGGCGTTCGGTTTCCCTGTTCGCGTCAATGCTCTGGCCGGAATTGAGGCAGGCGGCGTTGATATCGAGCTGGCGCAGCGCCTGTACCTGATCTTCCATCAGCGCAATCAGCGGCGATATTACGACCGTGACGCCGGTCCGGCACAGGGCCGGGATCTGGAAGCACAGCGATTTCCCCCCGCCCGTGGGCATCAGCACCAGCGCATCGCCGCCCTTGATGACATGGCGGATAATCTCTTCCTGCCGGTCCCGGAAGGTATCGAAGCCGAAGCGCTGATGGAGAATGACCTGTGGATCGGGAGCGTCTGCGATGTCAAGAGCGTGCTGCATGGCGTTATTTGTAGCGATATGCGCCGAATTTGGCAAAACCCAATTCGTGACTTTTTTGAGCCGCGAAGACGCGAAGGAGCGAAGAGGCGGCAGCCTGCTGCTCCGCAGGCGCTATAAAAAAACTTGGTGCCTTGGTGTCTTGGTGGTTTAAAAAAAGAGTCCACCACCAAGACACCAAGGCACCAAGATTCTTTATATGCGCTGGCGCGCGCTTTCTTCTCTGACTCTTCGTGCGCTTCATGGTTCAAAACCCGGGAATTGCCCTCCGCCTAATTTCCCGTTATCTTGTGCCTCTTTTCCTGCAAGGGCACGGTTATGAACCAATCGAGCGAACAGATACGCGATTCCGTTCTTGTGGCGGCGCTGGTGCATGTGCCGTTTGACGGCTGGACGATGGAGGTCTTGCGCTGCGGGGCAGAGGAGGCGGGTTTTTCGCCGGATATGGCGCCTGCCGTTTTTCCGGGCGGTGTGCCCGAAGCCGTAAATTATTTTTCATCCTGGGCGGACCGGCAGATGTTGGTGGCGCTGGAGACTGTGGACCCGGAGTCGTTGCGTATCCGTGACCGGATCCGTATTGCACTGGAAACGCGCTTTGACCTTCTCCTGCCGCACCGGGAGGCCGTGCGAATGGCGCTGGCGTACTGGTCGGTGCCGCCGCGGGGGCTGCGTGCCGGAAAGGCCGTCTGGCGGACGTCCGACATTATGTGGGAATGGGCCGGCGATACGGCCACGGATTACAACCGTTACACCAAGCGAGGGCTGTTGACGGGCATTCTCGCGCCTGCGACGCTGGTCTGGCTGAATGACGATAGCGATGATATGAGTATCACAAAGGCCTTTCTGGACAGGCGTATTGAAAATGTGATGCAATTGGGAAAATTTATCGGCCGTTTTAAAAAGCAGGGCGCAGGCCGGGCTTGATTTTCAGGAGACAAAGATGGAACCAGTAGAAATCCAGAGATCCGGACGTACCGGCAAATTGGTCGGTTTGATATCGATCGTTCTGGCGGCGCTGGTTTTTCTGCCCCTGATGGCGACAAAATATGGCGGCTCGCCTCTGAAACGCTACATGCCGGCGGTTTTCGGCTCTCTTGAAGATGTTGACCGTCCCAACGATACGCTTGTCGCTCCCTTTGCCGACGGTGACGTTAAACCCGGCGTCAAGGCATCCCCGACAGTTGAAATACCTTTGACCGAAAGGCATCTGACGGCGGCGGATCTTGGTGAGTGGCTGTCCGGCGCGGTATCGCATGCGCTTGCTTTTGATGCGAATTCCTATGGGCCGCATCAGGAGGAAATCAAACCCTATTTTACGGAGCAGGCTTATGAGCAGTATCAGCTTTTCCTGCACAGATACCGCGTTTTCGAGGTCTTGCGTCCCGGTAACCTGCGCCTTGAGAGCTTTGCCAAGGAAATGCCTTATCTGGTGTCCGAAGGCACCAGCGGTAATCATTATGCCTGGCTGTATGAAATTGAGATGATGCTGAGCTTTCTGCCCCGTGATGCGCGGACATACAAAGGGACACAGGTCGAAAACATTGAGGTGGCCGTCCGTGTTCAGGTGGGGCGCTATGCGGATGCCGGGGAGGAAGGCGTGAAGATCGAGCTTTGGGAGCTGGCGCCGCGCTAGTAACCCCCGGGTGTGTTAACAATGAATGTTGCTTTTTCCATGAACAACGAAACGAATTCTATTCTGGGGCCGGGGGATTTGCCGCCGGCGGAGGTTCTCAATCCGGACGGCAAGGCGTCGTGCCTGCTGGTGTGCGATCATGCCAGTTCACGCATACCGCCTTCGCTCGGCGATCTTGGTCTTGAAGAGGAACAACTCAAAGGGCACTGGGCGCTCGATATCGGGGCGGGCAATGTTGTCCGTCATCTTTCCGAATTGCTGGATGCGCCGGCTGTGCTGGCGGCATATACGCGCATGGTGGTTGATACCAACCGCCGGGTGGATCATCCGACGGCCTTTCCCGAAACCGGAGAGGGTAAGCCGATACCAGGCAATATCGGTTTAACCGAAGAACAAAAACAGCAGCGCATTGCGGAGGTTTACGATCCGTACCATGCCCGGATAAAGGACTTTATCGACGGGTTTCTTGATCGCGGCGTGGTGCCGCTCCTGCTGTCCGTTCACAGCTTTACGCCGGTGTTTTTCAGGCAAAGGCGCCAGTGGGATATGGGGATGCTCTGGACGCAGGACCCGCGTTTTCCCAAGCTGATCATCCGCTACTTTAGCGAAAAGGGGTACCGGATAGGCGATAACGAGCCTTACGATGCCCGGATGCTGCGCGGGGCGACGCTGCACCGGCACGGGGACGAACGCCGTCTGCCAAATGCCCTGATCGAAATTCGTAACAACTATATCGACACTGACGAGGGCGCGCGCAACTTTGCACAGATGATCGCGGACTGCCTGACGGATGTTCTTGCCGACGGCCGTTTCAACAGTTATTACGAGGGACCGCTGTTTCAGGGATTTGATTCGCATGTCGAGGACAACTACTTCGTCGAGTTGGCCCGCCTTGCGCAGTTAGGAGAAAATGATGAGTGATCACAACGTAGCCAGTTTTCCGTCTTCTTCCGAAGATGACGACACGCAGGATGCCGCTCAGGACGTTGGAGGCGTGGCCGGCAAGCGCCTGAAATCTTTTATCGAGCGGATCGAGCGCCTCGAAGAGGAAAAGGCCGCACTGGCCGAGGATATCAAGGAAGTCTATGCCGAGGCCAAGGGTGTTGGTTTTGATACCAAGACGATGCGCAAGCTCATTCGCATTCGCAAAATGGACATCGAAAAACGCCGCGAGGAAGACGAGCTTCTCGAGCTTTACAAAGCAGCCATCGGGCTGGAGTAGGCACCATGACCTGGGTCCTTGTTGTAATAGCCCTTTATTCGTCGGATGGTGGAGCTTATCACATCCATACCGAGAAATTCCGCACGCAAACGGGTTGCGAGCAGGCCGCGCAGGGCCTGATGAATGGCTCCAGAAGCTGGACGGATGTGCATAAGGTTCACGCGTTCTGCGTGAAGGATGGATAAAGTATTTTCGCTTAATCTTTTTTTCATATTTATTCTGTATCGTGTCCTCGAAACATAAAAAAATGTGGGGACATTGTTAGAATGCAAACGCAATCGCTACATAGCGTGATGAACACGATCGCCGCTCATCCGGATGATATCCGGGGTGGAGAAACGGGGATTTCCGTTCGTCACGACCTCAGCGAAGCCGAGCCTTATCTCGGGAGCGATCCTGTCATTCTCGATCTTTTCAAGCGTTACCTCGACGACAAGGCGAATTATCACGCCGCTCTGGTCGAGCACGGCAAGAGCGATCCTTTTACAGAGATTGCCGCCGACCAGATGGACAGTTCTTGGTGCGCCCTGCAAACGCGCCTGTATGAGCTGAAGCGCAATGAGGCGGCTGCGGCGCGGGCGGCGCTGGTGCGCAGACTCGATCAGGAGCAGTTCGAAAAAGAGCAGGCCAGAGCGGCCCGCAGGCGTCAGGAAGAGCGCGATCTTGTTGCCCTCCGGAGCCGTGAGCGGACGCTTGAAAAAGCAGAAGCAAACGATTCGCTGATCTTCTGGTGGGCGATTGCCTGGCTGTTCCTGATGCGCTTTAGCGTACGCGGCGGCGCACTCGGTGGCGGTGCAAAGCCTGCCTTTGCCGGGGCGGTTTATATTTAAGTGTTTCCAACCACGAATGGATACGAATTTTTACCGCGAAGAAAGCGCCGCAGGCAAAATAAACTTCTTTTCACCACAGATAAACACAGATGAACGCAGATAAGATATCCGTGTGTATCTGTGTTCATCTGTGGTTTTTAATATTCTTATGCCTGCGGCGCTTTCTTCGCGGTAAAAATTCGTATCCATTCGTGGTTGGAAACTACTCCTTCCGCCTGTCAATCAGATCGCTGACCACGCCCGGATCGGCCAGCGTCGAGGTGTCGCCCAGTGCATCGGTTTCGTTGGCTGCGATTTTGCGCAAAATTCTCCGCATGATCTTTCCCGACCGGGTTTTCGGCAGGCCGCCGGCCCACTGGATGATGTCGGGCGTGGCGATGGGGCCGATGATGCGCCGGACGGTCTGGAGGATCTCGCCGCGCAGCTCTTCGCTCGGGAAATAGCCTTCACGCAAGGTGACATAGGCGTAGATCCCCTGTCCCTTCAGATCATGCGGATAGCCGACAACAGCCGATTCCGCCACCAGTTCATGCTCGTCGATGGCGCTTTCGATCTCGGCCGTGCCGAGGCGGTGGCCGGAGACGTTGATGAC
>CAZKGT010000090.1:0-9196 GCA_964552285.1 uncultured Pseudobdellovibrionaceae bacterium | reverse complement strand
ACTGGCGGTTCCATTACCATTGACGGCCAGTACGGTGCGTTGGAGATCTTTTCGAACGGTGATTACGAATACACGCTGTTTGCCGCTCCGGGCGGTACGCCGGGTGACAGTTTTGCTCTGAACCCGGTTGCTTCAGACGCCTCCGGCCAGCAAACCTCGCTGACAAAGAACGGCATCACCGTTTCCATCGCCAATGCCGGTAATTTCGACATTAGCTGGGTCAACACGGCCGATGGCTCCGGACTTGGCATCGACAACCTGAACAATGGCGACAGTCAGAAAATCTGGCCGAAAGGCGAAAGCTTCGACATTTCCTTTGCCGAAGACGCCGATACGGTTACGCTGACGATTTCCGAACTGGGCAGCAACAATAATTACGGCGATCACGGAATCGATTTTGTCGTCCGTCTGGAAGACGGTTCAACCGTCACGGGCGAACAGCAGTTCGTTCCCGGTGAGATTGTGAACGGGCACTTCTCCTTCTCACTCGACTCTGCCGATTACGGACAACTGATTACCGGCGTAACGATTGAATCAACGAATGCCGGCCAGTATCAGGGCGCATCCATGCTGCTCAACAACGTGGAAATCACAACGCCGGGCGAACCGGCACAAGGTTGCGTCTCCGACATCTTCGAATATACGCTGGTTGACGGTGAGGGAGATTTCGATACGGCAACGCTGGAAATCAAAACGCTTGTTCCGCAACTGCTCGTCGGTCAGAACGTCAGCGACGTCGATCCGTCTACGAAGCCTTATCTGGTTGGTGAAGGTGAAGGTACGATCCTTGGTGCCTGTGCCGGTGACATCCTGATCGGTGATGCGGGCGGCTCTTTCGAAACCCCGCAGACCCAGGACTATAATGTTGTTCTGGTCCTTGATGTCAGCGGCTCGATGAGCACAAACAACCGTATCGGCCTGATGAAAAACGCTGTCAACAACCTGCTGGCCGATTTCAACGACTATGACAGCGGCACGATCAAGGTTCACATTGTTCCGTTCTCCACAACGGTCCAGACATCCGGAAGCTTTACCGTAACGGATAATGGCGGCTTTGCGAGTGCGGTCAGCTTTGTAAACGGCCTCAGCGCAAACGGCTGGACCAACTACGAAGCGGGCCTGCAGGACGCGATCGGCTGGCTGCAAAGCGGCGATCCGCTGGGTGGCGATGCCGAAACGCTGACCTACTTCCTGTCGGACGGCGAGCCGAACTACTACCTGAACGACAGCGGCAACGTGGTCAGCAACTCAAACGCCAACACGTCCATGAACCAGATCAACGGTACGTCCGACAGCACCGATGAGATTGAAATCATCCAGTCGCTGAGCGACGAGGTACACGGTGTCGGCATCAGCATCGGCGGTACGACGCTGAACCGCCTTGGCCAGATTGACGACGACGGCACGCCTGTCGACGTCCAGGATCCGAACGACCTGAACAATGTTCTTCAGGAGCTGAGCCCGCTGAACAAGCTGGATGCCGTTGGTGACGACACAATCGACGGCAAAGACGGCGATGACATCATCTTTGGCGATGTTGTCTTTACAGACGATCTGGCAGCTCTGCACGGCCTGAGCACACCGGATGGTGCAGGCTGGGAAGTGTTTGAACGCCTTGAAAACGGCGAAAGCACAATTAATGGCGGCTGGACCCGTGACGATACTATTGCCTATCTGGAAGGCAACGTCGAAACGCTGGCACAGGAATCTCTCGATAACCTCGATCAGGGCCGTTCCGGCGGCGATGATACGCTGTCCGGCGGTGCCGGCAACGACATCATCGTCGGCCAGGAAGGTAACGACCTGATTATCGGCGGCGAAGGCAACGACGTCCTGTACGGCGGTTCCGGCGCAGACACCTTCCTGTTCGAAGCCATTACCGATGGCATCGACACGGTAAAAGACTTTGACAAGGACGAAGGAGATATCCTCGACCTGTCCGGTCTGCTGAGCCAGTACGATCCGGTCACCGATGCCATCAACGACTTCGTCTTCACAAACGACAACGGTACGGACACAACAATCTCCGTCGACGAAAGTGGTAGCGGCATCGCTGCGAACGCCACCAACGTTGTCACACTGGAAGGTATTACCGGCATCGACATTGAGACACTGGTAACGGACGGCAACATCAACGTCGCATAAAGGTTTAGCGCTCCCCTCCAATCCATTCCTAACGGGAAGTGCTTTTTTAGAACCGGACGGCCAGCGAGGCTGTCCGGTTCAACTTTTTGCCTCCCCGTCATCCCGGCGGTGAGGAGCGTAGCGACGAATTTAAACAGCCGGGATTAATAGGCGTTCGGCAGAGCCGAACACATTTTCCGGATCCCCGCCGTGCCAGCGCCTTTGGCGCGCCGCGGGGATGACGGCAAAGAACGGTTTTTGCATTGTTCCTGAAGCCAAAGATAAATGTTATAATATGGGCTTAGGGGAAAGAATTGATGGAAAGAGCGCTTCCTTGGCTAATCGGAATGCTGCTTCTCGCCTTTGTGGCGGGAGCGCTTGTCCTGTTCTCCGGAAAACAGGAAGAACAGCTACCGCCGCCGCAACCTATTCCTGTTGCCCAGCCGGAACCGGAGCCAGAGCCGCTTCCCCTGCTTGAGCCCGAACCGGAATCGGAACTTGAGAAGAAATTAAAAGAAACAATGACAATCGATCTGGGTGGCCGAAAACTTGAAATTCCGGTCATCTATTTACGTCAGATGCCAAAAGCCGACGATGACGGCGAAATCAAACGCCTGACATTCAACCTCATGTATCCCTCATTACAACCGGCCTGGGAGACAAAGGAAGATGTTATCCTGCTGGTTAAAATCATCACGCCCAAGGACAAAATCTCCTACCTGACAGCCTTTAACAGGCGCTTCCTGAAAGCAACAGAACAGGCGGAGCCATTAGGCGTCTTCGAACATTATGTTCCCCCGGCAGATTCGGAGGTCCAGAGGGGAGAGCTCTATATTGAACAAGATGAAAGCAAGATCGTTTCCATGATGACCTGCCAGCCGGACACAAAAGAGAATCCAACCTGCTCGCATTTCTTTGATCTTGAAGACCTGCTTTTCATGGCTCTTTTCGATAAAGAACGGAAATCAGAGGCAAAGGAACAGGAAGAAAAAATCCTTGCCCTTTTCTCGGATTTCCTGATTTCCGAAGCTGAACAAACCCCCGAATAATAGCGGATTTTTGAGAAAAATTATGGAACGGAGTCTTGCGCGCAGACCCCAAAAGGTTCATAAATAACGTGGAATTAAAGCGTTTGCCGATTTTTTAAACATTTCCGAAAGAAAGAGGATCGAAGTGGTTCGTGCAAAGAAAATGAAGTATCTGTCCCTCGCCGTATCTGCCGCTGCGCTGTTACTGGCCGCACCGATAGCCGGGGCACAGGACGATCCGAAGCAGATTACGCTCTCCGAAGCGGTTGCAATCGGTGTTCAGACCAACCCGGAATACGGCGTTGTCGCCAGCAGCCGGAGAGCAACGGACGAAGAACTTAATCAGGCAAAAGCCCTTTACCTGCCATCTGTCGACGTACGGGCAGATACAGGTTTCGAGCATAGCGACGACCCGGCGACAAGGGGCGGCACGGATAATGACGACGAGGAAAATCTGTGGCGCTACGATGCCAGCCTCACGCTGACCCAGATGCTCTTTGACGGTTTTGAGACCAAATACGAAGTTGAGCGCCAGAAAAACCGCGTTCTTTCTTCCGCGCACCGCGTCCGCGAAACTTCCGAGCTGGTCGGTCTTGCCATTGTCGAGGCTTATCTTGAAGTCTTGCGCCAGCGCGAACTCTTGGCCATTGCCCGTCAGAACGTCGGCGACCACATTTCCATTCTCGACCAGATACGCGACGGCGTCTCCGCAGGCCGCTCCACCCAGGCCGACCTCGAGCAAGCGAAGGCTCGTCTGGCCTCTGCCCGCGCCGGTGAAGCGAGCGTGCGCGAATCCCTGCGCCGCGCCGAAGCGACCTACCGCCGTGAAGTCGGCGATGCCCCGCAAGACCTGATTATGCCGGTTGTTCCGGTGGACGGTCTGGAAGCCAGCGTTAACGAGGAAGTCGACGTCGCACTGACCCAAAGCCCGACTCTCGACATTTTCGAAGCTGATATCGAAGTTGCAGAATCAGAATTTCACGGCACCCAGTCCACCATGTACCCGCAGCTCGACCTGCAGCTGAATGCTCGTCAGGGCCACGACATCAACGGTGTCGAGGGCCGGGATACAAGTGCTTCTGCTCTTCTCGTGCTGGAATGGAACCTGTATCGCGGCGGTGCCGACGTTGCCCGCGCCCGCGAATTCATCCACCGTCACCTGCAATCCAAGGAACGGCGTGATGAAGCGGCCCGCGCCGTTGAGGACGATGTCCGCCAGACCTGGGCCCGCATGGTCGCGGCAGGCGAGCGCGCCCGCGAATTCTCAGCACAGGCCGCAGCCAACGTTGAAGTTGTAAAATCCTACAAGGACCAGTTCAGCCTCGACCGCCGGACCCTGCTGGATGTTCTCGACGCCCAGAACGAACTTTTCGTTTCACGCAGCAACACGGTAAACTCGGAGTTCCTTGAAATGCTGGCTGTTTACCGGATCCTTGCCCTCAAGGGCGACCTGCTGCCGACGCTGAGCGTTGAATATCCGCGTGAGAGCCTTCCCGAAAAAATGTGATATACTCATATCTTCGCGTTAGAAACCGCGGGGTAAACATAACGGGTGGCACAGGACGGTGAGCGTTAAGAAAGAACCGGCATCCAGCGAAAAAGAAGACAAGGGAGAGGATCTTGAGCGTATCGCCGATCCCGGTCCTGATCCTATGGATCCGGTAGAAAAAAAACGACAGCAAAAAACCCCTCCGTCTGAAGATAGCTGGCCGATCCAGGCCGATCGCATCGCCGTTCAAAGCCCTCTCGTTGAGTCCTTGCGCATTCTGGCGGGCTATTATGGCCGGCGCACCAGCGCCGCATCTCTGACCGCAGGACTGCCGATCCCGAAATCCGGCATCACCCCGCATCTTTTTATCCGTGCCGCCGGCAGGGCCGATCTGAACGCAAAACTGATGGAGCGTTCGCTAGAATCGCTGGCGATTGCGCCCAACCTGCCCTGCATTCTGGTACTGGAAAACAATCAGGCCTGCATCCTCTGGGAGGTCCGCCAACCGAAAAAGAAAAAAGCTGAAAAGGAAGAAAAAGTTCACAGCGATACGGAATTTCTGGTCCAGTTCCCGGAAACTGAAGACGAAAAAAAACGCATCCGTCTCGGCGCCCTTGAAAAAATCTATACCGGCTATGCTTTTTTTGCCCGCCCGGTCGCGCGCTCGGATGAGCGCGCAGGACCGACGGAGATCGACACCGCCCGCGACTGGTTCTGGGCGACGCTGAAAGAAAACAAGCCGATTTACGGCGAGGTTATGCTGGCAGCCGTTGTTATTAACATGCTGGCGCTTGCCAGCTCCCTTTTCATCATGAATGTTTATGACCGTGTGGTTCCGAACAATGCATGGACAACGCTATGGGCGCTCGTTGCCGGGGTTGTGCTGGCCTTTATATTCGATTTCGTACTGAAAAACCTGCGGGCCGAATTTCTTGATCATGCCGGTCGCAAGGCGGATGTGAAAATTTCGGCTATGCTGTTTGAGCAGATCATGGGTATGACCATGGCCGCCCGGCCCGCAAGCGCCGGCGTTCTGGCCAGCAATATGCGTGAATTTGAAACCCTGCGGGACTTTTTCACATCGGCAACGATGGCAGCCCTGATCGACCTGCCTTTTACGCTTTTGTTTATCGCGATTATTGCCCTGATCGGCGGCCCGGTCGCCTTTGTACCGCTGATAGCCATTCCGCTGGTACTGGCGATGGGCTTTATCCTGCAAAAGCCTCTGCAGAAAGTTATCCGCGCCTCAATGAACGAAAGCGCACTGAAAAACGCACTGCTCTTCGAAACCATCAGCGGCCTTGAAACCATCAAGGTACAGGCAGCAGAAGGACATACCCAGCGCAGTTGGGAAGAGCTGAGCGACAAATCCTCGCGCACCAGCGTCAAGGCGCGCCGTATCTCCGCCTTCGCCCTCAACTGGGCCGTCTTCATCCAGCAGCTTGTCAGTGTCGGCGTCGTGGTTGTCGGTGTCTTCCTGATTACCGAAGGCATGCTGAAGATGGGTGCCCTGATCGCCTGCGTTATCCTGAGCGGCCGGGCCATGGCCCCGCTGGCCCAGGTGGCCGGGCTTATGACCCGCCTCAACCAGTCCAGACAGGCACTGACGCAACTGGAAGAGCTGATGAAAAAGCCAGTGGAACGCCCGGTCGGCACACATTTCATTTCAATGCCCGGCGTGCAGGGAAAGGTCGAGTTTCGCGATGTCGTCTTCCATTATCCCGGCCAGACCACCCCGGCGCTCAATCATCTGAGCTTTGCAGTTGAAAAAGGAGAGCATGTCGGCCTGATCGGCGCTGTCGGATCCGGCAAGACCACTATCGAGCGGCTTCTTTTAAATCTTTACCAGCCGGACAGCGGCTCGGTCCTGCTGGACGGCACCGACGTACGCCAGATCGATCCCGGCGATCTCAGAAGAAGCATAGGCGCAGTGCAACAAAGCCCTCACCTGTTCTACGGCTCGGTCCGCGAGAACGTTACGATGGGCCACGAAACCGCCCCTGATCGCGCCGTCCTGCGCGCCTGTGAAATGGCCGGGGTGATGGAATTCCTCAGCGAATCGCAGGCCGGTCTGGACACCCAGGTCGGCGAGCGCGGTGAAGCGCTTTCCGGCGGCCAGCGTCAGGCCGTGGCCGTGGCCCGCTCCCTGCTCTACGATCCGCCGGTGCTGATTCTCGATGAGCCGACCGCCTCGATGGACCCGGCCTCGGAAAACCGCCTGCGCAAGCGCCTTGAAAAACTGACCGAAGGCAAGACTACGCTGCTGATTACGCACAAGGGCGCCATGCTCTCCCTCGTCGACAAGCTGATCCTGATCGACCGTGGAAAACTGGTTGCCTACGGGCCCAAGGATGAGGTCATCCGCAAACTGCAGGCGCGCCAGTACGGCTCGCAGGCCGAAAACACGGACGTTTAGCCATGACCGAACCCAAAGAAAAAAGGCAGGATACGAAAGAAAAAGGCTTCAACGACGAAAAGGAATGGGCCGCCACGCGCAATGCCTGGGCCAAGGAGCAGGCTGACCGTATTCAGGCCCACGCCGACCGCTTCTTTATGTCCGACGATGATCTGCCGCTTTCGCGTCACATTATCCTGATAACGGTCGTACTGGCTTTTGCTGCCTTCGTGCTCTGGGCCAACTTTGCAACGCTGGACGAGGTTACCCGTGGCGACGGTAAAATCATTCCCTCCAGCGAGGTTCAGGCCCTGCAAAGCCTTGAAGGCGGCATTGTCGAAGAGTTCCTTGTCAAAAAGAACGATGACGTTAAGGCAGGCCAGCCCCTGTTACGCCTGCGCGATGTCGAGGCCACATCCGATCTTGGTGCCAACACCGCGCGCTATTACGGCCTGCTGGCCTCCATCACCCGCCTTCAGGCCGAAGCTGAAGGAAAAGCCAATGTCGAGTTTCCTGATGAGGTCATGCAAAATGCCCCGGAAAGCGTGACGGAAGAGCTAAACAGCTTCCGCGCCAACCAGCAGAAAATTCAGGGCCAGCTCAGCGTCCTTGAAAACCAGCGCGACCAGCGCCGCCAGGAAGTGCGCGAACTGGAAACACGCATCTCAGACCTGCGCGGCGTTATCCGTCTGGCCCGGCAGGAAATGGAAATGGTTGAACCGCTCGTCGAACGCGGCTCTGCCCCGAAAATGGAACTGCTCCAACTGGAGCGAAGCCTCAAAGAACGCCAGACTGAACTGAACGGCGTTCTGGGCTCATTGCCCCGCGCCAAATCAGCCGTTCAGGAAGCTGAAGCACGCATTGATGAAGTCAAAACCACTGCGCAGGCACAGGCGCAAACCGAGCTTTCCGCCAAAATGATCGAGATGAACTCCATCAGGGAAACGCTGGCCGCACTTAAAGAACGTAAGACCCGCACCGAAATAAAGTCACCGGTGAATGGCACGATCAAGGATATCCTTGTTAACACAGTCGGCGGTGTTGTCCGTCCCGGTGAGGATATTGTGCAGATCGTTCCCCATGATGATCAGCTTCTGGTCGAAGCACGCATCCGCCCTTCCGACATTGCCTTCATCTACCCGACCCAGCCGGCTGTCATCAAAATCACTGCCTATGATTTTTCCATCTATGGCGGACTGAACGGTGAAGTGGTCGATATCTCACCCGACACCATCACCGATGAAAACGGCGACAGCTTTTACCGCGTGCGCCTGCGCACCTACGAGACGAACCTGAAGCGCAAAGGCGAAATCCTGCCGATCGGCACCGGCATGGTCGCCAGCGTTGATGTCCTCACCGGCGAGAAGACGGTAATGGACTACCTGATGAAACCTTTCCTGAAAACCAAGAACGAGGCGATGCGGGAGCGGTAAAGCTCTCGCTCCTTAATAAGGCGCTTTACACTGCTCCGATAGTTCAGCCAGCGCTTCAGTAAAGGATTTCACTTCCTGGTCCTTTGAGCCAAGACGGCGAATGGCAACGCTCTCATTCTCCGCTTCGCGCGCGCCGACGACAAACATCACCGGCACCTTGGCCAAGGAGTGCTCGCGGACCTTGTAATTGATTTTCTCGTTGCGGGTATCAAGTTCGACCCGCAGGCCTGCATCTTTCAACGCATCGGTAATTTTCTGCGCATACTCATCTGCTTCACTGGTAATAGTCGCCACCACACATTGCACTGGTGCCAGCCACAAGGGAAGTTTCCCGGCATAGTTTTCAATCAACAAACCGGCAAAGCGCTCCAGCGTGCCGAAAATAGCGCGGTGGATCATAACGGGGCGGTGGCGGCCGCCATCTTCGCCGATATAGGAAGCATCCAGACGTTCGGGCAACACAAAATCAAGCTGGCAGGTACCGCATTGCCACGACCTGCCGATGGCATCTTTCAGGTGAAACTCATATTTCGGCCCGTAAAACGCGCCCTCGCCCGGTGAATATTCGAACGGCAGATCAATGGACTCCAGCGCCTCGGCCATCGCCTTTTCGGCCCGGTCCCAGACCTCATCCGCCCCGGCGCGTACTTCCGGTCGGGTGGCAAGCCGCACCTCGATCTCCTCGAAACCAAAATCCTTGTAACAGGCAAAGAAAAGCTCAACGAAA
>CAZKGT010000089.1:0-9212 GCA_964552285.1 uncultured Pseudobdellovibrionaceae bacterium | reverse complement strand
GGCTTGTTTTTTAGCGGTATCGGGTGGCCACCCTGCGGCAACGGGCCAAGGCCGTCGATCGGCTCGCCCAGCGCGTTAATGACACGCCCAAGCCAGCGATCGTCCGGCGTAATCACCGGCTCGCTGCGCTGGATCACCGCCTCGCAGCCAAGACCGATACCCTCCAGCGTTCCGAACGGCATCAGGAGAGCATGGCCTTCACGAAACCCCACAACCTCGCACGGCACGCTTTTGCCCCTTCGCGGACGGATATGGACGTGCGAGCCGATGGACAGATCATCGCCAAACCCGGCGATTTCCACCAGCAGGCCAAGCACCTTCGTCACCCTTCCGTAAACTTCATAGTCCGGAAGGGAGGAAATGGCAGCTTCGGCTTTTTCTGCGGGGCGGTCCATTGCGGCAGACAGTTTGCTGTGAACGGTGAGCGTTTTGTCCCATGATATCACAGTTTTCCTGAATATCACTGTACGCCATACACCGGAAAGCGTTCGCTCAATGCATAAAAACTTTGTTAACGCCCCCAGAATTTGTTAATATATTTGTTAAGAAAGTTTAACAGGGAACCATTTCTAACATTCATTCGGGGATAGCCATCATGCGGGTATTATTGGTAGAGGACGACCAGTCTACGGCGAAAAGCATTGAATTAATGTTGAAGTCTGAAGGGTACATCGTTGATACGACGGATCTGGGCGAGGATGGCCTGGAAATCGGTAAAATCTATGATTACGACATCATTATCCTGGACCTGATGCTGCCGGATATGGACGGCTATGAGGTCCTGAAACAGCTTCGCGCCGCCAAAGTGGAAACGCCTATCCTGATCCTTTCCGGCCTGACGGAACTGGACAACAAGATCAAGGGACTCGGATTCGGCGCCGACGACTACCTGACCAAGCCGTTCGACAAGCGCGAGCTGATCGCCCGTATCCAGGCCATCGTCCGCCGCTCGCAGGGCCACGCCCAGAGCGAGATCGTTACCGGCAAGGTGAAGGTTAATCTCGACACGCGCACGGTGGAGGTTGACGGCAAGGCGCTACATCTCACAGGCAAGGAATACGGCATTCTCGAGCTACTGTCCCTGCGCAAGGGCACGACACTGACCAAGGAAATGTTCCTGAACCACCTATATGGCGGGATGGACGAGCCGGAAGTGAAGATCATCGACGTGTTCATCTGCAAGCTGCGCAAGAAGCTGCAGAACGCATCGGGCGGCGATAACTACATCGAAACCGTCTGGGGCCGCGGCTACGTCCTGCGCGATCCGGAAGAGGAAAAGCGGAAAGCGGCTGCGATGGGTTAAGGCCGCACATGATGGTCTTCTGGAAAAAATTGCCGCGCCTTACAACGCGTTTTTCCACTTTTATCGTAGTGGCAATAGCAGTGTTTCTTTATGTCGGGGCTATTTATTTTTAGGGGCTGGCCAAGATAGCATCGGTCTCCCTTCCTTACTCTTAGCCATTATAACGACAGTAGACATAGCGCTTTCGTTTTTTTCAACCGATAAAACCTCGGACGAATAGACGAATAGAAGATATAGTCGGTACCGGATAGGGTGATTCAGTGAGGTGTCATCCCCGCGTTACTATTATTTATGATCATTTGATATGGCAGGCGTCATATCTTCTTATCAAAAAAACTTATCATTTAACGACCTGTCGCTTACTATATCATTCTTATGCTCAACCTGCCCAACATCCTGACCCTGTCCCGCATTGCCCTGCTCCCCGTGATTGTAGGGCTGTTTTTTGTGCCGGAGGTCTGGGCGGCATGGGCGGCGCTGGGGCTTTATGCTGTGGCGGCGGTGACGGATTTTCTCGACGGGGTGGCGGCGCGCAAACTGAACCAGATCACAGCGTTCGGCAAATTCCTCGATCCGATTGCCGACAAGATTTTCGTGGCGGTGCTGCTGGTGGTGCTGGTCGGGTTCGGCCGGTTGCCCGGCGCGTGGATGATTGTGCCGATTATTATTCTGGTCCGGGAATTTCTGGTGGCCGGAATGCGTGAATTCTTAGGCCCAGCCAATATCCAGCTCCCCGTCACCAATCTCGCCAAGTGGAAAACCACCGTGCAGATGATCGCCACCGGCTTCCTGATCATCGGCCCCGCCCTGCCCTATGCCCTGTCCATCGGCCAATGGGGTCTCGCCGTTGCTGCCGTCCTGACGGTTATAACCGGATGGGGATATATGAAAGTCGGCATGGCGCATATCAATAACCAGAACAGTTAATTTCATTGACATAACATAATTCCTTGTGTCATTTTCCTTCACCGGAAAGGATCAGGCGATGGCTCTCAGCTCTGTTTTTCGTTTAAGCGCTCTAAAAGAAACGGCCAGTGCGGCATGGAGAGACGTCCAGTTGCACGGAACAGCAAGCGCCGGCCATGCTGTCTCCTATGCCACGCATAAAGCCCTCCGGACGGCGAATTATCTAAAAGACAAACAGACGGCACGGGTTACCGGCCTGCTTGGCCAGTATTCAGGCATCATGCTCATCGTAAACGGCCTGGCCCAGAAAGACCCTTTCTATATTATTTCCGGCGGCTGCGCCATCACGGGCAGCACGGCTGTTCTCGTCTGGGGCAAGAACAAGAGCAAGAATGAAGACGGCAGTGACGCCCAGGACCAGAAATTCACTTTTTTGCAAAACCTGAAAAGCCCTCATAAACGCCCTTTTGAGTTTAACGCCCTTTTTGCCGTTCCGATCCTTACATGTTTTCTTCCCGCCAGTATCGCCATTCAGGATCTGGATGTTGCCGTCACCTTAAGCGAACTTTATGAACGCCTGCCGGACTTTAACCTGAATGATCTGTTTTCTGATAATGCGGAGAACAGCCTTATTCGGTTTAAGCTCTGGGGCGAACAGGTCGGATTAAACGGCGAGTTTCTGACTGCGCTTATCGATTATGCCGCCCTTGGTATCATCTATGGTGTTAACGAGCACACACCGGAACAAATCGAGGCATTGCGTCAGAAACGCATAGATGCGGGCAGAAACCCGGATGCCGTCCAGTATCAAGTTACTGATTTTGTTCGGGAGAACCCGATGTTCACGGCTTCCGGAATTATCATGCAAGCAGGTCTTATTCCCTGGGTTGCGCAGGCGATGATGTACGATGACCCGGCAATACGATCCGGCCTGCTGGCCAGTGCCGCCGGGTTTGCTGTCACCAATGCCTTTATGGGATGGAACAGGAAACGCACATCTGATGCTCCTGAGATTTCAACTGAACCGGACGCACCCGCGCCGGCAACCGCTTCAAGCGCAGCAGATTTCTCCCATACCACCCCAACGCCGTCCTGAAAAAATTCAGGTCAGAGCATAAAAACGCTTGATCGGGCGATGTCTGGCTGACACTGTCTTTTCAATAAACAATAAAAACTTACAGGGAGGAACGCGTGCACGGAAACCTGCGCCTCGAAAAAGTTTTTAACCGGCATTCATTGGTTAAAGCCGCCAAGGTTATCGGCTATTCAACTTTACTTACGGCGGCTTTCTGCGGGGGAACGGCACTGGATAACGTCCTGTTCCAGAAAAATGATTTCGGTCTGGAAACGCTGCACGGCATTGCTCATTCCGAGTTCCTGGCTAACGCCCGCGATTTTCTGGGAGGATTCTGCGCCTTTCCGGCAATGGCGAGTGTCTTCTTGCCTGTTGCGGGAGCCGGACGGTTGATCGCCAGGCTGGAGAGGTCCTGAATACAGGGTATTCAGCGTTTAATTCCGCGCCCCGCTGTAATCCCGCGCGTAAAAAACTTTTCCCGGAAAAACCGGCGTTCTGACTACGCCGGGGACACAATGATTCATTGTGTCCCCATTGTCTGTAGATGAAAGCGCCTAATAATACTGTGACGAAGGAGCCCGCCATCTGGCCAGATAGGTTCCGTTCGGAGAAAACCTTACCGCATGGTCATCGGATCCCACCTGAATTCTCCTTACTATTTCCTCGCCGGTCAGAGTATCTGCCCTAACAGCCTGCTGCGCAACTTTCATAGCACTATCGGCAGATGTGTTGTCTGGCGTATTAACGGCAATGAACGCCAGAACCTTCGCTGGGAAATAATTTGCGGGAACGGCTTCCGAGCGCATAAAAACCGTATCCTCCGGATGCATCCTGATGCTGGAAAGCCTTGCCCAGTAAGTGGGGACGATGTCGTGCTGGTCCAGAGCCTTAAAGAACTCTGCCGCTTTCTCAGAAAACCCGGGATGGGTTACCGTTGTCATTGCCGATGCAAACCCCATGGCCTCCGACACCGTACGGTGGATTTCTTCCGGCGCCGGCCGGGCCCACCATTGCGTCATATGCACGAAGGTTTTTGAAAGGCCGGGATTGGCACAAAAAGCCGCCCGCAGATGTGCTCTGAACTCAAGCAACTCTTCTTTTGTAAACGTGACATCAGTATCTTCGGGAATGATACCAAGACCGAATAAATTGGCCGCATCGGTCATGGCATCGTCTTGCGGATTGAAATCAACCAGAA
The DNA here is from genome assembly GCA_964552285.1 of uncultured Pseudobdellovibrionaceae bacterium. Lineage (GTDB taxonomy): Bacteria > Pseudomonadota > Alphaproteobacteria > Micavibrionales > Micavibrionaceae > CAZKGT01. Next base: position 4,730 of record CAZKGT010000089.1, on the reverse strand, counting down.
CCGGGCAGAATGCTTTTGTAAACGTAAAATACCGGTTTGTCGCCGTTGTAACAAAATAGGGCCCCGGTTCATTTTCCGCCATGACTTCAGCAAACTGATCTATCGTTGAACCTGATATGTCCGGCCGCTCGAAACCGTTGCCCAGATTGGTATTGCCCTTAAGAAGGGGCTCGTAATTTTCAAGGGGGTCAAAGCCCGGGCCCGTCAACCTGCCGTCCGGAAAAAAGGCTATACGCCCACCATTCCGAGCATCTCCAAAATCAGCATATGCCTTGTTTAACCGATCAATAAGAGCCTTTACCATTTCAGTCTGGCTGATCGTCATCGCGTAATCGGCAGGTTCTTTATTAGATGTGCGTTCATCTTCCATTACTGCCTGGCCCGAATAGGCCGCCGTTTCAACATCCCTAGCCGCCGCCGCGCCGGAAAAAGCAGACGCCAGCATTCCCGCGGCAAGCGCAAGTGCGGTAACAGGAACACGGGAACACAAGACAGACACAGTAAAAACTCTCCCTGATTTTTTCTTACCCATAGCGCCCTTATCCTCAACGCGCAAGTATAAATACGAAAAATAGGATGGTTTTTAGGGCCGCCCCACGCTAAAAGAAAAGTATGGGGTTTCGATTCGTTACGCTCTATGTGACCGGCCTGTGCGCCGCCGTCATTGTCCTGATGATGGTCGGGATGATGATGACGGGCATGTATGAGGCGCTGTTCCTGACACTGGCGCTGTCGGGCCTTGGCGGCATGGTGGTCACGGATATTGTACGCAGGCGCGGATGGGAGCAGAAAATCTCGAAGCAGATCGGCGCCCTCGTCAAGGGCCAGAACCGCCTGACTCAGGAATCCGCGCGCAACCGCAACGATATCGATGCGCTGAAAGACGGGCTGGCCGATACGGCTGTGGCGGTTCAATCGCAGAACAAACAGGCACGAAACGCCGCCGCCTCGGCTGAGGCCAGAATGGTAAAGACTATCGCGCAAAAGCTGGGCGCCCTTGGCCACAGGCCCCGCGACGATGTATCATCGGAAATATCCTACGGGGACGATGCGAAGGTGGTCGCCTTCGGACCGGCAAAGAAAAAGAAAAAGGCCGCCATGAAAAACACGGCAGATGCGCCGTATATGAGCGACGAAGAGTTCAGCGACACGGTCGTGCTGGAGTTGCTGCGCGATGCCGTCCGGCGGGACAGAATCGACCTGTTCGCCCAGCCGGTCCTGCGTATCCCCCAGCGCCAGACCACGGGTTATGAGCTGTTCGGGCGGGTTCGCGCCCGGCCCGGCATTTACCTTCCCGCCGAGAGATTTGTAAAGCTGGCCTGCCAGGACGAGCTGATTTCCGTGATTGATAATCTGCTGCTGCTGCGCACGCTCCAGCTTTTGCGGCGCACGCAAAAAAATCCTGCCGCGGGCACCTATTTTCTCAATATTGCGCCGGGAACGCTGCGCGACACCAAGTTTATGGGCGACCTGCTGGCCTTTCTCGGCCAGTACAAAACGCTCGCCCGCAGGCTGGTGTTCGAGCTTTCGCAGGTTGACCTTGCCTCGCTGGACGAGCGCATCCTGCCCGTGTTGCAGGGGCTGTCAAAAATCGGCTGCCGGTTCTCGGTGGATCATGTGGTGAACGGCCAGCTTGGCATTGCGGACCTGCGCCGTCACTGCGTCAGCTTCCTGCGGCTTGATGCGCGGCGGCTGATGGAAGATGCCTCGGGCCGTGAGGGCATGGCGCGGCTGCGCCGGATCAAGGGCCAGCTTGAGGCGGCCGGTATCGAGATCATCGTCGAGAAAATAGAAAGCGAGCGTGACCTACGGGAAATTCTCGATTACGGTGTCGATTACGGGCAGGGATACCTGTTCGGAAAACCGGATTTCTATTCGGCCTATATCAAGCCGGACAGGCGGAGGGCTTAAACATAATTTCTCTTCGGACTTTTCATGCCCCTCACCCGGCCCTTCAGGCCGACCTCTCCCCACTGGGGAGAGGTATATAGTAACGGTTAGGAGAAAAGCATGATACTTGGCGGTATCAGGGACATTGCGGACAGGTACGATACGTTCATCCTCGATCTGTGGGGCGTCATCCATAACGGCATGCGGGCCTATCCCGGCGTTCCCGAGTGTCTTGAAATGCTGAAATCGCAGGGCAAGCAGATCCTGCTGCTCTCCAACTCACCGCACCGCGCGTGGCATATCGCAGGCAAGCTTCATGAGATGGGCGTTCCGTCCGAACTTTACGACCATCTGGTTTCCTCGGGCGAGCTTACCCACATAGCCCTTCGCGAACGATCCCTGCCCTTCACGAAAAAGCTGGGGCGGCGTTACTATGATTTCTGGCGGGAGACCGACGCCACAACGATGAAGCGGCTCGATTATGAGAGAGTTGAGAACATCGAAGACGCCGAATTTGTGCTCGGCGCACTGATCGACAGCTGGAACCTCAACACGGTGGAAGATTACGAGGAAACGCTGGCGCAGGCGCTCAAAAAGAAACTGCCGCTGATCTGCGCGAACCCGGATTTGCTGGTCAATCACGGTGACGAGATTCACCTGTGCCCCGGCTCGATTGCGCAGCGCTATGAGGAAATGGGCGGGACGACGCACTGGTTCGGCAAACCCTTCACCGAAACTTACGCGCACTGCCATGAAATCCTGGGACATCCCGACAAGAAACGTATGCTCGCCGTCGGCGATTCCATCCGCACGGATATCCAGGGCGCGGAGAATTTCGGCATCGACAGCATCTTTAATCTCATCGGCATTCACTGGGAAGAAGTGCAAATGGACCACGCCCCGCACCAGGCCGATATCGCAAAAGTCGCCATGATGCTTGTAGAACAGACACATCAGCCGACATATACACTTTGTGGCTTTAACTGGTGATCCCCCTCGCCCCCACGGGGAGAGGGATACAGAAGCTTGGGGGCGAAGCGCCCTAGCTGGAGTTGGGTGAGGGGGAAGACCGCAGCCATTTTGCCCCCTCACCCAGCTCCGGCTAAGCTCTCTTCGTTCGCAAAGCCTGCACAACCCTCTCCCCGCCGGGGCGAGGGGAAGGAAGGGGAGGTGTATTTTTCACTGGAATCTCTGTGTGCTCCGTGGTTCTCTGTGTACTTCGTGGTGATAAAAAAGGTTTTGTTTCATGCGCTGGATTTTGGTTGTTTCCGCTCTTTGTTTTCTGTCCCTTCCTGCCCTTGCCGCCGAACCGAAACACGGCGTTGCCATGCACGGGGATGTAAAATACGGGCCGGAATTCACGCATCTTGACTATGTGAATCCGGATGCGCCAAAGGGCGGCACGCTGCGCCAGCATGTAATCGGCACGTTCGATTCCCTGAATCCCTTTATCGTCAAGGGATCGCCCGCGGGCGGGATGACCTTTATCGGGCAAAGCCTTTTGTACGACGCGCTGATGGAGCAAAGCTATGACGAGCCGTTTTCGATGTACGGGCTGCTGGCCGAGAGCATTGAGATGGCCGACGACAATAGCTGGGTGGCCTTCAACCTGCGGCCCGAGGCGCGCTGGCATGACGGACAGCCTGTCACCGCCGAAGACGTGAAATGGACGTTCGAAACGCTGATGGAAAAGGGAACGCCTTTCTTCAAGGCTTATTACGGCGACGTTGCGGAAGTAATAGCCGAAAGCTCCGCCCGGGTGAAATTTACTTTCAGCCACAACGAGAATGCTGAGCTGCCGCTGATCCTCAGCCAGATTGCCATTTTGCCCAAACATTACTGGACCGCGGAAGGGCGGGAATTTGGCGAGACATCCCTCACGCCGCCGCTCGGCAGCGGGCCGTACAAGATCGGCAAGGTCGATGCGGGGCGCTCGATCGAATATGTCCGGGTTCAGGATTACTGGGGCAAGGATCTGCCGATCAACCGCGGCAAGTTCAATTTCGACCGTGTCATCTACGATTATTACCGTGACGGCAATGTCGCGTTAGAGGCCTTTTTCGCCGGGGAATACGACGTGCGCGAGGAGAACACCGCCAAGCTGTGGGCGACGGCTTACGACGCCGCGCCCGTCGAGGATGGGCGCATCATCAAGCAGAACATCGAGCACGCCCGCCCGCAGGGCATGCAGGGCTTTGCCTTTAACCTGCGCCGCCCGGTTTTTCAGGACAGGGCCGTGCGCGAGGCACTCGGTTACGCCTTCGACTTTGAATGGTCGAATAAGCAGTTCGCCTTTGGCAGCTACAAGCGCACGGACAGCTATTTTGAGAATTCCGAACTGGCGGCGCTGAACGGACCGCCCGCGGGCCGGGTGCTGGAAATCCTTGAGCCCTACCGTGACCGCCTGCCGGAGAGCGTCTATACGGATCGCTATAGCCCGCCTGTGACGGACGGCAGCGGCAACAACCGCGGGAACCTGCGCACGGCAATGAAAATCCTTGATGAGGCCGGGTGGAAGGTCGGGCCGGACGGCGTGCGGGAAAAGGACGGCGTGAAGCTGGAATTCGAGATCCTCGACAACAACCCGCAATTCGAGCGCTGGGTCCTGCCTTTCATCCAGAATCTCGAGCGTGCCGGCGTCAAGGCAAGTTTCCGGGTTGTCGATTCCGCGCAGTACCAGAACCGGATGAATGAATTCGATTACGACATGACGATTATGTCGCTCGGCCAGTCGAGCAGCCCCGGCAACGAACAGCGCGATTTCTGGGCCGGCGCCAAGGCCGATATGGCGGGCTCGCGCAATTATATGGGGATTAAGGATCCGGTGGTGGATGAACTGA
>CAZKGT010000088.1:0-9273 GCA_964552285.1 uncultured Pseudobdellovibrionaceae bacterium | reverse complement strand
TAACGGCACCCCTGCGTCTGCTCAAAATCAGGCTACTTTTGCAACAGGTCTATTTCAGGAATATAATGAACGAAGCGACAGCGGTAAAAAGCTGTATGTCTGCGTCGAAACAACGGGAAATCTGATTGCCAACCATCCTGAATATCTTGATGCGTTTGACGGATTACAGCCGACACTTATTTTTTACGTGTCCATTAAGGGCATGACCCCGGAGCAGTACCGAATGTTCACAGGTGCGGACGGCAGCGAATGGGAAACGCCGTTGATTGCGCTGCATGATATGCATCAGCGCGGATTCTGGGCTGTTCCTGGCGGAATTACATTGGATACCATTGCCTATGGTGAAGATCTCTCCAGTCCGGACAGCTCTGTTCACAGGCTGTTTAACCGTTTGCTGGAAGAAGATCCGGAGCTTCCGCGCTTCGTTCGTTATCACGGTGTGACATCAGGGATGGTGCACCGTCCGAGGGAGCAGTCCAATATGATGCGGAACAGGGGGTATGTCAGCGCTGCGGACAAGCATGCCGATGAGACAGAACGGACAATTATTGATCTGGCTGCTGAGAACGGGATCCAGATAATCAGGGAATCGGGGCGCGGCGTTTCCGATGGCGATCTTTGTGAACACCCGCCCATGATTGTTTCAGGTACGGCGGCCATGAAAGAAATGCTGGAAAGAAAAATGTTGCAGGCGGGCCGTGAGCCCGACCGGTCCGGTCCTGAATGGGGATTCGGTCATCTTATTGCGGCCTGATCTTTCTCCTCTGTTTTTCTATACAACCAGTTTCTTAACAGCAAGGGCGCAATGATGGTGGTCAGCAGGCTCATGACGATGAGGGCGACGAAGGCCGGTTGTTCGATGACGCCGCTGAGGAAGGCAAGGAGCGCGACCGTCATGGCGACTTCACCTCGTGGCGACATGCCGACGCCGATGACAATGGCGTTGTGCCGGCTCATGCCTGCGGCCTTCGCCAGCACGCCGCAGCCGATCAGCTTGGTAAGAACGGCGACAGCAGTCAGGGCAAGCGCAAATCCGGCGGATTCCCACGTGAAATTACTGAAATCAGCAAGAATTCCAAGGGAGATAAAGAAAATCGCGCCGAAGATAATACGCAGGTATTCCGATCCCTGCCTGAAATCTTTGCTGCGATCCGTGTGGATGCGCTCAAGCGATACGCCTGCCACGAATGCGCCGACGATGGCAGACAGGCCCATCAGTTCCGAGGCCATGGCGTAAAAGAACGCCACCATCATGATCAGGATAAAAACGAAATCCGGGTATTTTTCTGCGATTTTAGAGTGGTCAATTTTGTGAACCAGCGGGGTAAGAACCCTGTCACCGATCACGGCGCCGGCAACAAGAAAGATGACGGCCTTGACGGAGAAGATGCCGATGATTGCGATATCCACGGCCCCTTGCGAGAGCTGCTGCGCAACGGCCAGCGCCAGCAGGGCCAGCACGTCATCGATAATGGCTGCGCCGATGATGGCTTGTGCCGCCTCGGATTTCAGCTTGCCCATCTCCCGCAGCGTGTCGGCCGTAATGGCGATGCTGGTGGCGGTCAGGGCGACGCCGATGATAATCGCCTTGGTGAAATCGAATCCGAAGGCCGCGGCTACGGCATATCCGCCTGCCCACGGCAGGACGATGCCACCAAGCGCGATCAGGAAATAGGAGGGCTTTGTAATTTCCTTGAGGTGGAATTCCAGCCCGATGACAAAAAGCAGGATAATCGCACCGATATGGCCGATACTGGCGACGAAATCCGAATAATGGATCAGGTCGAATCCGCTCGGTCCGATAAGAATTCCGGCCAGAATGACTCCGACCACGGCGGGTTGGCCGATCCGGTTGGACAGCAGGTAGCCGCCGAGTGCCATGAACAGCAGCAGGCTCATCTGGAATTCTATGGACTCGGCCAGACCGTGCTCAGCTATATTCATGGGTTAGGTTTCCTGTGCGGCGTTTGCGGTTCAGCGTTTTTTGCCGGTTCCTATCCAGCCCTTGTTCGCGAAGTAGAGCAGCATCCCGCCAGCAATCAGGAGCATAATGCCAAGCGCCAGCGGATAGCCGAACGGCCAGCTTAGTTCGGGCATGTTCCACGGCGAGGCTTCGGGGTTGAAATTCATGCCGTACAGGCCTGCGATAAAGCCGAGCGGGATGAAGATGGTGGCGATGATCGTCAGGACCTTCATTACCTCGTTCATCTTGTTGGACAGGCTGGACAGGTATAGATCGGTAATGCCCGCCGCCCGCTCTCTCGAGGTTTCGATGATATCCATGACCTGTATGACGTGGTCGAGCGCATCGCGCAGGAAGGGGCGCGTATCGTCATGGACCAGCTTGTTTTCCTCTGCGGACAGGGTGTTGAGCGCCTCTCGCATCGGCCACATGGACTGGCGCAGGAGCTGCAGGGCCCGTTTGATTTCATGGGTGCGGGTCATGACAGTTTCGTCCGGTTTGTCTATAACCAGATCCTCCAGTTCGTCGAGTTGGGCGATGTAATGTTCGAGAACCGGAAAGTAGCCGTCGATAACGGCGTCTATAATTGCATAAGCCAGGTAATCGGAGCGGGAGAGGCGGATGCGCCGCCCGGAGCCCTTGCGGATGCGCTGTCGTACGGGGTCAAGAACGTCTTCCGGGCGCTCCTGAAACGTCATGACGTATTTCCTGCCGAAGAACAGGCTGATCTGTTCGATATCCAGCACGCCGTCCCTGATACGGGCCATGCGCATGATGACAAATATGTGGTCCTCGAATTCCTCGGCTTTCGGGCGGTGGCTGGTGTTAAAGACATCCTCCAGCGCAAGGATGTGAAGGCCGAGTTTTTCGCCGCAGGCTTCAATCGCTTCGGTGTCGCCGAGGCCGTCGACATTGATCCATGTGACCGGCCATTTTTTTATGTAAGGGCTGATTTCCTCAGGTTTTTCAATATCGGCCTCGGTCAGTTCATCAGGGCTAAATGCCATGACCTGCAATTGCGGCGGCGGCGCGTTTTCAATGGCTTTCAGAGTCCCTGGCGCCGTGCCGGGGGCGTGGCGGATAACCTGTGCTGTTTTCTTCAGGAGGTTCATGCCTGTCTGATCCTTTTCCTGCGGCGGGCAAGGTTTCTTTTCAAAAGCCGCGTCCGCCTTACAGCATACAGCCAGAACGGTGTAATCACCAGAGACAGGGCGATCACGGAAATAACGTACTTATAGGCATCCGAGTGAATGGCGCCCGTGGACAGGCCGAGCGCCGCCAGCACAAAGGAAAACTCGCCGATCTGGCCGAGCGCAGCCCCCATTACCCAGGCACTGCGCCGGGCAAGGCCGAGTCGGCGCAGGACGAAGATATTCAGCCAGGTTTTCAATGCCAGCAGGACAGCCAGCAGCAGGAGAATCCGCAGGAACTTTTCAGCAAGAAAATCAAGGTCTAGCATCAGGCCGACAGACAGGAAGAAAACCATCATCAGCACATCAAAAACCGGACGGATTGTATCTTCGTAGGTATGGCGCTGCGCGGTGTTGCCGATGACAAGGCCCGCGAGGAAGGCGCCGTAGGCCGCCGAAAGGCCGATCGCACCGGAGATCGCGGCGGCGGCGAAGCAGATCGAAAGCCCGACGATCACGGTTTGGCCGTCCGGAATCAAGGCGATGAGCCGGACAAAGAATTCCGGTTTTTTCGCCAGCGTCCAGATCAGGGTTCCCATGCCGGCCAGTGCCAGCAGGATCTTGATGATTTCCAACGGATGGATGCCGTGGCCGTTCATGGCCCCGATGATCAGCAGCATCGGGATGACGGCGATATCCTGCGCGATCAGGACGCCGATCGCCGTGCGCCCGGCGTTGGTGTGGATTTCCCCCATATCCTGAAGAAGCTTGATGGCAACGGCTGTGCTGGACAGGGAAACGGCGAAGCCCAGCAGAAGAATGCGCGCCAGCGGCCAGTCGAACAAAATTCCCAGACCGGCCACGGCCAGAAGGCCGACGGAAATCTGGCATAAAACCGTGACAAGAGCGATTTTATAGACAGGCGCGAATTTTTTGAGGTCCAGTTCCAGCCCGATTACAAACAAAAGCAGCAAAATGCCAAGCTCGGCCAGCAGGGCAATCTGCTCATGATCGTGGACGAGGCCCAGCACCGATGGTCCCAGAGAAAACCCGGCCAGGATATAGCCGACCAGAACGGGCTGATGCAGCTTTTGCAGCAGGGCGCCGCCGGCAAAAGCAATCGCCAGAACAAGAGCCAGTTGCGTGAGCGCGCCGTGGTCTTCCATGATTTTTTACACGCCTTTTCCGCTTCTGGCCCTGTGAACGGCGTGAAGGAAATCCTTTGTGATTTCTGCCCCGATCTGCGCGGCCTGACGGGTGGGAACGAAGAGGCGGGCCGTGAAGACGTAGTGACCGAGATCGGTTGTCCTGAGGGAAAAATGCGGTTCCGGATCGGCAAAATCCACGGCGGCTTTCTTTTCGATCCGCCGGTTGAATTTTACGGCTTCCTCGCGAAAGGGCGCGAAATGCTTTTCTGTGACTTTTTCCAGCTCCCTCATCATTTTTGCCGGATCGACATCCGTAAACTGTACGGCGACCGGGACGTCCAGATAAATATGGCTTTTGATGAAATTGGCGTTTTCGACATTGGCTGTGAGAAACTTGCTGTTGGGTATCTGGACGGTGCGGCCCGTGAACTGGTAGCTTTTTCCCACTGTATCGATTTCCTCCATCAGCGTTGCCAACTGTGTGATCCGCATGACTTCGCCTGTGGCGCCGTCTACCGTGATCCAGTCGCCGACATCGAACGGTTTTGTGGTGGCCCGCAGAAAACCGCCGGTCAGGCACATTAATATCTCTTTGGTTGTCAGTACAATGGCAACCGCAACGGCCGTCAGGGACAGGACGAAGGTGTGCAGTTGCGGGGCCCAGATAAAGACGAGGCAGACAAGGATCAGCACGGTTGCGCCGTTATTGACGCGGTTGATCTGGCGGCGCTGGTCCTTGTTCAGAATTTCCGTGTTTCGCCGGATAAGCCGTATCAGAAAAAATCGAAGCGCAAGAATAACAGCGATAAGCGCAGCCGTTTCTATCATCCCGGCAACCAGGTAGTCTCCGGCCGGAGACTCCAGAACGACTTCCGTTTCCGCCAGAGCGCTTTCAGCTGCCAATGCGTCGGTTTCTATGATTTTCCTCTCCATATTTCAATGCCTTATATATAGCTCAGGTATCAGAAGGACAGGAAGGGATATCAGCGAGATCATTCGAAAAAATCTTACAAAAGCGCCAGCACGTTTTCCGGCGGGCGGCAGATTGCTGCGCCTTTGGCTGTGACGACAATCGGGCGCTCGATCAGGACCGGGTTATCGGCCATGGCTTTGACGAGGGTTTCCGGTGTTTTTGCCGGGTTCTTCAGGTCCTGCGCCCTGTAAGGTTCTTCGCCTTTGCGCATCATGTCCCGGATGTCCTCAATCCCGAGTTTTTGGGCCAGCGCGGCCAGTTCCTGCATGTCCGGCGGCGTCTTCAGATATTCGATAATTTCCGGCTCTATTCCTTTTTGCCGGATAATCTCCAGTGTTTGCCGTGATTTGCTGCAACGCGGATTGTGGTAGATTTTTATGTTCATAGGCTGGCTCATATCCTGATCAATCGACGCTGGGAGCATAAAACGTATCCTTCCCAGCGGCAATATCCCCTATTTCGGTGACAGGATACAAATTAATGATTTAATTTGTATCCTGTCACCGAAATAGGGTGTGGAGGGTTTTTACGAGGGTTTTGGTTTTTGGGCTGAAGAGGGATGGGGTGAAATAGGCGCCGGCGGCGCGTTTGCTGATCTCGCTTAAGGTCGGGTAGGGGGTGATGAGGGAGGCGATGTCGCTCATTTTCAGGTTTTTGCGGATGGCAAGGCCCCAGAGGGAGATCAGTTCGCCTGCATCGGGCCCGGCAATGGCGGCGCCGACGGGGCGGCCTTTGACGGAAACGACTTTGAGCAGGCCTTCCGTGCGGCGCAGAGCGATGGCGCGGTCGTTCTCGTCGAAGGAAAAGCGTGTGATCTCGACGGAATTGCCGTATTTTTTCTTTGCCATTTCATGTGTTTGTCCTATATTGGCCAATTCTGGGTCGGTATAAGTGACCCATGGCAGGGCGCGGTAGCCGGCTTTTGCCAGAAAGGCCGGGAAGCGGAAGGCGATCTGGCGGACGATCAGGCCGGCATGGTAGCCGGCGACATGGGTAAATTGCGGGCCGCCTGTCACATCGCCGACGGCAAAGATACGTTTATTGGTCGTGCGCAGTGAGGCATCGGTTTTGACGCCCTTTTGATCGTATTCCACTCCGGCATTTTCAAGGCCAAGTCCTTCGATATTGGGGCGGCGGCCTGTGGCGGCGAGAAGGTGGGAGCCGTTTATCATCTGTCCGTTCTCAAGAGTAGCGGTTACACCTTCGCTGCCGTGGGAAACTTCCTGAATGGCGGTCTGTTCCAGCAGGCGTACGCCTTCGTCTGTTACGGCCCTGCGGACGATATCGACGAGTTCCGGGTCATCTTTGGGCAGGATGGCACCGCATTCCAGGACTGTTACTTTACATCCCAGACGCCGGTGCGCCTGCGCCATTTCCATGCCGATGGGGCCGCCGCCGACAATGACCAGATGTTCGGGTTTTTCGCGCAGGGCGAAGATTGTTTCGTTGGTGTACGTCTTGTTCGGGTCCAACCCCTTAATCTGCGGAATGGCAGCTCGGGAGCCGGTTGCTATGATAAAATAGCGGGCGCCGATTGTCTCATTATTCACCTGTATGCGGTCCCGGGCCGTAAATTCGGCCGTTCCCCGGAAGACTTTTACGCCGAGTTTTTCGAAGCGTTCCTGCGAGTCGTTCGGGGCAATAGCGTCTATGACGCCGTATACATGGTCTTTTACGGCCCTGAAGTCGATTTCCGGCTCCTGCGGGGCTATGCCGTACAGTTTTGCGCTGCGGAAGGCATGGGCTGTTCCTGCGGCAGCTATGAGCGCTTTTGAAGGTACGCAGCCTGTGTTGAGGCAATCGCCTCCCATTTCTCCTTTTTCAATCAGGGCGACGGACAGGCCGAGTTGTACAAGTCCGGCAGCACAGGACAGGCCGCCCGCGCCAGCGCCGATTACGCATACGTCGAAATTCTTTTGTACGTTCATGACGCGGCCTCCTTTTTGCGGGCTTTTATCTGCTTATAAAGCGCGGGCAGGAGGGCGAAGAAACCGAGCAGCGCAAGGGCCGCCAGCAATTGCGGTGAGAGCAGATCGCCGGGGTTGTCGATTTCGCCAAGCTGTTCACCAAAAAACACGTAGGCAAAAGAGCCCGGGATAATGCCGATGAAGGTAGTCCAGGCGAACGTACGCAGGCGTACGTTAAAGAGCGCCGGTACGATATTGACCAGAACGAACGGAAAAAGCGGGACCAGGCGCATGAACAGCATGTAGCTGACGGCATTGTCTTCCATATTGGCGGCGATCTTTTTATAAAGACTGCCGGCTTTTTCCCTCAGTGTTACGCCCAGCGCGCTTTTGGCAACGATAAAGATAATCACCGCGCCGATAGTGGCGCTTGTAACAACGATCAATGTTCCCAGCCATTTGCCGAACAGGAAGCCGCCGAGCAGGGTCAGCAGGGTAGCAAGTGGCAGGGAAAGGGCGACGGATACGATGTATGCAGCCATAAACAGCGCGCCTGCCAGATAGGAGTGATTTTCCCTGGCTGTCAGAAGCTCTTCCTTTTGTGCCTGAATGGCCGAAAGGCTGGTCGTTTCATGCAGGCCGGTCAGCCAGGCGGCAGCGATCAGGCCGATCAGGAGAATTAGTGGTGTCCAGCGCTTTATTTGTTTGAATGACATGGTTGTTTCTCTTCTACCCTATATTCGTGATGATCTGAAGCTGCGTTACAGTTGCGTATGGATTAGGGCTTGATCGTACCTTTTATGTCCGGCAGCATAGACCCGTAATATTTTTCAGTTTTTCCCGGAGAGAACTCATGGCTACGAAAAAAGAAGCTGCCCCCAAGAAAACATCTGCCGCAAAGGCAAACAAAGAGTCTGCGCCAAAAAAGGAAGCAGAAAAGAAAAGCGCCGCAGAGGAAAAGCCGGCCAATGACAACGCGTTTCCGCAATGGCTGCCCGGTGCAATGCTGATCGTGGCGGTTATTCTTATCGGTGCGGTTTTGCTTTTCCTGAATATGGGATCGCTCAGCAAGTCGGCGATTGAGAGAATTGCCAGCCATACGCTTAAAGTGCCTGTGACGATCGGATCGCTTGATTTTTCGCTTGAGGAAAAGCGGGCTACGCTCAGCGGCCTGAAAATCGGCAATCCGGCAGGCTTTAAAAACAGGCACGCCCTGACGGCAGACGTGATTGATGTCGCGCTTGAAAGCGTTTCCGAGCAGCGCGTTGTGTTCAGGCACATTATTGTTAACGGTGCGCAGGTGTTTCTGGAAGTTGAGCCGAGTGGCACCAACCTAAGCGCCATTCACAAGAGTATGGATCTGAAAGCACCGCCACAGGCAGAAAGCATCGAGGCTAAAAAGCCGATGAAGGTTGTCGTGCGTGATCTTCAGATTAACAATGCAAAGCTGTTGTCCTCTTCTTCGCTTGTTCAGAAAGATCTTGAGCCTATTGAAATGCCGGATATCGGGATGTCGATTGGCAAAGATGGGGATGGCGTTATTTCTTCCCGTGCGATTGGCGAGGTATTGACGGCTGTGGCACGCGTTGCGACCTATGAGGCCGGGCGTTCCGGCTACCTGGAAGGGCTTTCTGTAGAGCAGATTAAGCAGATGAAGGGTGAGCTTGGCATCGACGGGATGATGAATTCCATCCGCAACCAGTTCCAGAAGGTATTCGGGCGTTAGGCTGTTTGCGGCGGCGTTTCCTTCTGCTGGCAGACATGAAGGTTCAACAGATGGAAGGCGCCGCCTGAAAGCGTGTTTGTCAGTGCGATTGCTCCGAAAATACCGATAATGCCGAAAAGTTCGGCGCCGATTAAGGCGAGCGGAATTTGCATGACCAGCATCCGGACGACGACCATCATAAAGGATCGTTTGGGCATGCCCATGGCGTTAAAGGCGGATGCCCATCCATTGACGAGGTTGCCGAGTATATAAGTGACGGGGACGACCCAGAAATAAAGGGCTGCTGTGTCGATGACAGCGGAATTATCCGAGAACAGGCTGGCTAGCGGCTGTGCGGCAACGCCAAGAATGACAGCTGTTCCCAGTGACCACAGGGCGGAAAAGCCGAGCGCCGACGTGAGCGAGTAGGCCGCGCAGATCGTGAAC
>CAZKGT010000087.1:0-9364 GCA_964552285.1 uncultured Pseudobdellovibrionaceae bacterium | reverse complement strand
TAAAAACACCCTTCACCGGTCGTTTTGTTAACTCTTTATTGTGTCCCCCTTGTAGCCCCCTGCGGTGCCTGTGCGTCAGGCGGCTTTTTTGCGGCCGAAGAGGCGGCGTTGCGGGGTGGTGTATTCCTCGACTTTGCCATCCAGAAGATCAGAAAAGCGTGTAATGACGTTGTCCATTTCATATTGCGGCGGCAGCAGCGGCGGGCGCATTTTTTTTGCCGGGTAGGGGCGAATCATGCGCATGGCGCCGATAAAGTTTTCCATGTCGTCCGCGACCGTGACGGTGCCGGGATAGGCAAGGCTGGCGATTTCACCGATTCCACCGGCTTCATGCGCGGCGATGACCGGCGTTCCGCAGGCCAGCGATTCGAGGACGACATTCGGCAGTCCTTCCCAGCGCGAGGGGAGCAGGAAGCAGTCGGCTGAGGCGATCTGCGGCCACGGGTCCCGGGAAAGGCCGGGCAGTTTGATTTTATCCTGCAGGCCGTTTGCGCGGACCAGTGTTTGCAGGTTGTCCATTTCCTCACCCTCGCCGAGGATTGTCAGCGTCCAGTCCCGGCCCGTTTTCAGGCGCGGCAGTGATTCGATCAGGCGGTCGAAGCCTTTCTGACGGTGCAGTCGGCCGGCGGCGATAAAGTTGATGGTGTCTTCGTTCTTGCGTTTGGGCAGTTTTGTTTTTGCGCGGATGCGCTCGACATCGACCGGGTTATAGAGCAGGGCATGATCTTTTGTGTTCATGCCAAGATAATTCTCGAATTCGTTGATAATCACCTGCGCCGGGCTGATGACCATGTCGGCCATCGGATAAAGAGAACGGTATGCGGCTTTTACCATCCAGGGTTTGCCGGTTCTGACGTTCTCGACGATGGAGGAGGGGATATTGGCTTCGCGGACGATGATTTTTTCCTTGGTCAGGAACGGGCGCAGCATCAGCAGCGCAAAATTCATGTGGGCCATCGTGGAGACGATGATATCCGGTTTCACCCGGCGTATTTCAGTCAGCAGCGGCAGGAGCGATTCACGTACACGGCGGTTGCCCAAAGAGTGGAACGGCACATCGCCTGCGATCCAGTCGCGCATCGGGCCGTCTTCGTTCAGGACGATAAATTCCGGTGAAAAGCGCTTGCGGTCCAGTCCGTTCATCAGGGAAATCAGGACTCGCTCGGCTCCGCCTGCTGTCAGCAGCGGCAGGACAAAGGCAACCTTTTTGGGGCCCTGCTGGGTGAGATCAGTATCAGACTGTGTAATAAGTTTGTCGTAACGCATGGGCTGTTTTATACGCTATTTTAGGGCGTGATGCATTAAAAAAGTGATGGGTTTCTTGTTAGTTTATTGTTATAAAACAATATTTACAGCTATTTCCGTAATACTCCCTGGTAGTTTTCCGCATCCTTTCGGACGATGACGGCCGAGGTATTTATGGACTCGCAAAAACGGGCGAAGCCCATATTGTCCTGAATATCGTCGGACATCAGGATGCCGCCGGGTTTTAGCGCGTTCCAGAGCAGCGGATAGGCGAAGGCGCGGCCCGATTCGGATTTGTCGGAGTCGTAATGGATGAAATCAACCACCGGGGCTATTTTCAGGGCCTTCGGGATACCCTCGCGGTCGGCCATGCGCAGCAGGGTCCATTGTTCTTTCAGCTCTTTCGGTACGGCAATGCCGACCCATTCATCGTTGTGGCGCTCGAAATAGGGCAGGTCGATACTGATAAGGTGGGCGTCCGGGCGGTTTTTCAGGGAGAGCAGGATGGCCAGTGAGGACCAGCCGTAGGCTACGCCGGTTTCGATCACGGTCATGGCTTGCTGGTATTCACACAGCGTGTAGAGCAGATCGGTATGTCCGCCGCCGCCCATCTTGACCGGTACGGCATCGGCACGGGTGCGGGCGGCACTGAGCGTATCCAGATAGCGTTCCTCGACGTGCAGGGTTTCGCCGGGAAAGCCGAGCCTTTCCAGCGCCCATGATTCCTTGACGCAGTGCGCGGCGCACCAGGCGGTGGCCTCGGCCTTCATTTGAGCCAGTGCGTCCGGTGAGGGAATGCGGCCGGTTGCCTTGTTCGTGATATTGCGCGCCATCTGCGGCCACAGTTCGGGGCGATGGATATAGGCCATGTAATCCATGGCACGGTGCATATAGCGTATGGGGGCCGGTTGCCTGTTCATGAGGGGAAGATAGGGATACGTTGTGCTTTTTGCAATGTCCTGTTTTAACCGCTGATTTTTCGCATCGTCAGGAACACGATGTCGTTGCCGTAGTCGATCTGGCCGGACATCTGGATTTTATCGTCTTTGCGGGCCAGTTTCAGTTTGGCGGTGTAGGTAACGGGATCGCGGGTCGGGGCGCCGT
Organism: uncultured Pseudobdellovibrionaceae bacterium; assembly: GCA_964552285.1. GTDB lineage: Bacteria > Pseudomonadota > Alphaproteobacteria > Micavibrionales > Micavibrionaceae > CAZKGT01. The sequence continues at coordinate 7,015 of CAZKGT010000087.1, read as the reverse complement.
CCGGGCGGGTCAGAAGGAAGTCCGCATCGGCATCGGCCGGATCGGCAATGGAGACCATTTCAACTTCCGTGTCGTTCAGGATGGTAAAGGTACTGGTCCATTTGCAGTTGGCGTCGTCATGGCGGTTGGTTTTGCCGTCGCGGATTTCCGTGATGCCGTCGCTTTTCTTTTGCAGCGGGCCTTTGTAATCGGTCATGGAGGAGACCTGATACGTTCCGTCCAGTTCGTTTGAAGCCATTTGTGCCGAGCCTTTTTCTGTTGTCTCTCAGGTTATTCTACAGCAGCAATGGTAAAACAAAAGAAAAACGCCGGAAAGGCGCCCCCCACACGGCGCTGAAAAAGTGCCCTCCCCTTTAAGCTTACAGGCCGTTTGCCCGTCAGATCATGCGGCATCCCTTATTTGAGAGCTTCTCTTTTTGAAATTTACTTTTACATGGGCCATTTCTTCAAGACCTTTCAGGTCGTCTGGCACTTTTGATTGTCTTAAAAACTCAAAGCTTTTCAGATCTTTTGAAGGATAGACGCGGTTAGGTTTGTAGGCGCGCGCAATTAGAAGATAGCCGGCGAGTTCTTCGAGGATGTAGGAAGTTGAGGCTTTTTTTGCCTTCTTGATTTCTTCCGGATCTTTGATGTGTCTTCTCTGGATGAACATATTTACATCGTCTTCAATCGATTTTTCAAAGTCAGGATTTAAGGCATACAGGTCCAGTATTGCATTGTGTGTTTTATAAAATTCCGGGCATTTGCGCCAATCGTCCCAGTGATGGATTTTCGAAATTCTGGAGGAGAATCTGCGAATGGCGGCATCGTTACGAATGTGCCATTCCCTGCCCATTTCCCTGGAACAGGCTAGTGCGTCAATATATCCCATGCCGGAGGCAACAAGATTGTGTCTGTAAAGTGTGTCGCTGATATTCAGAATGACGCTGTCGAAATTTGCTGTGGCCCACTGCAAAAGGGCTTCGAATTTTTTGCCTTCGTGGGCGGGGTTCCAGAGACTTATTCCTACTTGACAACGGGGACATTCCCGCCAGCCGGGATTACCGCTGCCGTGAACAACATAAATATTATTGTTCTCGTGATTATTCATACACATTCTCCGCCGTTGTTTTTTCGGGTTGAGCCCCGTATTGCCAGATAATCTCGAATTCTTTTTGTTTGAGTTCCGCGATATGTCCATCGCAGATGATGAGGACCTTCTCAATCTCTTCTTTTTTGTTGTCTTTGACGATTGTCGCGAATTTATTGCCGTAAACAATGGCCGGGTTGTTGATGTAGTAGCCTTTTGGCAGGTAGCGGTATTCGTCCAGCGGATAGATCAAATGTGTATCGCCATGTCTTACGAGGAAACGCATTGGGCTTCCGTCATTTCGAATGAGCCTTTGTTTGTAAATGACCTCTTTCGGCGATAAAGACTGATCGATAAAGCTGTAGAGAACCTCTCTGTTTGTGCCTCTGATCGTGTAATAGATATCATCCAGAAGCCTGAGATAGACGTTATCCTGTTCGCTTTCCTTGGTAAGCACCGTCAGCAGGTCATCTCTAAACCGCACGCCTTTTTGCGGCAGGAATTCCAGGCCGGCATTTTCGAAGCAGATCTGTATGGCGCCGAGCGTGTCGGGGGACGAGTTCACTCTTCCCGCCTCAATCAGTTTGATCGTCGGGGCGGATACGCCGCTTTGTTTTGCCAGCTCTGTCTGGCTCCATTCCAGCATGGCTCGTGCCGCCTTGATTTGTTCTTTAAAGATCATCTCAATTCCATTCTATAGGGATATTATACTAAAAGGTCAATATTTTTATACGAAAAAATTATACCACAGGGATAATTAAAATATATTTTTTGGTTGACATAATTTTTTCACAAGTGTATCTTCGGATCATCCCAAGGAAAAAAGATAGTCAGGAGCGTGAAAACGCCATGAATAATGATTACGAAAACATGGAGCAGCGTTATGGCGTGGCCTTTGTCCAGGATATACGGGACCGGCTTGCCGTTTGTGAAGTGAAAGAGGTGTGTTTCCTTGAACTGAAACAGATGAATGACGACATTCTGCCGCGTTACCGGGCTGTGGCCCGCAGGCTGATCCGCCAGTACCGCGGCTGGAAGGTGGAGTATGCTACCGAGACAGACGGCCTTGAGAGGGTGTACAAGGCATATGAAGGAATTTTTCTCCGTCAGCAGCTGAACGATGCCTTGCGGCTGTATGTGACGGCGAACCGTGATTATCACGAAATGCGGCGCATGTACCTGGATAAACTGTTCAGGTTTGAGTCTCCTTCCACGCGCGCCGCAGCGTGATGATAAAGGATTGAGCTCCCCCCTCAATCCAAATGTGAACGACCCCACACAACTAAGCGCCCGGTTTTAACAAACCGGGCGTTTTTTTGTTCACTTCAGGATTTATAGGTTGTTTTTTTGCGGTAGGAATATCTGCGCGAACGTGTCCCAAAATCTCTCTGTTCTGGGAGGCTGTGAAGTGCCTTCGTCCCTTGCTGGATCGGGTTTTTTTACGAAGATATGGTCCGTCATGCCTTTGTATGATTTGCAGAATACGGTGTTCATGTCGTCGGCGGCATCATGGTGGCTGTGAAGGTTTTCTCCCATTTTCTTCATTTTTTCAGGTGAGAAAATAAGCGAGGAGAAGGCCGTTAAGGTATCGCCTTGCTCAATAAAACAGTTCAGCTTGTGGCGAAGGTTTAGGACCTCCAGTTTCAGAGTTTGATCTTGCAATACGCGCAGGCAGTGAGAGATCATCAGGATATCGTTTTTACCATATTCCTGGACGTGCATTTCATGTCTGAAGAATTCAGGGCCTGTTTCGAGGCCTTCTACAAGTGCTGCTCCATCCGTTTCCGTGTAATGGTAGCGCTGTAAGATTCCCGGTATGTTCTCTATAAATTTGCTTACGCCGCTATTCCCGTAGCATTTCTGTATTCGATCAATATCTTCCATTTTGTGGGAGCTGTTGTAGCCCAGCCACAGGACATCGCCCAAGGCTCCAAGGCTTGCCAAAGCAGAAGAGACCCTTTCTCTGGGGAATGTTGTTGTGCTGTTAACGGGGATCTGCGAGATAAGTGACCCTGTGCTGATGACCCCTGTTCTTGGTACAGGATTTTCTTTGATATAATCACGAAACTCTGTCGTTGGATACATAAAGTCCATATGATGGCGCGTAATCGTCGGGGGCGGATTGTTATTTCCGAAAGCGCGGCCATTAAATTTTGTTTTGAGGGTATCTTCCTGTTGTTGAAGATAGTCGTCTGACGTTTCAACCAATACGACGTCCTTTAAAACACCAGACCCTAAAAGGACGTCAATTACCTTCATCTCTTTGGCTTCCAGGGATTTTCCCGGTCCGCCGCCAATAATGATCAATCGTTCACAGTCCTCGAATTGATTCGCAATTTCGAACCTGTCCGTGTTAATGATCGTGACTTCGCTGTGAAAAGGGTAATAATTGTGGTCGGTGGTAACGTCAGCAAACTTACCATTCACGTATGCGATGGAGTCGGCGCAAGCTGGATTTCTCATGTAGAGCAAATGCATCGCAGCGCGAGCAATCGTAATATTGGGGTCTTCTCCCGGCCGTGGAAGAGGCAGCATATGAAAAGCCTCGTCGACGGCCGTGTACGGGCTGTCGGGAGCTTTTTGTTCAGTTGGGTCTGTATTTTCTTGACCGCTAGTCATCTATGACAGATATCCCTCTCTTCTGTACGTAACCCACCATATTTTTTATATTTTCAATTATGCGGGCTCTTGCGTGGTGCCATTGTTTAGCACACTTCATTGTTCGTTTCCATAAAAAAGCACCCACAGATAAGATTTTTCTTATCCTAATTTGCTCCGGTTAAATCATAAACCAGAGGGGGAATGCAACTAAATTATGGCTATTTAATTGCGCGGAGTTCGTCCTGTGTCGGTTCAAGGGCGCTGTTCCAGAGGGCCTCGAACTGGATTCTGTATGCGTCCGCGACGGCTGGGTAGTCTATGACGATAACCGTCGGTTCTGTTCCGAACAGCATGATGGCCAGCTTGTCGCCATAGACATAGAATGGAACTGAGGAGAAAAGATCTCTGGGGATCCAGCGATATTGCGCGTAGGCTGAGGCCACGAAGTTCTGGTCGCCTTCCCGGATCAGGATCTTGTAGCTAATTCCCTTGATCTCGTTCATTCTTTCCGTGTGGGTTTCGAGAATTTCCCCGGCCCATTTTACAAAGACTTTTTCGTCGACGTTACTGACGCAGACCGTTCCGGGCTTGCTTTTCAGCGTTTCGTAGATATCCTCATAGAACTCAAGAACACCCTGCTTGCCGGTATAGGTCATAACGCCGCCTGTGCGGATCCTGACTCCATCCCGGCCGATAAATTCAATGCCGCCGTCTTCGAAGGCTTTCTGAATGGTTTTGAGAGTGTTTTCCCGGGGCTGGCTCTGCCCGTTCTCGATGCTGCCGATAGAGGTGGCTGATATCCCCGTGCGGGAGGCCAGATCTGACTGGCTCCAGTTAAGGATTCCGCGTGCTCCCCTGATCTGTGCAGTTGTTATGCTCATTGAAGAATACTTTCCTCTTGCGCTGCATTGCGTTATATCATACAAAGCAAGACTTTACTAGGTTACGTGACGTTCTAGCGAAGCGCAAGGATTCTTTCAACATAAAAATTTAAGGTTTTCAAAAGAATTTTGTTGACAGCGGTATATGAATTTGTAAAAAGTCAAGTATAGCTTGTGAATATACAAAGTTAGCCAGCTGCACAATGAATGCGTTAAAGCATATAAGAATAAACGGTTGGTGATAGAGGAACCCCACACACGAATGAAGCCCCCTGCGCAATGCGGGGGGTTTCTTTTTGGGGTGATGGTTTGCTACGGAGGTCGATGGTGTTTTAACCGTCCGTTGTCCGCTGTTCGCCGTCAGCCAATAAGCCCTCACGGCGCAGCAGAGCGTCCGGATCGGCATCGCGGCCTCTGAAGCGTTTATAGAGTACGGACGGATGTTCGCTGCCGCCTTTGGCGAGGACTTTCGTCCTGTAAGCATCGGCGGTGGGCCTGTCATAGAGGCCGCGCTCCAGGAACATCTCGAATGTATCGGCGTCCAGCACCTCGGCCCATTTGTAACTATAGTAGCCTGCGCCATAGCCTCCGGCGAAGATGTGGCTGAAGCCGGTGGACATCGGGCCGGACAGGCGCGGGAAGAGGGAGAGGTCCGCGGTGGCGGCATCCTCGAAGGCGGCCACATCGTGGATATCCGATGTGTCCTGTCCGTACCATGCCATGTCCAGGGTGGCATATCTGACCTGCGTTAATCCCATCCAGCCGACCATGAAGTTTTTTGAATCGCGTAGTTTCCGGATCAGCTCTTCCGGGATCTTTTCGCCGGTCTCGTAGTGGGCGGCGAACATATCGAGCGTTTCTTTTTCATAGCACCAGTTTTCCTGAAGCTGTGAGGGAAGCTCGACAAAGTCCCACAGCACATTGGTACCGGATACGGACGCATAGGTGACGTCCGAGAGCAAGGCGTGAAGAGCGTGGCCCATTTCGTGGAACAGGGTTGTCACATCGTTGTGCGAGAGCAGCGAAGGTTTTGTCGGCGTGGCCTTCGGGAAGTTGCAGGCGATGGAGACCACCGGGCGTTCGATATTGCCTCTGAAAAGGCCCTGATCTCGGTAGCCTGTTTCCCATGCACCGTTCTTTTTACCGGTGCGCGGGTGGAAGTCGGCGAAAAGAGTGCCTACGAAGCTGCCGTCCTTTTCATTGAACAGTTCATAGGCCTGCGCGTCTTCGTGCCAGAGCGGGTAGGCGTCCGATTTTTCAAAGCGCAGGCCGAAGAGTTTGCTGAAATGGCCGAACATGCCTTTCAGGACATTATCCAGCGGGAAATAGGGGCGCAGTTCTTCGCTGGAGAAGTGAAACAGGCTCTCTTTCAGTTTTTCGCTGTAATAGCCTACGTCCCAGGGGTTGAGATCTACGCCGCCGGCGAAGTCTTTCAGGCGGGCGAGGTCTTTTTGTGCGGCGGGTTTATAGGCGCTTTTGAGTTTTTCGAGGAAGGCCCAGACCGTATCTTTCTTTTCCGCCATGCGTTTTTCGAGGACAAAGTCGGCAAAGGTTTCAAAGCCGAGAAGTTTTGCCTTCTCATGGCGAAGACGGACAATTTCCAGCACGTTTTCGCTGTTGTCAAAGTCGTCCTGCCAGGCGCGGGCGGTGAAGGCGCGCCAGACTTTTTCGCGTATATCGCGATTGTCGGCATATTGCATGAGCGGCATATAGCTTGGTGCGTCCAGCGTAAAAAGCCATTTATCCTTATAGCCTTTTTCTTCCGCTTCGTGCCGGGCCGCCTCAATGGCTGTTTCCGGGATGCCGGACAGATCACCCTCATCCTCAATGACCAGTTCGAACTGTTCCGTTGCCTTTTTGACGTTGTTCATAAAGGTGGGGCCGAGGACAGACAGGCGTTCGCTGATTTCCCGCAGACGGTTTTTTCCGGCCTCATTCAGCAGGGCGCCGCCGCGGACGAAGCCTTTATAGGTCTCATCGGTCAGCGTGTATTGTTCCGGGGTAAAGCCAAGGTTGTCGATCTTGTCATGGACAGCCTTGATGCGGGCGAAGAGTTTTTCATCATGCAGGATGTCGTTGCTGAAGTTCGAGCTTATCGGGCCGATCTTTTCCGCCAGTTCATGCATGCTGTCCGAGCCGTTGACCGAGAGCTGGTTGTAGAAAACGCTTGTGACAATGCCCAGTGTCTCCGAGGCCCCTTCCAGTGCAACGATCGTGTTCTCGAATGTTGGCTCTGCCGGATCGTCCTTGATGTCCTCAATGTTTTTCCTGGCCTCTTCGATGGCGGATTTTAGTGCCGGGAGGTAATGTTCTTCACGTATTTTGTCGAAGGGTGGGACTTTGTTGGGAAGGGATGAGGGGACGAGCAGGGGGTTGTCAGTCATAATAAACCTTTGATTTTATGTTCCAGATCACACTACCGGACTCTGCATCAGAACACATTGACAGGCAAAGGTTTACTGGG
>CAZKGT010000086.1:0-9368 GCA_964552285.1 uncultured Pseudobdellovibrionaceae bacterium | reverse complement strand
CAGGTATTCCGGTTCTTCACCTGCCATATACGGTGGGCGGCAACGAGAATGCGGACGATCTGGAAGGGCTGTTCAGCGAGACGGTCCGCCTGCTGATCGAAGCTGGGTCATGAGCCTTATATCACCTGAAATGCTGGGGCTTATTGCCCCGGCATTTTGTGCCGGACTTGTGACGGCGCTGACACATGTGCCGCTCGGGCAGGAAGTTCTGCGCCGGGGCATTATTTTTATCGATCTTGCGATTGCCCAGATCGCGGCGCTTGGCGTGGTGGTTGGCGCGGTAGTGTTTCAGGTGCAGGGTATCTTTGTTTCATTTTTTATGGCGCTGGTGTTTGCGCTGGCGGGCGGGGCACTGTTCTCGCTCTTGGAGAAAAAGGCCGTCAAGCATCAGGAGGCCTTTATCGGTTGCGCGTTTATTGTTTCTGCTTCGTTGATTATGTTGCTTTTTGCCGGTGATCCGCATGGCGGGGAGCAAATGAGGGGGCTGCTTGCCGGTCAGATTCTGTGGGTTTCGTGGAAGCAGGTTCTGGTGACGGCTGGAATTTATGTGCTCATACTTGTTATCTGGTTTCGGTTTCGCCGATCTGGCCAGTTTTATATTTTGCTTCCTGTGGCGGTGACTTTGTCGGTCCAGCTTGTCGGTGTGTATCTCGTATTCACGAGCCTCATTGTTCCGGCATTGGCGACGGGGGCATTTACGGGGAAAAAGCGATTGTTGGTCGGTTATATCATTGCAGCGGTAGCCGTTGTGACGGGGCTCGGTTTTTCTGTGCTGTCAGACCTTCCTGCAGGGCCGGTGATTGTGTGTGCCTATGCCATTGTAGCGGCCGTTTTCGTGTTAATTTACGCGCGTATAATGCGGGCGGCATCAACCGCGCCGTAGGTCAGGATCAGGTCTGCACCGGCGCGTTTGAAGGCAAGCAGGCTTTCCATCAGGATATCGTCTTCGCCGATGGCGCCGGCTTGCGCTGCGAATTTCATCATCGCGTATTCGCCGCTGACCTGATAGGCGGCGAGCGGCAAAAGAGTCTGTTCGCGCAGACGGGCCAGCACATCGAGATATGGCATGCCGGGTTTTACCATCAGAATATCTGCACCTTCCGCTTCATCTATCAGGGCTTCCCGCAGAGCTTCGCGGCCATTGGCTGGGTCCATCTGGTAGGTTTTGCGATTGCCCTTGCCGAGAGAACATCCGGCGGCGTCGCGGAACGGACCGTAGAAGGAGGAGGCGAATTTTGCGGCATAGGACATAATCGGCAGGTGCGCGTAGCCCGATTCATCAAGACCGCTGCGGATAGCGGCGACCATGCTGTCCATCATACCGGACGGGGCGACCATGTCCGCTCCGGCCTGTGCGGCGATAACGGCCTGTTTTTGCAGGTTTTCGAGTGTGGCGTCGTTATCGACGTCGTGGTTTTTATCGAGCGGACCGCAATGGCCGTGGTCGGTATATTCGCAAAAGCACAGGTCGGCGATAGCGGTGACGTCCGGGCAGGCGTCTTTGACCTCGCACAGGATTCGATCCAGCAGGCCGCCTTTGGCCATGGAATCGGAGCCGGTTGCATCCTTGTGGTGGGAAACGCCGAACAGCATAACGGATTTGATTCCAGCCTCGTATGCGTCCGAAACGGCCTTGCCGATGCTTTTTTCTGTTTCGCGGAAGATGCCGGGCATTGATTTGATCGGGCTGCGCTCATCGAGATTTTCCTCAACAAACATCGGGTAGATCAGGTCGTCCACGCTCAGCGATGTCTCGCGAACGAGGGCGCGCAGATTTTCGGTCCTGCGCAGGCGGCGCATGCGGACGGGAGCATTTGGGCGTTGCTTTGCAGTCATTCCGTTTGTACTCTGCTAAGTTGTGTAGTTTTTGTGTCCCTTTCCGGATTAGTTAAGTTGTTTTCACGTCTTTGTAAACGGGCTGAAGAAATTTGAGAGACGAATCACTGCGCGATGAGGAAGTTCTGGCGGAGGAGCGCGGGCCTTTGGGGCTGATTGTGCTGAACCGGCCGGAGGCATTGAATTCACTGACGATCGATATGATCCGGCTTGTGACCTATCACCTCAATCGCTGGAAAAAGGACGAGCGCATCAAGGCGGTGTTCCTGACCGGGGCGGGTAAGAGGGCCTTTTGCGCCGGCGGCGATATGAAGGCCGTTTACCAGGCCGGGATGGCCTATCGCCGCGGGGAGATCAGCGATCGTGCGGCAACAGTCTTTTTCGGCGAGGAATATATGCTGAACCGGCTGATCTACCATTATCCGAAGCCGATTATTTCTTTTGTTAACGGGATATCGATGGGCGGCGGTTTCGGTTTGTCCGGGCCGGGCGCTTTTTCGATTGTCTGTGAAAATACGCTGTTTGCGATGCCGGAAGTCGGGATCGGCTTTTTTCCGGACGTGGGCAGCTCTTTTTACCTGAACCGTTCGCCGGCCAAAACGGGTATTTATCTGGCGCTGACGGGAACGCGCATTCGTGCTGCCGATATTCTTTATACGAAGCTGGCCACGCACTTTATGCCGCTTGACCAGAAAGAGGATTGTATCGAACGGCTGTGTTCGCGGCTGGACGGGGCCGGATCGTTAAATGACGTGCGCAATGCGGTCAGTGATGTTGTGAATACCTCTGCCGAGCCGCCGCCGGAAGACGGTATGCTGGAGCAGCGTTCGCGTGGAATCGCGGAAGCATTTGGCGGCAAGAGCCTCGAGTCGATTCTGCAGGCACTGGAGAAATCGTCTTCAGGCTGGGCTGTGGAGGCGCGGAACCTGATTTCCGGGCGCTCGCCAACGAGCCTCAAGGTGACGCTTGCTCACCTGCTTCAGACGGAAGGGGCGGATTTTGATGCCGTGACGCGTGATGATTACGTACTGGCGCAGCATTTTATACAGGGACATGATTTTTACGAGGGTATACGCGCTGTGTTGATCGGCAAGGACAATGCTCCCCAGTGGGCGCCGGATAGCCTGGAAGATGTTGCCGACGATGTTGTGAAAGGCTATTTTGAGTCCACTGGTTATTCACTCGAGGACCTTGCGGCCTGAGCATTTTCCGAATAGTTTACAGGCAGCTGATTCTACTTTATGATTCTGTTTTTGGGGATTAGAGGAAACTTCCGGAGTTACGAAACGTGCCCACAGCAAAAGAATATTACGAACACGTCCAGCTTATCGAGCGTCTGCACAGGCGGTTTCTGGATGTGCTGAAGGTTGAGCTTGACCGCAGAGGGATCCAGGACATCAACAACGTCCAGAGCATGATCCTGTACAATATCGGCGATGACGAGATGACGGTCGGTGAGTTGACGGTTCGCGGTTATTATCTTGGCTCGAACGTGTCCTATAACGTCAAGAAGATGGTCGAAAACGATTATCTGATCCAGGAACGTTCGGTCCACGACAAGCGTTCAATCCGCGTCCGGCTTTCGGACAAGGGGATGGAATTGAAGACGATGATCTCGGAAATGTTCGACAAGCATGTCAAAAAAATCTCCGGGACGGAGCTTACGGATGAGCGGCTTGACGAGGCAACGCAAACCCTCAAGATGCTGGAGCGCTTCTGGGCCAGCATGACGAATTTCACAGGGCTGGCTTCGATAGAAGACCTCTGATTATTACATTTCTCCTTTTTTCAGGACAGGAGCGCCGGGATGAAAAGGGTCTTTGGCAATATTCTTCTTTTTGGCGGTGTGCTGGTGGCGCTGTGCGGTTTGCTTGGCGCCTTTTTGCTGTGCGCCTTCGTGCTGGAAGAATATATGAACGGTTTCCGGATTATTGGCGACTGGCAGCCCAATACACATGACCCTGTGGCTTTTTATCTGGATCTTCCGGCCAATCTCTGGACGGCGATGATGTTCTTTCCCTGGACCTGTCTGATTACCTTTGTTTTTTCGCCGCTGGTGCTGATCTTCGTGCCGCCGATCGTTGGGTTTTCTTACGGCGACTGGTCGATTGTTATTCTTGGCTGGGGGCCGTTTTTTGCCGGGATCGCCATGTTTATCTGGGGCGGCCTGATGCGCGAAGGGACCTCGGCAAAAAAAGCGCCGAAAATCAGGAAAAGGCCTGTATCCCGGTCTGGGCCCGGCCCAGAATAAGGGCGTGGATGTCGTGGGTGCCCTCGTAGGTGTTGACGGCCTCGAGGTTCATCATGTGCCGGATCACCGGGTATTCGTCTGAAATGCCGTTGCCGCCCAGCATGTCGCGGGCCTCGCGGGCTATTGCCAGCGCCTTGCCACAGTTATTGCGTTTGAGGAGCGATATGGCTTCGGGGGCGGCCTTGCCTGCCTGAAGCAGTTCACCCAGCCTGTGGGCGCTGTGCAGGCCAAGCGTGATTTCCGTTTGCATGTCGACGAGTTTTTTCTGGATGAGTTGCTGGCCGGCGAGCTTTTTGCCGAAAACCTCACGGTCCAGCACGTAATCGCGGGCCGTGTGCCAGCAGGTTTCGGCCGCGCCCATCACGCCCCAGCTTATGCCGTAGCGGGCGGAGTTGAGGCAGGTGAAGGGGGCGCGCATGCTTTCGGCTTTTTTGAGGACGTTATCCCACGGCACCATGACGTCATCCATCATGATGCTGCCGGTGACGGAGGCTCGCAGGGAAAATTTTCCTTCAATTTTCGGCGCTTCAAGGCCCTTCATGCCTTTTTCGAGGATCAGGCCGACAAGCGTGTTGTCATCGTCTCGGGCCCAGACGACGAAGACATCGGCAACCGGCGAATTGGTGATCCACTGCTTGGAGCCGGAGAGAAGGAACCCGCCTTTGATGCGCTCGGCGCGGGTACGCATGGAGGAAGGGTCGGAGCCGCCGTCCGGTTCCGTGAGGCCGAAGCAGCCGATCAGTTCGCCGGACGCCAGTCCGGGCAGGAATTTTTCTTTTTGCTCTTCCGTGCCGAACTCATGGATTGGCAGCATGACAAGCGAGGATTGTACGGACAGGGCAGAGCGATAGGACGAGTCTACGCGCTCTATCTCGCGCGCGATAAGGCCGTAGGCCGTATAGCCTGCGCCGCAGCCGTAATCCGGGATCATAGGGCCGAGCAGGCCGAGCGCGCCCATCTCTTTCATGATTTCGGGATCGAAGGTTTCGTGGCGGTTGGCCTCGACGACACGGGGCAGGAGCTGGCCTTGCGCGTATTTTCGCGCGGTATCACGGATCATCCGGTCCTCTTCGGAGAGAAGGTCTTCGAGGAGGAGGGGATCGTCCCACTGGAATTCTGATTGTTCTACGGACATTATATGTGTTTCTTTATCACAACGGATACAACGATCACCAAAAATAGCATGACTGAAGATCCCCTCAAAGGCCGCGAGATTATTATCGAGTTTTATCCGGTGGGTGCTTATGTGCGCGTATCGGCCATGGATGCGCAGACCCTGACGGAAGCCTCGATCCAGGGACCGGCCAGCGCGGGGGAGGAGGTTCTAAAACGCAATGCGGTCAAGCGGCTGGAGTATGTCATGAAAAAGAAGGGGCTGATTTAGCATGGACCACACGCTGGCAAAGACCATATTCGAACGGATCAGGGCGCAGCCCTATCAGGTGCCGACAAAGGCGGGTGAGATTACGCCGCAATGCGCGACAAAAAGCTATGAACTGGTGGGCGAACTGGCAATGCTGGGTTATACAGTGCGGATCCGTATTGCCGAGATGGACTGGTATGATTCACCCATTCCCCGTGAAATCATTGATCTGCACCCCAAAGACAGGCCGATAACGCATTATTACCCGGAAGTACTGATTGACGGTGACTGGCGGCTGATAGATCCCAGTGTTGACCCGGAACTGGCGGAGAAGGGATTCCGGATGGTGGGGTTTGAGGGCGATCTGCGCAGTTGTTTTACGCTGACGCGTATCTATGCTCCCGACGAACAGCTTGCCTTTGCATCTCTGTGGGAGGATGAGGATTTTATCATTCGCTATTTCGAAGATGTCGGTCCTTTTTTGCGCGGGGTCAGCCGGTGGATTACAGAGGCACGGCGCTCATAAAAAGTATTTTTCACCGCGAAGATGCGAAGGAGCGAAAAGATCAGGGCCTGCTGCGCCGAAGGCGTTATAAATAAACTTCTGCATTCTCTGTGTCTCTGCGGTTATATTTTTTCAACGCAGAGACACGGGGAACATAGGATTGTTTTTATGCGCTGACGCGCGCTTTTTGTTCTTCGCTCCTTCGTGTCTTCGCGGTGAAAAAAGTAGTTATTGATTCCATCCCCTTCCCGGCACTATATATTGTGGTCTCATGGTACTTTAGGCGGGGGAATTGTCTTGACCACGAAGCTTGTTATTGCGTCCGATCATGCCGGTTTTGAATTGAAGCGGGCGTTAAAAGAATCCTTCGATCATATTGAATGGATTGATCTTGGGGCGCATTCGCTGGAGTCAGTCGATTATCCCGATTTTGGGAAAGCGCTGGCCAGGGCCATTATAGAGGGCCGGGCAGAGAAAGGCGTTCTGATATGCGGGACGGGGATTGGCATCTCGATTGCCGCCAACCGTTACCCGGAAATACGTGCCGCCGTTGTTTCCAGTTCTACCGAGGCACGGCTGACGCGGGCGCATAATGACGCCAATGTACTTTGTATGGGCCAGAGGATTGTGGGAACCGAAGTGGCAAAGGACTGCCTGCAGGCGTTTTTGATGACGCCCTATGAAGGCGGGCGACATGACAAACGGGTTCAAATGTTAGGAAAAGCGGACTGAAAGGAAAAAGGATGACCAACGTGGCGGAAGATATGAGCGCAGAAATATTCGACGGTTTTTTTACGGAGACGCTGGAGGAAAGCGATCCGGAGATTTTTGGTGCGATCCGCGACGAGCTTGGCCGCCAGCAGAATCAGGTTGAGCTGATCGCCAGCGAGAACATCGTTTCCCGTGCGGTGCTGGAGGCGCAAGGCTCGGTGCTGACCAACAAATATGCCGAAGGCTATCCGGGCAAGCGCTATTACGGCGGTTGTGAGTTTGTGGACGTGGCCGAGGAACTGGCGCAGGAGCGGGCGAAAGAGCTGTTTGGCTGTTCTTACGCAAACGTCCAGCCCAATTCCGGCTCGCAGGCCAATCAGGGGACCTATATGGCCCTGATCCAGCCAGGCGATACGATTTTGGGGATGTCTCTGGCATCCGGCGGGCACCTGACGCATGGAGCTAAACCAAACCAGTCGGGAAAATGGTTTAATGCCGTGCAGTACGGCGTGCGCAAGCAGGATGCGCTGATCGATTATGACGAGGTTGCGGATCTGGCCAGGGAGCACCAGCCGAAGATGATTGTGGCCGGCGCGTCCGCCTATCCGCGGGAGATTGACTGGGCGAAATTCCGGGAGATTGCGGATTCCGTTGGAGCTTATCTCGTCGTCGATATGGCGCACTATGCCGGGCTGATTGCGGCGGGGGTTTATCCTTCACCGGTGCCTTATGCCCATGTGACGACGACGACGACACACAAAACGCTGCGCGGGCCGCGCGGCGGGATGATCCTGTCCAACGATGAAGAGCTTGGCAAGAAGATCAATTCCAGCATCTTCCCCGGCCTTCAGGGCGGGCCTCTGATGCATGTGATCGCGGCCAAGGCCGTTTGTTTCGGCGAGGCGCTGCGCCCCTGTTTCAAGGCTTATGCGCAAGGCGTTGTCGATAATGCGCGCGCGTTGGCAGATACGCTGATGGCGGGCGGCCTGGATATCGTTTCCAACGGCACGGATAGCCATATCGTGCTGGTTGACCTGCGGCCTAAGGGTTTGACTGGTAACAAGACGGAAGTGGCGCTGGAGCGCGGCGGGATGACCTGTAACAAGAACGCTGTGCCGTTTGATCCTGAAAAGCCGTTTGTGACCAGCGGCGTGCGGCTCGGCACGCCTGCGGCGACGACACGCGGTTTCGGGACGGCAGAGTTTAAGCTCGTGGGCGAATATATCGTCGAGGTTCTGGACGGTCTGGCCGCCAACGGACCGGACGGCAACGAGGCGGTCGAGCAGGCCGTGCGGGAGAAAGTCCAGGCGCTGTGCGATAAGTTTCCGGTCTATGAGGGCTTTTGATTTATGCGCTGTCCGTTTTGTCAGAGCGATGATACGCAAGTGAAGGACTCGCGGCCGACGGAGGATAATTCCGCCATTCGCCGCCGCCGGTCCTGTCCGAAGTGCGGGGCGCGTTTTACGACATTTGAGCGGATACAGCTCAGGGAGTTGACAATTGTGAAAGCGGGAGGGCGCAAACAGACGTTCGACCGGGATAAAATCATCCGTTCCATGCAGGTTGCGCTCAGAAAACGGCCTGTGGACAGTGAGGAAATTGAAAAGGCTGCCAACGGGATCGTTCGCCAACTTGAGACGATGGGTGAAGCGGAGATCGATTCCAAAACCGTCGGCGGGATGGTAATGCGGGCGCTCGTAAAGCTCGACGTCGTCGGATATATCCGCTATGCCTCGGTTTACCGCGACTTTAAGGAGCCTGAGGACTTCAATGCTTTCCTGGATGAGGTCCGGGAACTTCAGGACGAGAGAAAATCCGCGGCGGAGTAATCCGGTTTTCCACATATCAGCTTTTCCCTTTATTCCCTTGTAATAAAACCAGATTTCGTGAATAGTGCCGTGCATGGACGATCCTGTTTTCCACATGCGTTCTGCGCTTGCGCTCGCCCGGCAGGGGCTGGGGCGGGTGTGGCCGAATCCTTCCGTCGGTTGTGTGATCGTAAAAAACGGGTCAGTTGTCGCACGGGCGAGGACGGCGGACTCCGGGCGGCCGCACGCCGAAACACAAGCGATATCAATGGCTGGGACGGCCTGTCGGGGTGCGGACATGTATGTAACGCTTGAGCCCTGTAATCATCAGGGACAGACAGGGCCGTGTGCGGAAGCGGTGATTTCATCGGGGATCAAAAGAATTGTAATCGCGGCCCCGGATCCGGACCAAAGGACGGCAGGCAGCGGGATAGAGAGGCTGCGTCAGGCGGGGATCATTGTCGAGACGGGCGTACTGGAGGGTGAGGCGACGGAATTGAACCGTGGTTTCTTTTTGCGCTGTCAAGAGGGGCGTCCGCTGGTCACGATAAAAACGGCCAGCACGCTCGATGCACGGACGGCTACGGCAAACGGGCAGAGCCAGTGGATTACGGGCGATTTAGCCCGCAGGAGGGCCCATCTGGAGCGGAGCCGGCATGACGGTGTCCTGGCGGGGATCGGGACGGTCCTGCGCGACGATCCGCGCCTGACAACACGGATCAGGGGCATTCATCATGTGCCGGTAAGGATCGTCCTTGATACGGATCTGCGGATTCCGGACCAAAGCTGCCTGTTGACGACCCTGGCCGATGCGCCGGTCTGGATTGTAACCGCAGAGGAAAAAAATGACCCGCGATTTGTCGCATTGCAGGAAAAGGGCGTTGAGATCATCCA
>CAZKGT010000085.1:0-9399 GCA_964552285.1 uncultured Pseudobdellovibrionaceae bacterium | reverse complement strand
ATAAACAATGTTTGCGAATATGTCATCTGTGTTTTTTATGCTTCTTCTCTTCAAATAACTCTTCCAACTGATCCGTCAGGGCCTGCGCCAGTTCGTCGGCGTCTGATACGGTGATTGCTTTCTGGTAATAGCGGGTGACATCGTGGCCGATACCGATTGCCGTCAGCTCGATATTGGTTTTTTCCTCGATCCACTGGATTATATTGCGCAGGTCCGTCTCCAGTACGTTGGAGGGGTTCACAGACAGGGTTGAGTCATCCACCGGCGCGCCGTCCGAGATCACCATCAGGATCTTGCGCTGTTCATGCCGGGCCACTAACCGGTTGTGTGCCCATGCCAGCGCTTCGCCGTCGATATTTTCCTTGAGGATGCCTTCCTTCAGCATCAGGCCAAGATTTTTCCGCGCTTTGCGCAGCGGCGTATCTACCCCCTTGTAAATGATATGGCGCAGATCATTCAGTCGTCCCGGTCTTGGCGGCCGGCCGTTCTGCATCCACAGCTCACGGGATTTTCCACCCTTCCACGCGCGGGTGGTAAAGCCAAGAATTTCCACCTTCACGCCGCAGCGCTCCAGCGTTTTGGCGATGATATCCGTGCAGATCGCGGCAATGGCGATCGGTCGCCCGCGCATCGAACCGGAATTGTCGATCAGCAGGGTAACAACCGTATCCCGGAACTCCAGCACTTCTTCCTGTTTGAAAGTAAGGGGCAGGGTGGGGTTGGCGATGATCCGGGACAGGCGTGAGGTATCAAGAATTCCTTCCTCAAGATCAAACTTCCATGAACGGTTCTGGCGCGCCATCAGTTTTCTTTGCAGCCTGTTGGCAAGCTTTGTCACAACGCCCTGAATATGGCCGAGCTGGCGATCCAGCATTTTGCGCAGTCGGTCCAGTTCCTGCGGGTCGGCAAGATCGTCAGCGCGAACAATCTCATCAAACTGGGTCGTATAGATCAGATAGGCGCCGTGATCGCCATCGGTAAAATCGCGCTCATAGCGCGTTTGCGGTCCGGCCGGGGCATCGCCTTCGGTTTTCGCGCCGGTTTGTTCATCCGTTTCCGCGCCTGGGTCGCTCATCGCGCTTTCATCGCCGGCGGATGTATCCTCGGCCGCCTCCATGGCGTCCTGTCCCTCCATGGTTTCGGCGCTCTCGTCACTGCCGGACTGCTCGTCCTGCGAATCCTGCCCGGTTTCATTGTCCTCAGAATCATCGGAGGAATCTTCGGGGGGGAAGTCCTGCTCCGTGATGTTTAAATCCAGTCGCCTAAGGAGCTGTTTTGCCAACTCTGAAAAAACCTGCTGGTCGTCAACTGAGGGCTTAAGGGCATCAAGTCCCTCTGGCCCCAGCTTTTCCTCAACCCACGGTCGCCACAGATCGGCCATGGCCCGTGCCGCAGGCGGAGGCTCTTCACCGGTCAGCGCCTGGCGTGCCAGCACATGCAGGGCGTCGGCGATGTTGGTCTCTTCCCGGGTGGAAACGTCGTCATAGCCGAGCTTCAGGCATTTTTCTTCCAGTACGGCATTCAGGTTCTGCGCAACCCCGCTCATCTGTGCAGAGCCGATCGCCTCGCACCGTGCCTGCTCCAGCGCATCGAATACAGCCTGCGCCAGCAGATCCATCGGCGCGTTGCGGCGGTGAAGGCTTGTATCGTGGTGCTGGAGCCTAAGCGCCCGCGCATCCGCCGCGCCGCGGATCAGGTCCTTTTCTTTTTGCTTCATGTCCTTTGGCGGCAGGGGCAGGCGGGTTTTGCCGGAAGATATTTTCTCCGGGCTTTCCGCCGCGCTGTAACTGACATCGACATCCTTCTTCCGCGCCATCGCCCGCAATGTTGAGGCGGTAGCGTTTTTGAAATCTTCCGTATCGCGGGTTTTGTCGGTTGTCATGAGGGGGACTATAGCAAACTATTTCACCACAGAGCACACAGAGATCACGGAGATTCTTTAATTTCTGTCATCCCGAGCGAAGTCGAGGGATCTTAGGTGCTGATACCGGGTAAGATCCCTCAACTTCGCTCGGGATGACAAAGAGCTGGATATACTCCGTGATCTCTGTGTGCTCTGTGGTGAAAAAGTTAAACCTTCAACTCCACATCAAAACACCGCTGGTAATACTCGGCAATCGTTGCGCGTTCATGCTCATCGCATTTGTTGAGGAATGACAGCCGGAAGGCAAGCTCTCGTTCGCCGCCGAAGATCAGCATGTTTTCGGCCCAGCTAATGACGGTCCGCGGGCTCATGGTGGTCGAAAGGTCGCCGTTGATAAAGCCCTGACGGATCATATCGGCGACGCGGACCATACGGTCGACGTCCTTTTTGCCTTCATCCGTATTAAGCTCCGGCACCTTGCCAAGGACGATCTTCATTTCATCGTCATGGTCGAGATAATTAAGGCTCACCAGCACGTTCCAGCGGTCGAGCTGCGCCTGGTTGATTTGCTGGCTGCCGTGATACAGGCCCGTCGTATCGCCGAGCCCGATGGTGTTGGCGGTGGCAAAAAGCCGGAACGCCGGGTGCGGGCGGATCACCGTGTTCTGGTCGAGCAGCGTCAGGCGGCCTTCGGATTCCAGAACACGCTGGATCACGAACATCACGTCCGGGCGGCCGGCATCGTATTCATCGAAGACGAGCGCAACAGGGTTCTGGATCGACCATGGCAGGATACCCTCCTGCCATTCCGTGATCTGCTTGCCTTCCTTGATTACGATCACGTCCTTGCCGACAAGATCCATACGGCTGACGTGGCTGTCGAGATTGACCCGTACGCATGGCCAGTTAAGGCGCGCCGAAACCTGTTCGATATGGGAGGACTTGCCCGTGCCGTGATAGCCCTGGATCATCACCCGGCGGTTAAAAGCGAATCCGGCCAGAATAGCCAGCGTTGTTTCGTGGTCGAAGTGATAGGATCTGTCGATATCCGGAACATTGGCGTTATCATGTGTAAAGCCTGGCACTTCCCAGTCGACGTCAAGGCCGAACACCTCTCTAACGTTATAGGTCGTATCGGGAATGGAGGTGTATTTGCCGCTGCGGTCTTCCAGCTTCGTAATATTGAACGAAGCCGCCATTGGCTCTTTTTCTTTATCGAGATCGCTGATATCCGTCATGATCTTTCCGGGAGTTCCTCATACTTCTCATAGGCGAGCTTTAGTATCGTATAGGCCATATTGATACTTTTGAGAAGCTCTTCGGATTTTTTATCGCCGCCGTTGCGGTCGGGGTGATGGATTTTGACCAGCTCCTTGTAGCGTGCCTTCAGTCCTGGGAGTGTCAGCGGCGGTGCAATACCCATGATGGCCATGGCCTCGATTTCCGGCTCGCTGCGTTCTTCTTCGGCTTTAAACCCGTTCTGGCGTGGTGGCGGTTCGTCCGTGAAATTATAGCTCTGCCAGATTTTGTCGTAGAGAATATCCTCGGCATCGCCGTTTACCCCGTAACGCCAGGTCGGGCGGTCGCCGTGCATGCTCTTCAGGACGTGCTCTTCAATGTCGCGTTCCGACATGCCGGAGAAGAAATCCCAGGCTTTGTTATATTCCTGAACATGCGTGAAGCAGAATCTGTAGTGCTCGCTGAGGGCGCGGTCTTTGGGTGCCCGGAATTCCGCGTGAGCCAGGCAGCCAGGCATGTCACACGCCTGGTGGCCGGTTTCCTTTACAGGATCGGCATAATCGGGAGAGAAGGGCTTTAGCTGTATCTTTGGCATACTACATATATTATGAATGTTGGCGCGCTTTCCGACAAGCGTTCCATAATGCAAAGGGGGAAGATATGTCCGTGGCCGATGAAATCAAGCAAAAACTTGAGCGTGAATTTCAGCCTGTAAAGCTTGAGTTAATAGACGAAAGTTACAAGCACGCAGGCCATGCGGGCGCCCGTCCGGAAGGGGAGAGCCACTTCAGGCTGGCAATAGTCTCGCAAGCATTCACAGGAAAAAACCGGATTGATATTCATAGAATGATTTTTCATGCTTTAGGAGAGGAATTGAAAAGTAAAATTCATGCCCTAACTATAAGAGCGGAAGGGATAAAATAGAAAACAAAAACCATAAGTTGATTATTAGTAATAATTTCTACTTGTAATCACATTCAAGAGGGCCCTATTATTTGCTTGGAAATAGCAAAAGGGAACACAGCGTGGCTGTTGATAAAGAAATTAACCAATCTGTCGATATAGACAGAAGCTCTTTGGTAAGTCG
The DNA here is from genome assembly GCA_964552285.1 of uncultured Pseudobdellovibrionaceae bacterium. Taxonomy (GTDB): domain Bacteria; phylum Pseudomonadota; class Alphaproteobacteria; order Micavibrionales; family Micavibrionaceae; genus CAZKGT01. The sequence continues at coordinate 5,209 of CAZKGT010000085.1, read as the reverse complement.
GAATATAAGTGTTCAGGGGCGCAGGACATCCGTTCGTTTAGAGCCGGAAATGTGGAATGCCCTCAAGGAAATTGCAAGGCGTGAGCGGTGCAAAATTCATGATATCTGTTCACTTATTTCCGCCCGGAAAAAGCCGAATACGTCTCTTACCGCCGCGATCAGGGTTTTTCTTATGTTGTATTTCAGGGCCGCCGCCACGGAAGACGGGCACATGCGCGCCGGTCATGGTGATTTCGGCAGCATGATGCAGCGTGCGCGCGTGACGCAAAACCATCTGAATAGTGCCAATAATAAACCATCTGTGCCTGCAACGCTTGATGCCGGTGAAGATTTAGGCGAAGTCCAGACCTGATTCTAATTGCGCCCCATGGCGAGGAATTTTGCCTGCCTGTTTTTCCTGATCTTGTCGGTATCCCATGGAGTGAGTTCAGACAGGGCCTTTTCGATGTGTTTGCCAACCCGCTCGATGGTTTCTTCTTTTTTGCGGTGTGCGCCGCCGACCGGCTCTTCGATAATATCGTCAATCAGTTTCAGTCTAAGCAGGTCCTGCGCCGTGAGCTTCAGCGCCGTTGCGGCATCACCGGAATGCGAAGCGCTGCGCCATAGAATCGAGGCGCATCCTTCCGGTGAGATCACGGAATAGATGGAGTGCTCAAGCATATAAACCTTGTCGGCAACGGCAATCGCGATAGCCCCGCCTGATCCGCCTTCACCGATAATAACCGAGATGATAGGAACGCTGATCCGAAGGCATTTCTCAATCGACTTTGCGATAGCCTCGGACTGACCGCGTTCTTCTGCGCCAACACCCGGATAGGCGCCGGCCGTATCGACAAAAGTGATAACGGGGAGCTGGAACCTGTCCGCCATGTCCATCAGTCTCTGGGCCTTACGGTAACCTTCTGGCCGCGCCATGCCGAAATTGTGATGCAGGCGGCTTGTGGTGTCGCTGCCTTTTTCGTGCCCCATGATAACGCAGGCCTGCCCATGAAAGCGGCCCAGTCCGCCGGGCAGGGCGTGATCCTCAGCAAACAGTCGGTCACCTGCCAGAGGCGTAAAATCTGTAATCAGCTCCTTCACATAGTCAGAGAAATGCGGGCGGTCCTGATGACGGGCGACCTGAACCTTCTGTGCGGCCGATAGCTTACCGTAGGTCTGTACCAGCAGCCGGTCCGCCTTGGACTGCATCCGGCTGATTTCTTCGGTGATATTGACGTTGCCGTTCCCGCTGACATTCTTCAACTCGTTGATCTTACCTTCGAGTTCCAGGATAGGCTTTTCAAATTCAAGTTGGCTCATCGGAGAGTCACCGTTTGATTGAGGATAGTGATAAATAGCAAATCAGGCAGACATTTTCAAATCAATGTCTGCCTGAATGCAAATATCTAAAAGATTACCGGATTAGTTGTCCGTGCCGGTTTTTGACAGCGGGTGCTTGTCTTCTACCGTTTTCTTCATCTTGTCGCCAAGAATGTGCGTGTAGATCTGCGTCGTTGCAATGTCGGCGTGGCCGAGCATTTTCTGGACCGAACGCAGGTCCGCGCCGCGGCTCAGCAGGTGCGTGGCGAAAGCGTGACGCAGGATGTGCGGGCTGACGCGGTCAGAGTCGATATCTGCAACGCGGGCCAGATCCTTCAGCAGCTGTGCAAAGCGCTGGCGGGTCAGGTGGCCGCTGTCGCTCGTCCGTGAAGGGAACAGCCATTTTTCCTGCTTGCTCTTGTCTTCCTGGTTAATGAATTGCGGACGAACGGCCATGTAATCCTTGACGGCTTTCTGGGCCGGCTCGGACAGAGGAACCATGCGCTCACGACCGCCTTTACCGGCAATCATCAGGAATTGTGTGTCTTCACCGATGGCAGACATTGGCAGACCAACAAGTTCCGAAACCCGCAGGCCCGTGGCGTACAACATTTCCAGCAGGCAGACCAGACGAATACTGTCTGCGCCGCCGCCTTGTGCTGCTGCGGAAATCAGGGCGCTCACTTCGGACTCGCTCAGGGTCTTCGGCAGTGTGCGGCCTTGTTTCGGGCTTTCGATGGTGGAGGTCGGATCGTCCTTGCGGACGTTTTCGGAAACGAGATAGCGGTAGAACTGACGCAGGGCTGAAAGACGGCGGGCGACGGTGCGCACGGCGATCTTGGATTTGTTCGTGCCCTTGGTGTGCGTTTTCTGGCTGAGGTCCTGAAGATATGCCTTCAGGTCGTCAGTATTTGCCTTGTCGATTTCCGTGTTGCGGTTTGCGCGCAGGTACAGGCTGACGTCAGCAAGATCGCGCCAGTAAGCGTGTCGCGTGTTCATCGCTGCGCCGCGTTCTGTAGTAAGCATATCAAGAAAAGAATCGACCGAAGGATGAAGCTTCGGTTTTTCCATCGGTGGACGACCTGGACGTGCCATTTTATTTTTCTCCTTTATTTTACATCATCTCTGAGACCCAGGACGGCTTCTATGGCCAGGCTCCGCGCCTCATTTGTTAACCCCACTGACATTTGACTGTTCAGTACCTCACCGACCAGCCCGGGATATAATTCGTGCGTTGGTGTGTGTTTTGTCACCGCGACACTTAAAAGAACCACCTCACCCAAAATTTTATCTTCGCGGGCTTGTCTGAGGCGATCCGGTAACGCACTTGATGGCATTACATAATCCTTTGAAAAAGTCAAGCCCAATGGTTTTTCATAAATTGTGGCCGGATTATCTGGTAAATCCGTATCCTTGTCAAGGACTCTTTCTATAATGTGAAGGCTTTGACGTCCGTGAGTGTCGAGTTTTGGCAACACTGCTGACACCGCCTCATATATTTCCGGGCTGCTTTTGTGAATTTCTGCCGCCAGTGATAATAGCCTTAAATCAACTGATTGTTCTTCTGTTTCAATAAGATCATCTATTGCCTTTCCCCAATTCCGGGGCACCTTTTCACCTGAACAGAGAAAAATGGTGACGGCCTTGCTAACGGCCTTTACGTCCGTTGCATCAGGTGGGGATATCTTCTGTAAAAAGGGCGTGAAAGGGGCGTATGCATAACAGCTTCCCGGTTGGTGCATGGCAATAGCCATCACGGCCCGGATATCCTTTTCCGTGTTGGCATTCTTTGCAGCCCGATAAAGAAGCGCAAATCGCTGCCAGTCAGACAGGCCTGAAAGTGCTTCCTGCTCATTGAAATCGATATCAGGCACCGTGCCCTCCGTATAAAGGGAAGCCAGCGTATCGGGTTTTGCAAGTCCGCGCCGGACCCTTTCTTCGGCAACGCGAAACTTCCATTCCTGTGCAAGCTCCGGATCGTTGGCCATCAGGCCCAGAATATCGGCAGGCAGGCTTTCGACGTCGTTTTGTGAGAGCGTGCCGTAATCAATACGGCTTTGCGCAAAGAGAACAACCCGGTCAAGCGTTGACAGCGTCTGGATTTTTTCAGGGTCGAATGCAAATGTGTAGTCTTTGTCTTGAATGACTTTTGCCAGTTCCGGTGAATCGTCGTTCACCGATTCTTTCCTGTCTTCCAGCAGGTGGTCGCAATAGGCGGAGACATTGTCCCAGAATGATTTACCCTCGAACCGGTCTTCAAATGTCCGGGTTTCAAGGCACGCAAGGGAAGAGCTGCCCATTGCCAGCATCGCCAGAATACCGGCCCTCGCAAGGCGCGGGTGATAGGCTTCCTGCTCGGAGGCTGAGTAAAGTTCGAGCGCGTCCGCATAGGCGCCGAGTTCTAAGAGCTGTTCCAGGCGCAAGGTAAGGAAATCCGCCCCGGGCTCCGGGTTTTTGTCATGCTCGATCAGCCGGACGTCGTGCGCGGTGGTAAGGGCGCGCAGCAGCAGGCGGTTCTGTGCCGGAGAACGGCTCTCCAGATTCTGGCCGTCAAGGATGTCTTCCAGAAAGGTCCAGCGTGTACCGGCCCATACATCTTTTCCCATGCCGCCGTCTTTAAAGCTGTGGAGAATGCCGAGGGACTCGAGCGTAGCCAGTTGGACATCAAGAACGGCCGGTCTTTTCTTTTTTTCCGGTTCCTCTTCTTTTTCCGCTTCCTTCTTGTCTTCCTTTTTCTTTTCGGCAACAGGAACCGTGCCGGACATCCGCTCATCCGGGCCTGAAAAAGCCGGGTGGCTGGGAACCAGTAACGCAAGAAGCATTATGAGGATGCTAAGGCGTTTCAAAGAATCGGTCATTCGGAATGGTTTTCGTGACTTGTGTTTGCTCTACCGGGACGTCCGTCACGGCAACGTAGCTGAAACCGCCGACAAGGGCGACGACAAGCAGGATCAAAATAATTTTCAAAACCTTCATGAGGCAAGAAGCTAGCGAAAGCAGTTGGAAAATTCAATCTATTCATGGCATACAAATGCCCATGCAGACAAATGCATTTCACGAAGATGTTGAACGGAGCCGCCGCGAGATCAAAAACGCGCTTAAGGGACCTGTTGTCATTATCGGCATGATGGGGGCGGGAAAGTCTAAGATCGGCCGCATTCTGGCCGAGTCACTTCAGGTTGATTTTGCCGACGCTGACGATGAAATTGAAAAGACGGCTGGTTGCCGGATCCGCGATATTTTCGAACTATACGGCGAGCCTGCTTTCCGGGATCTGGAAAAGAAAGTTATTCTTCGCCTGATCGGGCAGGGGCAGGGCGTTATTGCAACGGGCGGCGGCGCGGTGATGACGCCGGAGATTGCACAGGCCGTTTTTGCGGGCGATGTTACCGTTATCTGGATCAGGGCAGATACTGATATCCTGATCGAGCGCGCGGCGCGCGATCCGGACCGTCCGATGCTGAAAGGCAGCGATCCGGAGAAAAAAATGCGTGAATTAATCGAAATCCGCACGCCGGTTTACGCAAAGGCGGATATCATTATCGATACGCATGAAGGCCCGGCGGCGGAGACCGCGGAAAAAGCGATGGAAGGATTATACAGGCATGTCTGTGCGGATTGATCTTGGAAACCGTTCCTACGACATTCATGTCGGCGTCGGCCTGTTGCAGGACATAGCGTCTTTGGTGCCCGGCGGCGTGGATGGCAAGTCTGTCTTTATTATTACGGACGACAACGTCCGTGTCCTTTACGGCGAACGTGTGCGAGAAGCGCTGGAAAGAAGCGGAGCGGCAAAAGCTGAACTGTTTTCATTGCCCGCCGGAGAGAAAACAAAATCATTTTCTGCGCTCGAAGATGTCATGGGCTGGGCGCTTGATCACCGGATCGACCGTAAATCGGTTGTCTTTGC
>CAZKGT010000084.1:0-9403 GCA_964552285.1 uncultured Pseudobdellovibrionaceae bacterium | reverse complement strand
TAAGATTGATACGATTGGCGTTATGTCCTGCAATCCGGCGATTGGCGGGCTTGGCAAGGGGCATCTGGTGCGTGAGATTGATGCGCTCGATGGCATTATGGGGCGGGTGATTGACCGGTCAGGGATTCAGTTTCGGATTTTGAACGCGTCTAAAGGCCCGGCCGTGCGGGGTCCACGGGCGCAGGCGGACCGGAAGCTCTATCGTGAAAATATGCTGTCGCTGCTCTCGGACTATCCGAACCTGACCCTGATCGAAGGCGGGGCGGATGATCTGGTGCTTGATGGGAGCGGCGCTGTAAAGGCTGTTGTTACGTTAGACGGAGAGGAAATTGCTTGCCGCTCGGTCGTATTGACTACGGGAACGTTTTTGCGAGGCCTGATTCACCGCGGCGAGGAGAAAATTCCAGCGGGGCGCGTTGGCGAAGCGCCGGCGGTTGGTTTGGCGGAAACGCTTGAGCGATTAAATTTTCCGTTGGGGCGGCTTAAAACCGGGACCCCTGCCCGGCTTGATGGCCGGACGATTGACTGGGCATCGCTCGAAGAGCAAAAGGGCGATAATCCGCCAGTGCCGTTTTCGACGATGACGGATAAGATCACGGTGCCGCAGATATCCTGCGCGATAACCTATACGAACGAAAAGACGCATCAGGCGATCCTCGGCAATCTCGACCGCGCCCCGATGTATTCCGGGCAGATTACCGGGACGGGGCCGCGCTATTGTCCCTCGATCGAGGACAAGGTCGTGCGCTTTGCCGATAAGCTGCGTCACCAGATTTTCCTGGAGCCTGAGGGGCTTGACGATCATACGGTTTATCCGAACGGTATTTCGACCTCCCTGCCCGTCGATGTGCAGGATGAGATGATCCATTCAATCGCCGGCCTTGAAAAAGTTAAAGTCATTCAATGGGGTTACGCGATTGAATATGATTATGTCGACCCACGGGATTTGAAAAGCACGCTCGAAAGCAAACGCCTGCCGGGCCTGTTTCTGGCCGGTCAAATTAATGGAACAACCGGTTATGAAGAGGCGGCGGCACAGGGGCTTATGGCCGGAATAAATGCAGCGCTTCAGGCTGGCGGCGGGGATAGAAAATTTACGCTGGATCGTTCGGAAGCATATATCGGTGTTCTGATTGATGATCTGATTACACGCGGTGCGCCTGAGCCGTACAGGATGTTTACGAGCCGTGCAGAATATCGTTTGCGCCTGCGTGCCGATAATGCCGATCAGCGGCTGACGGATAAGGGGCTTGAGATTGGCTGCGTGAGTTCGGCGCGGCAAAGACACTGGCAGGAAAAATCAGGCGCCCTGGCGCGCGCGCGCGATCTCGTGACAAGCCTGCAGAATTCGCCCTATGCGTTGCAACAAAAGGGGTTGTCGGTTAATCAGGATGGCGTTCGTCGCTCGGCCTTCGATCTGCTCGGATATCCCGGCATTGACTGGGGCGTGATTTGTGGTGTCTGGCCGGAGTTGAATGACGTGCGTGCAGATATTGCCGGGCAGATTGAGATTGATGCGCTTTATTCCGGATATCTTGAGCGCCATGAAGCCGATATTCGTGCGTTTCGTAAGGATGAAGCACTGGAGCTGCCTCAGGATCTCGATTATGCGCAAATTGGCAGCCTTTCAAATGAAATCCGTCAAAAGCTCGAGCAGGCAAAGCCTGCTACTTTAGGAGCGGCTTCACGTATTCCGGGCGTAACCCCGGCGGCAGTGGTTGCGCTGCTGCGGCATGTCAAACGGCGCGATGTTTCTGCCTATGCAGCCTGAAATAACCGTATCGCTGGTTGCCGAGCTTATTGCTGAACAATTCCCGAAATGGACGCATTTACCAATCAGGCCCGTTAAAACTAGCGGCTGGGATAACCGAACTTTTCATTTAGGTGAAGAGATGTCAGTGCGGTTGCCAAGTGCCGAAAGATATGCCGCCCAGATTCATAAGGAGCAAGAATGGCTGCCAAAGTTGGCACCTCATCTAAGCTATTCTGTTCCTGAACCTATTGCGATGGGGCAGCCATCGAGACAATATCCCTGGAATTGGTCCGTATACCGATGGATAGACGGTGAGAGTGCCGATTCGCTTCATCAAAAGGATTTTGACAGGTTTGCTGCAGACTGTGCGCAGTTTCTGAATGAATTTTATAAAATTGATATCACTGGTGGTCCAATAGCTGGTCCTCACAATTTTTTTCGAGGCGGGGCCCTCTCTGTTTATGATACTGAAACGAGAGCAGCTATTTCCCAGTTAGAAAATGTCATTGATGCGCCTGCAGCTATTCAGCTATGGGAAGAGGCTATTCGTACTACATGGCCATGTGATCCGGTATGGGTTCACGGCGATTTTAGTGCCGGGAATATTCTTGTTAAAGAGGATCGGTTAGCAGCAGTTATTGATTTCGGCAGTATGGGTGTGGGCGATCCGGCATGCGATTTGGTCATTGCCTGGACTTTTCATACTGAGGAGAGCCGAAAGATATTCATCTCTGGCATGAATATGGACGCGGACACTTGGAACCGTGCACGCGGCTGGTGTTTTTGGAAGGCGCTGATTACACTTGCTGCGCTGGAAGACAAAAACGGAAATGAAGCCAATAAACAGCGAACAATTATAGAGACAGTGATTGGTAACTAAAATGGACATAGCTCTGGAAATAAAAGAAAAGCTCGATCTGTATGAAGCCCTGCTGCGGAAATGGCAGGCGAAAATCAATCTGGTGAGCAAAAATACACTGGATGATGCATGGGAGCGGCATTTTCTCGATTCAGCGCAGTTGGAGGCGCTCCTGCCGGAAAATGCCAAAACGCTTGTCGATTTTGGTTCAGGGGCCGGGTTTCCCGGTCTGGTGCTGGCGGTTCTGCGGACGGATATTGAAGTGCATCTGGTCGAGTCGGATGAAAGAAAATGCGCTTTTTTGAGAAATGTTTCACGTGAAACATTGACTCCTGCCACGGTGCATGGAATCCGAATCGAAAACGCTCCGGTGTTTCATGCCGATGTCCTTACGGCCCGCGCGTTAGCGGATTTAAAACTGCTTTTAGAGTATTCTTTGCCGTGGTTTCAGGAGAATCCAACGCTTGTTGCTTTCTTTCTAAAGGGGCAAAAAGCCGAGCAGGAAATCGAGCAGGCAGAGGAATTTTTTCATTTTGAATCAGAGTTACTAGAGAGTGCTACCGATAAGAGCGGGCGCATAATTAAAGTATCGAACCTCATGACTGTCTAGTTTGAATATTGTGCATAAGGGCGCGTTCATGTCTCTGGCCGCTTGATTTTTTTCGTCAGAAAAAACATGCTGCTATCTGTTTCCAGTCATAATATTCAGGGGTGCCCGTATGTCCAGAACGCCAGCGAATACGTCTGATTCCGGTGCTAAAAAGTCCGTTCCATCCATGAAACGGGTTCCCCGTATTCTGGCGATTGCCAATCAGAAAGGCGGAGTCGGCAAGACGACGACAGCAATTAATCTGGCGACGGCGCTGGCGGCTGTCGGCAAGCGGGTTTTGCTGGTGGATCTTGACCCGCAGGGCAATGCCTCGACGGGGCTTGGCGTGCGCCGGGCCGGGATCCGGGCCAGCAGTTATGATGTAATCTTTGGCGATTGCCAGACTGAAGAGGCTGCCGTGGAAACGCGCGTGCCTCGCTTGTCGGTCGTCCCCTCTTCCATTCATCTTTCCGGGGCGGAAATTGAGCTGGTAACGGCGGAAAACCGTGAATATCGCCTGCGTGAAGCGCTGCGCAGACCCCTGCCCTATGATTATGTTGTTGTCGACTGCCCGCCCTCGCTCAATCTTTTGACACTGAACGCGCTGGTGGCGGTCGATTCGGTCGTGGTGCCGCTGCAGTGCGAATTTTATGCGCTTGAGGGTTTAAGCCATCTGGTTAAAACGATTGAGCGGGTCCGGCAGCATTTTAACCCGGTCCTGGATATACACGGTGTCGTGCTGACGATGTACGACCAGCGCAATAATCTTTCTGCCATGGTGGCCGAGGATGTGCGCAAATTCTTTGGTGACAAGGTCTATGAGACGGTCATCCCGCGCAATGTCCGGCTGTCGGAGGCGCCCTCTTACGGATTGCCGGCAATCGTGTATGATATGCGTTGTCCCGGCGCGCGGGCTTATATTTCACTGGCCGGCGAAATATTGAAGCGGGAGCGAAAGATTTTGAAGCAGGCAAAACAAAATATTGAGGCAGCGTAGGATCATGAGCGACGACAATGAAAATAACGACGATGAGGATTTAAACCCGAAAAAAAGAGGGCTTGGCCGCGGCCTGAATGCCCTGTTTGAAGATGATGAGGGTGTTTATCCGCAGCCGGATGAGGAAGGCCATACGCCGGGCGCGCAGCGCAAGATTGTCGGCACTGAGCAGCTTGAGCCGAACCCGACGCAGCCGCGGAAGACATTTGATGAAGATGCGCTGGAAGAGCTTGCCGAATCGATTGCCCAGCACGGCGTTTTGCAGCCCCTGATCGTGCGTCCGCGCGACGGTTTTCCCGACACGTATCAGATTGTGGCCGGTGAGCGGCGCTGGCGCGCGGCGCAGAAGGCGCAAGTGCATGAAATCCCGGTCATTGTTCATGATCTGGACGATGAGACGGTGCTTGAGATTGCGCTGGTTGAAAACCTGCAGCGTGAAGATCTGAATGCCGTGGAAGAGGCGGAAGGTTATCGCCGCCTTCTAAACCAGTTCGGCCATACCCAGGAAGAAACCGCCGAGATCGTCGGCAAAAGCCGCAGTCATGTTGCCAATACCCTGCGTCTTTTAAGCCTGCCGGAAAAGGTGCAGGATATGGTGCGTGACGGGAAATTATCCGCAGGGCATGCGCGGGCGCTTGTAACGGCGGATAATGCCGAGGCAATTGCAAAAAAGGTCATTGCCGAAGGGCTTAATGTACGTCAGACAGAGGCTCTTATGGGGGGCGATAAGGAAGAATCTGCCAAACCCGCTGCTAAAAAGAAAGCCAAAGTGAAAAAAGATGCCGATACGCGCGCGCTGGAAGAGGAAGTTTCCAATGCGCTTGGTATGAAAGTCAGTATCGATATGTCCGGCATGGGTAGCGGATCGCTCTCCATTGCCTTCGATTCGCTCGACCAGCTCGACGAAATTCTCCACCGCCTGTCCCATTATCCGGGCAGCCGTCAGGCGGGGTAATTTCAGGAAATTAACGTACCGAAAGTGCCAGAATGGCCTGGCTGCACAGGGTTTCAACTGGGGCGCCGGTTTGTTTGCACTGGGCCTCGAGGGCGTTGAGGCGGGTCAGGGCGTTTTCAAGACGGGTCAGGGACCAGCTGTTGAGTTGTCCCTTAAAAGATTGTTCCCATTTAAAAAATACCGGCGGGGACAGGCTTTTCATAGCCAGGTCCGCAGGTTCGCCTGTTGCCATGCGGGATTTGGTGACGTGCAGGCGGCGGAAATGATTTTGCAGGGCGCGGAGAGCAGCCATAAAGGGAACGCCCTCCTCCATCAGGACGGCAAAGGATTTCAGGGCGGCTTCGCTGCGGGCGCCGCCGACGGCATGGATCAGGTCGTCAAGAGATTGTGCGCCGGCTTCGCCGCAGCAGGCCTGCGCGTCTTCCAGCGTGACAGCGTTTTGTGCGCCGCCCATATAGGTGATCAGTTTTTCGACTTCATTACGGGCGCGCTGGTGGTCGCCGACGAGGCTTGAGGCCAGCCAGTTTATGGCATCGGGCTGGATGGTCAGGCCGTGTTCCTGAAGCATGGAGCGGATCAGGCCGGAAAGGTCGCGTTCATTCTCGACATAACATGCGATGGCGGCGGCATTATCGGCCTTTTCGCATAGCTGGCGCAGCGGAGAGCGGGGGCCAAGCTCTCCCGCTTCCAGAACAATCAGCGCCAAGGGCGACGGGTCTTTCAGGTAATCTTTCAGCAGTGGTGTCAGCTTGTCCCCGGCATTTTCAATCCGGATCAGGCGGTCGCCGCCCATCATGGAAATCGCACCGGCTTCATCGGACAGTCTGGCCGGGTCTTCGGTCAGTTGGTCGCCGTTGAGCGCGGCGACGTTAAACGGATCGTTGAGGTCTTCGACCACTGTTTTGCCGATCAGGGCGGTGCGCTCACGCATCAGGCCATAATCCGGGCCGTAAACAAGAATCACACGTACGGACGGATCCGGGCTTTTTATAAACGATTCGGTCTGACGCGGCGGGATTTTCATGCAAAGGATTTTATAGACCCTGCTGTGGTCGTCAATATTCAGCAGCAGGAAGAAATATTTTCCTGCAAACGAATACCGTGAAGGGAACGGCCTGTGATGGGGTTGAGCGCTGTATCGGCACAAGCGTTCTTCAGATCGAAAAGCTTTGAATCAAAGTGTTTCTGGTGGTTTTTGACACTATCAAGCGTTTCAAAGAGTACACGGTTCACAAAGCCGTCCGTATGCCCGGTACGGCAGATGTGCAGGGCCGGGCCCAGGCGTTGTTGCAGGGGATGGTCGTCACAGGCCTCTTCCAGCAGGTCTGCGAACTGAAGCGCGAAATCGCGCATGGAGCCCGTGCCGTATGGTGTATCGAAGAACCTGTTGCCATGACAGCGTGCGTTTTTGTAACTATCCGTCAGGATCTGGCGGGAGCCCTGGGGCTGGTCCACGTAGAAGCCGAAGGATTTCAACAAGGCATCTGTTTTCTGCGCAAAGTCCGGCAGGAAAGCAAGGCCGCCCACGATAAGCGCTGCCGTGCGGTGCTGGTGCAGGCCGACACCGAACATGCGGGCTTCAAAGCGGTGGGCGAAGACGTTGCCGCGATCGTCTTTTATCGCGGCGATTTTGATGTCGGGCCAGAGCGTGCTTTGTGAAAGGTAGTAGTTGGCGGCTGTATTCAGGCCCTGTTTTTTAAGTTTTTCAAAGCTGGTGAATTTTTCGTCCGGCAGGCGAGTCAGTTTGCCATTTTCATCATAAAACATGAACATCGGGAAATTCATGATCTGGTTGACATGGGCGTGGATATAATCTTCGCCGGTTTTGGCGGTGAAAAGATGATTCGGAACACCGCCACGGTTTTTAAGTGCGCCGCGGTAAACCATACCGGGCAGGAAATCGATCGGGTCAGGTGATCCTTCCCAGAAACCGGCGCTGTTTTCCGTGAACATGAACAGGAAGGGGGTCAGGAAATAAAGGCGGCGGACATTTTCGAGCAAATGATCCGGATCGCGGTAGCTGACGGACACTTGTGTTGCCTTGGAGGAGGCGAAATAGCGTGAGATATCGTCAAGGTCTGAGCGTACGGGCATGAAAAAGATTCGGTAGCGCTCAACGTCCACGATGCTGTTTAAGAGTGCGCTGGCGGAGGTTTGCGGCAGATATTCGAACCATGAGCGCTTGAGGCCAAGATTTTGTGCTGCGCTCGTCAAGAGGCGGATTTTTTCGTCCGTATCGTCAATAACGTTTTCCAGACGCTCAAAAGAATCCGCGATGCTGGCGATTTCTAGGACATCGGATGTTGGCTCGTTATGAGCCGTGAATCCAGCGGTGTTCAGCAGCGCGCTATTTTCCGGGATAGACATGAAATCCAGCGTTTCAGCGTGAAAGAACGCAAGCTCCGTCTCAATACCGATTTTTTCCTGACCGGAGCCGACACCCTGATAAAGGGGCAGCACATCGTCCGGGGAGCGGATCAGGGTCTGATCCTGCGCGTTGACTTCCGACATACGCAATCCTTTGCCAGTGGTAAAAAAGCCATCTTAAGAAACAAGATGGAAAGAAAGGTTTAATGGTCAATGGGCAGGTATTCAGAAAATGATTATTGCCGCCGGAAATAAAGGCTCAGTTGCAGTTCGATCTGGCGGGCAAGGTCTTCCATTGCGCTTTCGCGGGCATCGGTTTCCGACACGCGGGTGGCGAATTCGCTGCCCAGGATATTGTAGCTGGTGATGGCGACCAGTTTGCGTTCCAGCAGTTTTTCAGTGGTTCCCGCCCTCATAAGCTGGATGCTTGTGGTCAGCCTTAACTGTGCGCGGGTGGTGTCAGAGCTTTTGGTAATGTCGAGATCGGTTTTGCGCTCGATAATCGGTGAGACCTCAAGATAATAGGCCGGATCTGACGGGCGGCCATGCGTATAGAACCGGTCGATCAGGAGGTTCCGCAAATACTGGCCTTCCTGATCGGGGATATTGCCGATACGGACGACAGACAGGTCTTCCTGTACGCCCGTGCCAGCTGGACCCGTACCGTAAAGCGGCGTAAAACCGCAAGCGGTCAGGAGGAGGCAAAAGCCGACAATCAGAAGCCGGAAGGAAAAGTTTTTCATTCGGGTATTCTATAGGGTTTGGCGACGGGGTAAAGCATAGTTTTCTATTCATCATAAGGCTTTGCAGGCAGCTTATACTGTCCTTCCGGTAGCCACTGCGCAAGGGTCTTGGCGGTGTAGCCGTTATATTGAAGCTTCCGCAGGGCTGTGTTGATCATATGGGCAAGATCGTGGTCGCCGCGCGCAAAAGCGAAAGTGATTGGCACGGGGCTTAACGATCTGGTGGGTTCAATGAGGGCCAGTTTGCCAGGGTTTTTTTCATTGTAGGCGGAGAATTCAATACTGTCCCAGAACAAGGCATCGGCCTTGCCGGTAATAACATCCATGGCGACCAGCGTGTAATTGGAGGCTTGCGGCTGGGCGATGGTTTGTGCATCCGGGAAATATTGCGCGGCCAGTTTTCCGGCACTGCTGCCTTCCAGAAGGGCGATTGTGACGGACGGATCGTTGATATCAGAGAGCTCGCCAAACCGATTTTCACCGGGGCGCCCGTAAAGCTGCACAAAACTGAAGAAAAGCGGCGTTCCGAAGGTCACTTCACGCGTACGCCGGGGCACTATCCATACCGGCGCGCACATCATATCGATACGCCTATGCCGGAGCGCAGCGCCCCACGTTCCGAAAGACTGTTCTTCCGCCCATTCGATTGTCAGACCGAGATCCGTTCCCATGTGTTCGATAATGTCCACGGTCGGGCCGGACAGGGAATCGGTGTCTGGGTCACGGTATACATACGGCGGCGCAACATAGTACCCGCAGCGTAGTGTTTCGGTGCGCAGGATGCGCTCGTACCCGGTTTCCTTGTCATTTGCCAAGGCGGGAGAGCAGCAGAACAGAGCTATTGCAAAATAAATGAGCATGCGAAACATGGCGGGCTAATCCTTGTAGGGTGCTGCAGAGGTTTTCCAGTGTATGCCATCGTCCGGCATATATTTCAGGAAAATCTCTTTGAGGCGGCCATTGCTGTCGAGTTCATAAAGGGCACTGTCAATCATCTGCTTGAGGCTCATATCGCCGCGGGGCAGGAGAAAGCCGCCGTGGCAGTAGCGGACCGGGTCGCCGGCGGCCTTGATCTTTTCTTCGTTATTTTTATTGTCCCTTCTTTGGTCATAAACCTCCGCCTTCAGGCGGAAAAAGGCT
>CAZKGT010000083.1:0-9438 GCA_964552285.1 uncultured Pseudobdellovibrionaceae bacterium | reverse complement strand
GCTCGAGAGCACCAGTATCCACCTGATCCAGATCGGCATCACCAACCTGCTCAAGTCCTTTCCGACCCGCGGTGGAAACGCGGCGAAGGCCCGCGAGTACAACCGGCGCATGCGTTTCGAGTACGAGCGGATTCGCGATTTCATCGTGCTGCACTACCACCTGACGGCCCGCGACGATTCGCCGTTCTGGGACCGCTGCCGGACCATGGCGGTGCCGGACACGCTCGCGGCGAAGATGCAGCTGTTTGCCGAGTGCGGACACCTGCCGCGCATCGACGACGAGCTGTTCGCGGAAGTGGGCTGGCTGCAGGTGATGATGGGGCAGGGCCTGCGACCCCGCTCCTACAATCCGCTGGCCGACACGCTGAGTACCGAGCAGGTCGCCGAGTACCTGCGCAACTTCCATACCGTGATCAGCAGCACCGTTGACCGTCTGCCGCCGTATACCGACTACCTGAAACAATTCGCCGTCTGAGCAGCGCCGGGCGGCAGGGAGTCGCGCCTTGAGCTCACGTCAGACCCTGTATTACGACGGCCAGTGCCCCTTGTGCACGGCGGAAATCAATCATCTGCGGCGCCTCAAGGGCGATGAACTCGACCTGATCGACGTGCACGGTTGCGGGCAGCAGGGCCTGCCGTCGCGCCGCGAGATGCTCGAAAAGCTGCACTACCGCGACGCCGACGGCCGCCTGCTGGTCGGCCTCGACGCCAACATCGCAAAGGAATTCCGCGTTTCAAAGGGACTTACCAGCTTCTGGCTGTCCGGCGGACTGGACGGGGAAGGGATAAAAACACTCATGCAGACCCTTCAGGCGCAGGGCGGACTGACCTTTTATAATGTGGCCGCCGAAGACCTGCCGCTGCTGCTTAACCCACCGCGCCAGCACAGCACCAAGCCGGAATTTCGCATCACAGCACCGCCAGAGATTCCCGATGGCCTGCCGGTGACCGTACAGGCGATTGGTGAAAACGGGCGGGTGCTGGACCGCCAGATTGCATCACTCAAAGGTGATGATCTTCCTGCTAAAATCATTTTCGACCTGCCCGAAGCGCTTCGTAACGATATCCGGCAAATCCGGATTGAAAACCGCAAAGGCGCAGGCGGCGTATACCTGCTGGACGAGCGTTTTCACAGGCGCAGCGTCGGGATCGTCGCCCCGCCGGGCGAAGCGGAAAGTGCGCCGCTGATCAAGGCGAGCTATTACCTGACCCGCGCGCTGGAGCCGTACGCGTCGATAAAACCCGGGGATACGGATGCTCTACTAAATGACCCGCCTGCGATGATTGTCCTGCCGGATGTCGGCTCAATGACGGTGGATGAACTGAACCGGCTGGAGGAGTGGATAAAGGAGGGCGGCCTGCTGCTACGCTTTGCCGGGCCTAACCTGGCGTCGACACCTGATCCGTTTCTGACCCCTGTGCCTCTGCGGCGCGGCGGGCGGGCGCTGGACGGTGCACTGACCTGGGAGAAACCGGTCAGGCTGGCGCCCTTCCCGGAAACAAGTCCTTTTTACGGCCTGCGCATTCCGGGTGATATCACCGTGAAACGTCAGGTGCTGGCAGAGCCGGTCAGTGACCTTGAAGACAAGACATGGGCGCTGCTGGAAGACGGTACGCCGCTTATTACCGCTTCATCGCTCGGCGATGGAACGCTGGTGCTGATCCATACCACAGCTACGGCCGAATGGTCGGATCTCTCGCTTTCCGGGCTTTATGTCGATATCCTGCGCCGCCTTTCCGGGATGGCGGGAACGCGCATACGCACCAATTCCACCAGCGGGGTTTTACAGCCGCTGGCTATTCTGGACGGATTCGGACGGCTTGGCGAACCGGGACCCGACGTCCTGCCCGTCCCGGCGGAAGAACTGGAAAACATCAGGCCCGGCGCAGACCATCCGCCGGGCATTTACGGGCGCGCGGGTTACAGCATCGCCTTTAATCTCGGCGACAATATCAGAATGGTTGAGGCCGTCCCTTCCCTGCCGCTCGGCGTCGAGGCAAGGACATACGGACTGACGCATGAAACCGACCTGATGCCGCATATCCTGACGTGTGCTCTGATCCTGCTGCTGGCCGACTGGCTGATTATGATCGCGCTCTCTTCCGGGATTTTCTGGCGGCGGATGGCGGTAACGACTGCGCTGCTCCTGATCTTCTGTATGCCCGCGTACGCGCAGGATGAATTGCAGTACGCGGACGATCTGTACCTTGCGTACATACAGACGGGCGATCCGTCCGTTGACGGTATCAGTTTCAAGGGACTGCAATCCCTTGCCGACGTTTTGACAACGCGGACGTCCGTGGAACCGGCAGGCGTGGCGGCCGTAAACCCGGAGCGCGATACGCTGGCCTTCTTCCCGCTGATTTACTGGACGGTGACGGATACCCAGAAGCCGCTCAGCGACAAAGCATTGCAGAATATACAATCCTACCTCGATCAGGGCGGCACGATCCTGTTTGATACGCGCGATGCCGGGAGTTCTTCTGATGGGTTCAACCGGACACTGCGGGCGATGGTAGGCTCGCTCGATATCCCGCCGCTGGTGCCGGTGCCGGAAGACCATGTGCTGGGCAAATCCTTTTACCTGCTGAAAACCTATCCCGGCCTTTACGAAGGGGGCACGCTCTGGGTCGAGGAGCAGAGCGCGGGCGGACGCGACGGCGTTTCCTCGGTGATTATCGGCGGCAACAACTGGGCCGCAGCGTGGGCCGCCGGGGTCAATAGCGGAAACCGGCAACATGAGATGGCGGCCCGTTTCGGGGTTAACCTGGTGATGTACGCGCTAACCGGCAATTACAAGGCCGACCAGGTTCATATGAAACATATCCTCGAAAGACTGGGGCACTGATGGGACCGACGAGCGCCGCATTGACGATCCATTTTGCGCCGCTGATCCCGGCAGGATTGCTATATGCGCTGGCCGGTGCGGCGGCCTTGTTGCTGGTGGCCGCAGGACTGAAGCACCGGCGCGGGATTTTGTGGCGGGCAGTCAGTGTTGCCGCCTTCCTGCTGGTGCTAGCCAATCCGTCCCTGCTCGAAGAAGAGCGCGAGCCCGTCGAAGATGTCGCCGTCATCGTCGCCGACCGCAGCCCAAGTCAGGATAATGCGGAGCGGACGGAACGAACCGACAAGGTGCTGGCTCACCTGAAAAAGGAACTGGAAGGACGGGACGGCCTTGATTTACGGGTCATCGAAGCGCCTTCCGGCGGCGAAGGGCTGGCGCGCGAAACCCTGCTTTTCGATGCGCTGGATCAGGCGCTGGCAGACGTCCCGGAGAGCAGGCGCGCCGGAGTGATTTTCCTGACGGACGGACAGATTCACGATGTGCCGGACAACCCGGAGCAGTTCGATAATTACGGCCCCGTCCACGGCCTTCTCAGCGGCAGCAAGGACGAAAAAGACCGCCAACTGGTGATCGAGCAGGCTCCGGCCTACGGCATTGTCGGCAGGGAAGTTACTGTCAGATATCGCATCGAGGATACCGGGAATATCGGCGCGCGCACGGCTTCGGTGATTATCCGGTCGGGCAATGAAAACCCGAGGCTGCTGCGCGCCACAATCGGTGAAGAGCAGTCCTTTACCTTTGAAATCAAACATGCCGGGCAGAATATCCTCGAGATGGAAACGGCGCCGGTGGACGGAGAAATTACCGAGGCGAACAACCGGGCCGCCGTCGTCATTAACGGCGTACGCGACCGGCTGAAGGTGCTGCTGGTTTCAGGCCAGCCGCATGCCGGCACGCGGACATGGCGGGATATTCTGACATCCGACCCCGGCGTTGATCTCATTCACTTCACCATTTTGCGGGAACCTCAAAAACTGGACCGAACGCCGCACCGTGAGCTTTCCCTCATTCCTTTTCCTTTCCAGGAACTGTTCGAGGTGAAGCTTTACGATTTCGACCTGATCATTTTTGATCGCTATAAGCTCAACAACATCATGCCGGATTATTACTTCCGGAACGTTTCCAAGTACGTGCTGCGCGGCGGTGCTGTTCTCGTCTCGACGGGGCCTGATTATGCCGGGCCGGATTCCATCTTTTCTTCGGCGCTGAGCTCCGTGCTGCCGGGCACGCCGACAAGCGATATCGTGCAAAAACCCTTTAGCCCTGAACTGACCGAGCTTGGTGACAAGCACCCGGTCACGCAGGATCTGCGCTGGCTTGCAGGAAACAGCTGGGGGAAATGGCTTCGCCAGATATCGGTGGCCGTACCCGGATCACAGGAACAGATCCTGATGAGAGGCGCGGACAATCTTCCCCTGCTTATTCTGAACCGTCAGGAAAAGGGGCGCGTGGCCCAGCTTGCCAGTGACCATATCTGGCTGTGGGCGCGCGGCTATGACGGCGGCGGGCCGCATGCGGAACTGTTACGAAGGCTGATCCACTGGCTGATGAAAGAGCCGGAGCTGGACGAAAAAGCGCTCGATATCCAGGTCGACGACAGCACGGTTACGGTTCGAAAACGCGATCTGACAGGAAAAGCGTCTCCCATATCAATGAAAACACCGGACGGCACGAGGGAGCAAATTTCTCTCGAGCCAGGCAAGAACGGCTGGGCCGCACACAGCTTCAAAGCGGACCAGCTTGGCGTTTATGCCTTTGATGACGGCGAGCAAACGCGCTTTGCCATTGTCGGCGACCTGAACCCGCCGGAACTGCGCGGTGTCAGGACGACCGGTGCATGGCTTGCCCCCGTTATTGAGGCTTCAGGCGGCGGCTTGCTCTGGCTGGCGGAAAAGCCGCAGCCAGACGTTAAAATGCTGCCTGCCGGACGGAACTATGGCGGAAAAAACTGGATCGGCCTAAGACGCAACGGAGATTATACGGTCACCGGCGTCAAGGACACGCCCGTCATGCCCGGCTGGCTGGCGGCCATATCTCTGCTGGCGCTTACCGCTTTTGCGTGGTGGCGCGAAGGAAGAACAAAAGGCTAGCTTCAATCGGCATTTGAGCCACGCCTGAAATTCCGTTACAGGCTGGAACGCTTTCTGGCCACAGAGATCGCAAAGAACAGACGAGAGCACAGAGTTTATCCCCCCAATAAAACGATCATAATCCACGTCATTGCAAGCCCCCACCTGCGTCAGGATTTCGGAGCGACCTGTCCTAAATAAAGTTTGCGATGGAGACATCACGGATCGACAGGACGCTGAGCTGGATCTGTTGTCTTGTCTGGAGCGCCAGCAATTTTGCGCCTTCCTCATTCTGATCGGCCAGGATCAGCTTGTCGCCCCCCTCCTCCAGAGTGTTGATCAGCGCTTTCGTAAAGAATTCCCTGTTTTTGATGATATTGAGGTCATTGGCAACGGAGGAAGCGTATTGGCGAATGGTTTCCCGGGCCGCACGCACCTCCTCGATTTTAAGCCGAACGTCTTCCAGCGAGTCAAAGCCTTCCTGAGTTAGCCCCAGTCCGGCAGAGGTCGCGTCAATTCCTTCGGTAACAAGCGAACTTGTCCGCAGTTCGTTAAAATATGTCGTCCGGTCATCTCCGCCCAGCAGGTTTATGCCGCGGTAACTGCTATCCAGCACCAGTAAATCAAGCTGTTCGATGATATGAGCGTAATCATCCTCCAGCTTCTGCGGGCCGGTCTGGACGGTTGGCGGCGTGGGCAGCGGTCCTTCGCGCAGGAAAATATCCAGATACTGGCTATCGCCATCATCACCGCCGCCATCGTCATCATTGATGAATGTTATGTGGCTGAAGGTGCCGGTAAAGTAAGTACCGATAGGGATTTCAACATGAACGTAATCGCCGGAGCCATCATATTGATAGGTCGGGATCGGCGCAGAATAAGGAATGCCTCCGAACTGCGTGCCATAGAGAAAGAACTGGTCATTGCTGTTTGAAAAATTGTTATCGTTATCAAAGCCAATGGCCGCTATCTCGGGAATATTTGTGCTGCGGAAATCAAATTCCAGTACCGTGTCTGCCGTAACGTCGTAGTCAATCTGGAATTTCTTCCAGAGATTTCCGTCCAGAGAAACACCATCACCACCGTTAATAAGCGAAACCACACCCACTCCATCCTGCGCCCCGGCATAGCCCTGAAGATCCGATGGATCACCAAAAGTGATCTCGGTTACATTATCAGGCGTAGAGGTGTCGACCGTTTCTTCGAATGTGATTTCCCCGCTCAGGATGTCCTGTTCCACTTCCGTCAGGTAAGAATAGGCCTGTTCCAGAATGCTTTCCGCTCCCTCAAGGCCGCTTTCTGCCATTTTTATGGTCTGTACGCTGCGGCCGATACCGTCCAGAAGCCGTGCCAGATCACTGGACCTGAATTTGAGGGCTCTGGATGCGAAGAAGTTTTGGGGATTGTCCCGTGCAGAGTTTACGTCCAATCCGGACGCAAGATTAAGCTGCCGTCCGTCCAATGAGCGGGCAGTATTTTTGAGAGCGATCAGCTGTCTTTGCTGCGCCGCGCTCAGTATGTTTTCTACACCTGCAACCATCAGAATCCTTCTGATGAACCTAATTCTACATATTCATCATATCAGGAAGATCTTTACAAATCTGAAAGTTTTATGCGGGACGGGGAAATGCTCTAGGCCGCGGCCTTGCCTTCGCTGACGACCCGGCTGATTTCCTCGGCAAGTTTTTTCTTGTTCACGGGTTTGCGCAGGGATGCCTTTATGGCCGGGTGCGGTTCAATCATTTCCTGCATGCGTTCCTCGCCGTACCCTGAAAGGAGAACAAAAGGAATGTCAGGCTGTGTTTTATAGGTATGCTCGATAAGCTCCAGCCCGGTCATTTTAGGCATATTGTGGTCTGTCAGCACCAAATCGTAATCGGCGCCATGGTCCTTCAGGTGCTCGCGGGCCTCCAGCCCGTTCGTGCAGACCGAGCACTCATAACCAAGACGGGAGAGCATGGTCTGTATCATTTCCCGCACCTGTTCCTGATCCTCGACAATCAGGATACGCCCTGAACCCGTTGCAAAATCTTCCTCCGCCTCCAGCTCTTTTTCATCCGTCGCCCCCTGCTCTTCGGCCAGCGGAATATAGAAGGAAAAGCACGTGCCTTCGCCGATCGTGCTGTCGATCGTGATTGCCCCGCCATGGGCCGCAATAATACCGTGCACGTTCGAAAGGCCAAGGCCGGTTCCTTTGTTGACGGCCTTGGTGGTAAAGAACGGATCGAACATTTTTTCCATGACCTCGCGTTCAATCCCGGTCCCGGTATCCGTTACGCTCAGGCAGTAATAAGGCCGCCCCTGCTGCAAGGTGCCGACCTCCACATAGGTCTGCCCCGGCTCCAGATCATATATGCGGAGAGGGACAACCTCAGAAGGATCAGGCATATCCCCGGCCATCATGCCCTCGAACATCTCATCGTCCGGTTCAAGCAGGTCCAGACAAACCGTCAGTTCCCCGTGCTTTTCGCCCATCGCATCACGCGCATTGACGCACAGATTCATCAGCGCCTGCGTCATCTGGGTTGCGTTAGCATACACCTTTGCCCCGGGCACCTTCACATCGACATGAACCTCGATTGCCTTGGGCAGGCTGGCTTTCAGCATGGAAACGGTTTCACTGACAACCTTTTTCAGGTCCATGATTTCCTTCACGCTTTCCGAACGGCGCGAGAAGGCGAGCATCTGATCAACAAGGGCCTTGGCCTGACCGCCGACCGTTATGATGTTCGTTGCAAATTTTTTCATTTGCGGATCGTCTTCCAGATCCTCCTCAAGGAATTCGGCATACCCCAGCATGGCCGCCAGAATATTGTTAAAATCGTGGGCAATACCGCCGGCCAGCCTGCCGACGGCTTCCATTTTCTGGGCCTGATAGACCTGTTCCTGAAGTTCCTGTTTTTCTTTTTCCGCTTTCTTGCGCTCGGAAATATCCCGTGCCGTTCCGATAAAGCCGCCGTCCGGAAGGCGCGTCAGGGACATTTCCGCCCAGATAACATCCCCGCCCGTGCGGACAATCGGCGACTCCCCGCGCCAGTATCCTGTTTTCTCCAGAACCGGCAACATTTCCGCTTCAATCTGCGCTCGCCCTTTTTCCGTGTAGAGTTTGCCCCACGCAGAACCGATATAGGACGGAAGGTCTTCTTCCGGTATACCGTGCAGGGCCATCAGGGCCTTGTTCATGTAAGACAGGTTGCCGTCGCTGCCGACAATACCGATCCCGTCCCCGGCCGCCTCGATCGCCGCAAGCCGCCGCTTTGACAGTGCTTCGGACTGCATCTGGTCCGTAACATCGCGCATGACCCGGACCATGCCTCCATCCGGCATACGCTTAACCGACAAATTCTGAAAAAACGTTGTTCCGTCTTTCCTGAGCCCAATGCTGTGGCCGTGCCAGCCTTCCTCGTTCCCGAGTTGCGGCACAACTTCCGATTCGAACCAGTCGCACTGCGCGCCATCGTAAAGTACGCGCCAGGATTGCCCCATCAATTCATCCGGACCATCATAGCCGTAATATTCTGCCAGCGCCCTGTTCGCATAGGTCAGGATACCGTCCGCATCAGTAATACAAATTCCGTCAAAGGCAGACTCAATCGCCGCCATACGCTGGCCGACCAGTTCCAGAGCCTGCCGGCGTTCATCGTCTATCCTGCGAAGCTTGCCAAGCCTGTCGACCAGAACGATGATCAGCACAAAACCTGACAGGCCCATCGTAAAGACGGACCAGAAAACCTGTGCATGGTGATGCTGCATTCTTCCGGCATGTGATGACGACACATCTGAATGATCGTGCCGTTCAAGAAAACCGAAAAAATCCGTCAGTTTTCTGTGAAGTTCCTCCAGGTGAACAACAATTCTTTTCCTGCTCTCCTGATCGTCGCCTTTCTCCAGAAGATAGGAAAGCTGGGCAAATTCGTCTCTTATGTTCATGGAAACAAGGCGCATCTGCGCATCGAAAGTATGATCATAGTTCCCGACAAGAACCTCATAGGATTCATTCAGTTTGCGGGAGCGCTCCCTGACTTCCTCCGCCCTGGCCTTCCCGGTTCCGGCCAGATGGTCGAGCAGCGTCAACTCGAAACCATACAGAGCTTCGTCGAACTCCAGTAACACGCGGTTTTTCGACTGATACTGCAAAAAACCCTCAGAGTGCGTGTCCACGAACCGGCTGGACGTATAGATTGCCGCCATGCTGAAGACGAGCGCAACAAGAATGGGAATGAGGTTTCTTGGATCAAGGAAGTCAATGTCCGCAAGCCGAAGCTTCATAAACCGCTCCCTGTTACGCGCCGGAGAACGTATCGGTCTCCACACCCAGATCTTTTGCTCTCAGCGCCGCCTGCGTCCTGTTTTTGGCGCCAAGCTTACGGCAGATGCCGCGCACATGAAGCTTGACCGTTACAGTCTGCAGATCCAGAGCGCGGGCGATTTCCTTGTTTGAGGCGCCCTGCAAAAGGAATCCCAGCACTTCACGCTCTCGCGGCGTCAGGCTGGTAATTTCCGCCGACATTTGCCCCGGCTCC
>CAZKGT010000082.1:0-9587 GCA_964552285.1 uncultured Pseudobdellovibrionaceae bacterium | reverse complement strand
GGCGGTGATGGCGGCTCGTGAGAACCTGACTTTTGAGAACGAAATTGAAAGCGATACGGCGGATCTCAGCGCGGCGGTGCTGTCGATGCTGGCGGCCGGCCTTGAGGTGCACTGCCTGCGCGATGCCACGCGGGGCGGGATGGCGGCGGTGCTGAACGAGATTGCCGCTTCCTCCGGCCTTCAGATCGAGGCTGATGAAACGAAAATCCCGGTTGCCGATTCCGTGCGCGGGGCCTGCGAAATCCTCGGCCTCGATCCGCTGCACGTCGCCAATGAGGGGCGCTTTGTGGCCTTCGTTGCGGAAAAGGATGCGGACGCCGCGCTGGAGATTATCAACCGGCACAACACGGACACGAAAGCCGTGCGTATCGGCACGGTCACGGACGGGCAGGCGGGTCTTGTCACCTTAAAAACCCCCATCGGCGGCCAGCGTATTCTGGACATGCCGAGCGGCGAGTTGCTGCCGCGGATTTGTTAGCATGAGCTTCCCCCCCCTGCGTCATTCATGGCCATTGTGGGAAACGATCGCCGCTTTATACTGTAGCCAGATAAGACCAGCACGGAGGAAATAATGCGCGGTTTTCTGAGTTTTGTAGCAACCCTGTCCGTAAGTTTTCCGGCCCTTGCGCACCCGGGGCATGAGCACGCGCCTGGCGTATCGGAATATTCCCTGCACGGGTTTGAATACCTGATTATCCTGTTGCTGGTTGGTTTTGCTATCCGCTGGATCAGCAGTAATTAAACATCCGCCGAACGCGCGATAAATTCCGGATTAAGAAACTTCCGGTCCGCATGTCCGTAGGTGAAGGGCGAACCATCCGCTTGTGTAATATCACCGCCCGCCGATAAAAGAACCGCGTGCCCGGCGGCCGTATCCCATTCGCAGGTCGGGCCGAAGCGCGGATACATGTCGGCCTTGCCCGCCGCCACAGCGCAGATTTTGAGCGAACTGCCGCGTTTGATCAGTTTGCTGACCTTGTAGCCTTCGAGAAATTTATCCATTTTTTCACCGCTGCCGTGCGAGCGCGAGGCGACAATCGTCAGGCCCTCTTTCGGCGCCTTGCGGACATGGATCGGTTTTTCATGATCGTTTTCCTCCAGCCAGCGGATCGCCGTGCCTGCCCCGCATCCGGCGTAAAGCTCCCCTTTGGCGGGAGCGTAGACAACGCCCAGAACGGGTCGGTCTTTATGAATGAGGGCGATATTCACCGTGTAATCGCCGCTGCCCGATATAAATTCCTTCGTGCCGTCCAGCGGATCGACCAGCCAGAAATACTCTGCGCCCGTAAGGTCGGGAATAGCGCCGTCCGCTACCGACTCCTCCCCCACCATCGGCACATCCGGCAGGATATTTTTCAGCGCGGCCTCAATCACTTTCTCGGCTTCCTGATCGGCGATGGTGACGGGTGAACCGTCCGCCTTGGCATCGGCTCCGTGATAGCCGCATTCATCAAAATAACGCAGCGTCACCTCCCCGGCCTCCAGCGCCACGCGGCGGATCTGGTTCATAAGGGCTTTGGGGTGCTCCAGAAGAAGGGTGTTCATGGGGGCTTTCATTAGTTCATCTGGATCTGCCAGGGGACGTTTTTGTTCACTGCTTTGCGGTGTTCGGTTTCCGTTGTCACAACCATGTTTTTCCAGTTGTTCGAAACATCCGTGATGAGGTCGGCGTCCCTTAATTCGGGTGAGTCCGCATGGAATACCCTGGCGGATTTCAGGCCTGACAGGAATTTTTTCTTTAATGGCCGCGGCATATCATCCAGAGAGAGCTGGATACCGCCGACCGGCCTGTCCTTGCGGGTCATCAAAAACCCGGACGTGATTGTGCGGCCCGCCGGGGGCGGGATCTGCGCCATAAAGACGTCACCGAAAACGCTGGTCAGCACCTTGATCAGCGCGTGCTGCGAGTCCATCTTCGCTGTGTCCATGAAGGTGTTCATGACAAGGCTTCCCCCCTCATTCATGCAGGCGGCGACGTCCTGGAAGAATTCGAGCGTAATCAGGTGCTCGGGAACGCCGTCGCCGCTGAAGAGGTCGACCGCCACGATGTCGTATTTTGTATCGCATTCGCGCACGGCGGTGCGGGCGTCCTGAACCGAGATATTCACCTTTCCCTTGTCGAGCCAGAGATGCTTTTCGGCCATTTCGATGATGTCCGGGTTGATCTCCACGGCGTCGACCTTCATGCCTTTTTCCGCGTAGTAGGCCGGGATAACGCCTGCGCCAAGCCCGAGGACGAGCGCTGTCTTTGCGTCCGGCGTGGCCGCGGTGGCAAGGCGTTCGAGGGCATATGTGTAAAGCGTCGAGGATATGCCGTTCTGCAGGAAGGCGTTTTGCGTCAGCCCGTCATTGAGCAGGATCCGGCGTGACGGTCCGTTCGGAACGATCAGGTCGACCACCCGGATCGCGCCGAAATAAGAGGGACGGAAATCGACCGTTTCCCATTCCAGCCCGTTATGCCTGACGGTGCCGCGATGCTCCAGCCCGCCGGACAGATAAGTCCCGGCCGAAGCCGCCAGCATTACAGCGCTGAAGATTGCCGCGCGAACAAATGCCCTGTTCCTCATATCACCGCTGGCGAAATAGAGGGCGAGCGACAGGCCCGCATTGATCATCGCGAACAGCACGAAGGTCAGGTAATTGGACAGGAAGGGCAGGATGCCGTGCGTGGCGATGAACACCCCGGCCACCGAGCCGAGCGTGCTGATGAACAGCACCGTGCCCGAACCGTGATCGTTGGATTTCTCCGCCTCCGAATGAAGCGATCTCTGCCCGAGAATGGCAATCAGGATCGGGTTCAGCGCCGACAGCGCCACCAGCGGAACAAACATCAGGTAAAGGCAGGAGGCAATGCTTCCCCCTACAAGGTCCCATGTCGATAAAAACTTGAGCACAAACGGATAGGACCAGGCGGCAACCACCAGCCACGAGGCCGAAAGCGCTCCGCCGAGCAGGAACGCAACCCGCAAATGCAGATCGCTCAGGCTGTTTGTCACCATCCCACCTAACTTGTAGCCGATGGCCAGAGCCACCAGCGTCACCGCCAGAATGCTGGAAAGCACATAGATGCTGACCCCGAAAAACGGCGTCAAAATCCGCGAGGCCACCAGCTCCAGCCCCAGTACGGTTGCACCGGTGGCAAATATTTTGGCGTAGAGGGGAAACGGATGCATGGTAATTCCTCCTATCCGGCCAGCGCCTTTTCTTTCGTGCTTTCGGTTTCTTTCAGCGCGACCTGCTGTTCGATGTAATCCAGTACCTGCTGAACGCAGGTTTCGACGTCGTTATGCTGTGTGTCGACGACCAGCTCAGGATTTTCAGGCGGCTCGTACGGGGAGTCGATCCCGGTGAAGTCCGATATTTTTCCTGCCCGTGCCTTTTTATAAAGACCCTTGGGGTCGCGCGATTCGCAAGTGGCCAGATCGGCGTAAACGGAGATTTCGTGAAACCTTGAGGGTGCGGCGCTTCGGGCCCGGTCGCGGTCGGCGCGGTAGGGTGAGATAAAGGCGGTGATGACGATTGTTCCGGCATCGGACATCAGGGCCGCCACTTCGCCAATCCTTCGAATGTTCTCCGCCCTGTCTTTCGGTGAGAAGCCAAGGTCCGAGTTCAGGCCGTGACGGACGTTATCACCGTCAAGCACGTAAGTGTGGAAACCCTTTTCAAACAGAGCGCGTTCGACCGCCATCGCGACCGTCGATTTTCCGGCCCCGGACAGGCCGGTGAACCAGAACACGCCGCCATGGTGGCCCTTGAGCCGCGCCCGGGCATCGGTGCTGAGCAGGTGCTCGACCTCGTAAATATTCTGCGCCTTGGGTGCGGTGCGGCGCTGGTCTGGGTAGCCCTCCATATTGATAACGCCGCCGCCCGCGATATCGTACTGCTCATAGAGCACAATCCGCCCGGTGCGCGCATTGTCGGTGTACGGATCAAGCGGCAGCAGATCGCGTGCCCGGAGCGTCACCTCGGCCACGGCATTGCGCGGCACTTCGCCGCTGTCCGTATTCTGCGCAAGATCGTCCGTATCAATAACCTTGTCGATAGACTGGACGGTGACCATCGCCTCATAGGTGCCGTATCGCACTTTGTAAGAGTTGCCGATCTTCAGCGGCGTGTGCGAGATCCAGAAAATATTGGCCCGGAAGACGTTCGAGAGCATCGGCGGATTGTTCTCATGGCTGCCGATATGCCCGCGCTCGACGAAAATCCGCTCGTCCAGCGTGATGCCGACGGCCTCGCCCGCATGGGCCTCGACCTTGTTTTCATCGGGCGGCCAGACTTCGATGGTTTCCACCTTCGCCTTTTCATTGGTCGGTGAGAAAAAGACGGTATCGCCTTTGCGCAGGATTCCCGTCTCGATCCGCCCGACGATAATCCGGCGCTCCTCATAGCGGTAGACATCCTGCACCGGAAAACGCAGCGCGCGGGCGATCGGCGGCATGGCAAGATCGAAACTGTCCAGCACCTCGATCAGCGATTTGCCGTTATACCAGCCCATGTTTTCGCCTCGTCCGGCGATCATATCACCTTCGCGCGCGGAAATCGGCACGATGTGCGAGGCCTGCAGGCCGATCGATTCCAGATAATTCGACGCCTGTTTCGCCACGGCTTCAAAGATTTCCGGGTCATGGCCGACCACATCCATTTTGTTGATGACAACGGCGACCTGGCGCAGGCCGAGCAGGTGAAGCAGGTAGGCGTGACGTTTCGTCTGTTCACGAATGCCTTCGGAGGCGTCAACCACCAGAATGGCGGCATCGGCGGCTGCGGCGCCCGAAATCATGTTCTTCAGGAATTCCCGGTGCCCCGGCGCGTCGATAATCACGTAATCGCGCATCGCGGTCGAAAACCAGATCTGCGTGGTGTCGATGGTGACGGCCTGGTCCCGTTCGGCTTGCATCGCATCGAGCAGGAACGACCATTCAATCGTCTCCGCCCCGCGGCGTTTGGACACCTTTTCGATCTCCTCAACCTTACCCTCGGGCAGGCTGTCAGTGTCATAGAGCAACCGCCCGATCAGCGTCGACTTGCCATGATCGACATGCCCGACAATGACCACGCGAAGCTGCTGGTGTTTAAGCTCGTTTTCCGTTTTTTTGTTAGTCATTTTTTTCTATCTTCTCTAATTTTCTGACATTATGAAGCGTTGGTATCTCCCGGATCAAATAAGTTTCTAAAGCCGATGCCATATAAGGTTCTTTCCGAAGAACAATTGAAAGGATGATATCGTCCTTCAATAACTTTTCTGCAAGTTTGTTCTCTTTAAAGAGCCAATAGAACAAACGCGATCCGGTGTCCTTTTCGCTCATCCCGATATATTTTGTATGGCTTTCTTTGGAATCGAATATGCAGTAAACGCCGGCGTTTTTTTCAAACCGTGCCCAATATTCCGCTTGAGAGTCAGATTTGTCTTGAAGTTCGCGAATGTAATATAAATGAAATTCGGCCTCAATTTTGTGATTGTTTGTAAATGCCATGACCTCTGTCATTATGTTAGCCAGGTTTTCAAGCATAATCTCACTTACATATTTCTTCTATTTGCTGTGGATCCCCGCCTTCGCGGGGATGACATCATCTAAGCTCCTGCTTATCGCAGGGGCAGGATTTTTGTCACATATACCCGCTCGCCCTGAGCCGCTCGAAACTGTCCTCGGTTTCCTTGTCCATCGTCCGGCCGGCGCGTTCTGATGTCTTGGTGGTTTCCAGCTCTTCGATAATCTCGTCGATGGTTGAGGCGTTGCTTTCGATCGGCATGGTGATGTTTTTCTCACCCAGGCTCCGGTAACGCTTGCCGTCTTTGGCAAAATAAAGCGGCACGGACGGGATGTTCTCCCGCTTGATGTAGCGCCAGATATCGACCTCCGTCCAGTGCAGGATCGGGTGGATGCGCAGGTGCGCGCCTTCCGGGAACTCGGTCTTGTACTGGTCCCAGAACTCGGCGGGCTGGTCCTTGAAGTCCCAGTCGCCGTCAAGTGTGCGCGGCGAGAAAACACGCTCCTTGGCGCGCATGGATTGTTCATCCCGGCGGATACCGCAGATCACGCCCTTATACTGTTTTTCGCGCAGCAGGTTTTTCAGGCCCTCGGTTTTGCGGGCGGCCGCGCGGGTGGCCGGCGGCAGGGTGGCGTCCATGTCCTCTTCCGGCGGGCACTGCCAGTTGATGACGCTCTCCAGCTTCCAGTCTTTCTGGAGCTGATCCCGGAAGGCGTATACCTCGTCCATCTCCATGCCGGTATCCAGCAGGCACAGATCGAACGGCACCCGGCCGTAGAACGCTTTCCGCACCAGCCAGAGCATGGCCGTTGAATCCTTGCCGATCGACCACAGCATGCACATAGGGTGCAGCCGGTTATAGGCCTCGCGGATGATATAAATCGATTTGGCTTCGAGATCGTCGAGGTAACTATACATAGACTTGCTCATATGAGGCGTCCACCACCTTGCAGTTTTCCGGAAGGGTGTAATCTATAATGTCTGCTCACCAATGCAAGAAAGAAGAGGGCGCTTTTGCAGAAATTCGTACTCTGCCGGATACAGTTTTATTTCTCCTGTGGCGTATTCTATTATCAGAAATCAGATCAATATATGAATTTAAAGTAATAAAAATAATCATTATACACACCAAAATAAGATAAAAAACAAAACAAAAACGATTATGCAAAATTAAAAATGGAGATAAAGCGGTATTTATTTTTATAAAATGAATGTTTTTTAGTTCAGTTTATATTGACTTGGAACATTTTTTTATATTATTTTAATATTAAATGAGTTGGACAAGGAGGTTTCATGGGAAACTTAACAAATAACTATAATAGGACAACCAGATTGGATCAGGCGAAACAAACGCTTAACAATATCTGGTCCTATTGGGCGATGTTCGCCCTGCTAAGTCTCGGCAAACCAGAGCCGAGCTAGGAACGGGAAGGTAACGCACTCTCCCCCACAGTGCCGTCAAAAGGCGCCGGATTATCCTCCGGCGCCTTAACGTTATGAGTAACTTTCCGCTTGAATTTTCCAGAAAAATGTGGCTGATTGGCCGCTTGTAAGAAACTGAGTTGAGCAGGGTTAATAATGGGTTATACAAAACACCGCGCAGAAGCCGGAAAGGACGATGCTTTTCCATTCTCACCCGGGTATGGCGATTTTCTGTGCAGATACATCGAGAATCCGCTTCCGGAAATACAACGAATATTTGCGCGCGCGCAAAAGAACGCACCGGAAAGACTCCAGCTGCTTTTCCTGAGAAGGGTGGCCGTTGATAATTGCGGCAAATCGGACGATGCGAAAAAGTGGTCCGCCGAACGTTATATGGACACTCTTGAGAGTTTGGCCGGCCGGGATCCGGAGGCCTGGTTTAAGACGGTTAAGGACGATGTTTCTCAAAAAGACAAAACGGGCCATTTGAAAGATTTCTTGATTGGAATGTTTCTTGATCTCGTCAGGCAAAAGGCTGCGCAGCCGGAAGGATTGGCCGGGGCGCTGGAGGCGCTTGATGATGCCATATTTATGGACCAGCATGATGATGAGATAAAAGTAAAAAAAGATGACACGAGAACCGCCCTCGATATCGCCCGCGTTGCGCAATCCCCTCTGACGGTTAAAGGTACGCCGCTTCTTCGTGAATTGTTTCTGAAACTTAAGGAAGAAGATGAAGAGGCCTTCATCAATCGTCTCGCCGGTTCGATGGAAAACGCCCGGGGTTCGGTGCGGCACGAAGAGCTGATGATCGAATTGCTTGAAGGGCTGAGGGGTGTTTCCGCGGGTAATCGTGACCTGATGCTCACGATCTTTGATAAGTCCGGCGGCAGCGCAATGGACGACAACGGGTGGGGCTACTATAACGCGGCAAGTGCCCCGGAATTGCAGGAAAAGATCAATGAAGTTGTCGCGGAAGTTAAGGAACGGGACGATCTTGCTACGGTTGCCGTAGTACCGGTCGGCGCACCCGCAGTGCCACAGCGAATCTAGTATTGACATAAAATATTTGTCAAATCAGATTATTTTGTATAAAACGTCCGCAGTTGATTTTTATATGCAAAGAGGCCAATCCAAAATAACAGGAGAAAAACATGGGTGATGCAGGTGCAGCAACGGCAGAAGAACTTTTAGAAAGAGACGTTACCGATGAGGCAGCGGGGACGTTAGAGGCTGATGTAATCGCTTTGCCGGAACACGGGATTGAGCGCTGGGAAGAAGAGCAGCCCGACCCGCATAATAAAGGACAAATTCGCACTGTCGTTTTCGTCAGAATCACCAAAGCGTATCTTGATGCTCTAGAAAGAAAAGGCGAAGAGCATGGCAGACGGATTATAGAGGATGGTTTGACGAGATTGCCCGCAGACGGGGGGCGCCGGAATTCCCATTTTGGTCTTTCACCGGAGGCAATTGCGGAAATGTGTGATGGACCTCTGCCAACACGTGATGATTTCGTAAAAAGAATGGGTGACGTTGAAGGAAACCTCCGCTTTAAGTGGCAGGAAAGAGTATTGGCAAGCGGAGAAAGATGGATAGCTTCGAGTAAGAAGCTGCATGTTCCCCGGCCATAGTGCTGAAAATTATTGATTAAAAAACGTCAGGTCATAGGTTTCTATATAATTTTTCTCTGGCCTTTTGCGCCGGAGCGGATTATATAGTCTCCATTCCCATGAAAATTGGTTTACGCATCTCGGGCCGGGTTCGGTCAGGACGCGAACCTGTGGGGGAAGAGAACGCAAAAGGATATTGAACGATGGCCAAGATTTCACCGGTTGAATTTATCCGTCAGGTCAGATCGGAAATGCTGAAAGTGACCTGGCCTTCGCGCAAGGAAACCACTATCAGCACGATCGCCGTGTTTATTATGGTGTTCATTGCCGCAATCTTTCTATACGCGGCCGATCAGGTTCTGGCCGTGATCGTGAAATTTCTGCTTGGTCTTGGAAGCTAGAGGAGTATTAAAAAATGGCGCAACGCTGGTATGTACTGCACGTTTATTCAGGCTTTGAAAACAAGGTCGCCGAGGCCATCCAGGAAAAGGCGAAGAAACAGGGTCTTGAAGACCGGGTCGTCGAGATCATGGTGCCCACCGAAGAAGTGGTTGAGGTTAAACGCGGCCAGCGCGTGAACGCCGAGCGCAAGTTCTTCCCCGGTTACGTGCTTGCCAAGCTGGACATGTCCGACGAGGTCTGGCACCTGATTAAAGACACACCGAAGGTTACCGGTTTTCTGGGCGGCGGCAACAAGCCCGTGCCGATTTCCGAGTCCGAGGCCCAGCACATTCTCAAGGCCGTGCAGGAAGGCGTCGAGCGCCCGCGCCCGTCCGTCATCTACGACATCGGCGAAGAGGTCAAGGTCACGGACGGCCCGTTTGCCTCCTTCAACGGCGTTGTCGAGGAAATCGACGAGGAAAAGGGCAAGCTCAAGGTTTCGGTGTCCATCTTCGGCCGCTCCACCCCGGTGGAACTGGAATACGGCCAGGTGGAAAAGCTTTGATATTTCTGCATGGCAGCAGGGTAAAAATATCAGAGCGGGCCGTTTTCAGGTTATGATAAATAAAGGGGCTATTCCATCTAACGGTTAGTGTTTAGTGTTTTTATACCAGTATTTCA
>CAZKGT010000081.1:0-9649 GCA_964552285.1 uncultured Pseudobdellovibrionaceae bacterium | reverse complement strand
TTGCGTGCTGATACGATTCTCTCATATTCGAAATCTTGTGACTACACTATCTAGAGAGGTGTTCTCAACCAGCTTGTCTTCACGCACAGGCGCTCTATCATCTTATCGGTGTCCTCGTCTGTGCCTCTCTCTTCATAATTTTCGTGCTTTAAGGCATCCTCAACAGCAAAAAGCATGTTGTGGAACGCCTGTATATGTTTGGGAGATAATGGCCCTGTGCGGCTCATTCTCTCTTTTTTTCTCGCCAGTTGCTTTTTGTAATGCTCTGCTAAGGCGTCTCTTATTTCATAATATTCCATATTTTGTACTATCGGATTGCTTAAAATGTTCTCAGTGAAAATACTGAGGGCTTTTGCCAAACGCAACGCTTCTTGCGGATCGCGTGTTTGCAGTGACAGTTTTATATCACTGGCTTTTCCTTGCGGATGCAGAGAAGGTGGAAGCGGATAACGGAAATAGTAGATATTGTGCCGTGAAAGGCTCAGATATGCGGGGTTAAACCTACTAAATGTCTCACTGGTACGGCTCACCAGCAATATTCAGCACTTAACCCGTTGATTTAACAGAAAATGGCGGAGACGGAGGGATTCGAACCCTCGATGAGGCTATAAACCCCATACTCCCTTAGCAGGGGAGCGCCTTCAGCCACTCGGCCACGTCTCCGTTTCACTTCACGCGGCCTCGCTTGTTCAGGGATTGCTTTGCCAGGGCAAAGCGGGGCCACGTCTAAGTATCTGGGATGGAATATCAAGAATTTGCGGCCAGATCAACTGTGAAGGTAGGGCGTCACTTCCGCGGTCCAGTCCTCAATCTGGGCATCGACCCGGAATTCGCTGATATTGTGCAGCATCCAGCCTTCTTCGCCCCGGTACAGGTGGCTGAAGATAAAGCCTGTTTTTCCGGCGGCTTCCCCGCCCCCCATATTGACGAGCATAATATCGTTGTCGGTCATGGCGTCGGATACGCGGGCCTCCGGGTTGATGACCTGCGCGAAATCATGTCCGCTTTGCGCCGTGGCAAGGAAAACCATGTGATGGATATAATCCGGCAGGTCTTTCAGTTCGACGGAAATAATTTCGTCATCATGCGTGCTGACTCCGTGCTGTTCGTCGCCGCTATGATAAATCTTGCCGGACCGGTCGATTTCCTCCTCGGCGATCGGGGAGACGGCATCGACGATCTCGCCGTCAGCATTAAAGATCAGGCAGACAAGGTCGATATCGAACGTTTCCGTGATCTTTCCCATCTCGACATTGAGGTCCTCGGTGTACGGATTGCTTTCCGCCATCTCCTTTAGGAGCTTGTCGTTGTGATCTTCATCGTCCTGCTTGGATATCTTGAACATCTCCGGGCGCACGATTTCTTCCTCGGCGGCATCCCAGCGAATGCTGAAATTCACCCGGTGCCGGGCCTGTTGTGTGTACTGGAGAAGGGCGTGTTCGCCTTTTGCTGGTCCTGTCATGGCTGTAAGCCTTTCCTATGGGTTTCTATTCCAGAGTTGCCTATTGAAGCTTTTTCTTCAACATCTCATTCACTACAGCCGGATTGGCCTTGCCCTGCGATTTTTTCATTACCTGGCCGACGAAGAAGCCGAAAAGTTTGTCCTTGCCGCTTTTATACGCTGTGACGTTATCCGGGTTCTCGGCGATAACTTCGTCGATGATGGCCTCGATCGCGCCGGTGTCGGTGACCTGCTTCAGGCCTTTTTCTTCGACGATATCGGCGGCGTCCTTGCCGGTTTCATACATTTCGGCAAAAACGTCCTTGGCAATCTTGCCGGAGATCGTGTTATCGGCGATGAGATCAATCAGGCCCCCAAGCTGTGCCGCGCTGACCGGCGACTCGGAAAGCTGTTTCGTGTTCTTGTTCAGCAGCCCGAGCAATTCGTTGATCACCCAGTTGGCGGCCATTTTCGAATCCCGGCCCCTGGCCACGGTTTCAAAATAATCGGCCCGAACCCGCTCGGCGATCAGCACGGAAGAATCGTAGAGTGAAAGCCCGTAATCCTTCATAAAGCGGTGCTTCTTCTCATCCGGAAGTTCCGGCAGGGTCTGCTTGATCTCATCGACCCAGCTTTGTTCAAGCTCGAGGGGCAGCAGGTCCGGGTCCGGGAAATAGCGGTAGTCGTGCGCCTCCTCCTTGGAGCGCATCGATCGCGTCTCGCCCTTTGCCGGGTCCCACAGGCGCGTTTCCTGGGCGATTGCGCCGCCGTTTTCTATGATTTCGATCTGGCGCACAACCTCATAATCAATAGCCATCTGCACGGCCTTGACCGAGTTCACATTTTTGATCTCGCAGCGAGTGCCGTATGGCTCGCCGGGGCGGCGGACGGAGATATTGACATCGGCCCGCATCGAGCCTTCCTCCATGTTCCCGTCACAGGTGCCGAGATAGCGCAGGATCATCCGCAGCTTGGAAAGGTAAGCGGCAGCTTCTTCCGGCCCGCGGATATCCGGCTCCGAAACGATTTCCATCAGCGCGCAGCCCGAACGGTTGAGGTCCACGAAAGATTTGCGCGGATGCTGGTCGTGCAGGGACTTCCCGGCATCCTGCTCCATATGCAGGCGGGGGATGCCGATTTCCTTGGTCGTGCCGTCCGGCAGGTCGATCTCGACCACGCCCGTGCCGACCACCGGATACTGGTACTGCGAGATCTGGTAGCCCTGCGGCAGGTCCGGGTAGAAATAGTTTTTGCGCTCGAACACGGAATACAGGTTGATCTGCGCATTCAGGCCAAGGCCCGTCCGCACGGCCTGCTCGACGCAATACTCGTTCAGGACCGGCAGCATGCCCGGCATTGCCGCGTCCACCAGAGAGACCTGCGAGTTCGGCTCCGCGCCGAACGCCGTCGAAGCGCCGGAAAAAAGTTTGGAATTGGCGATGACCTGGGCATGAACCTCCATCCCGATCACCATTTCCCATTCGCCTGTCTCACCTTTAATCAGTTGTGCCATTTTAGCTCTGAACCTTCTCCGTCAAACTACTGGTATTTCTTTATGCAGGCCATCGTGCTTTCCTGTGCCTGTTTCTGAAACGTGGGGCTGCTCATCATCGGTCCCAGCGGGTCCGTGATGTTCGGGTCTTTTGCCAGAACCTCGCGCAAAACATTCGGTCCGTTGGTGGCGATATAATCCGCAACATCCAGTGCCAGACAATCACACAGGGCGACCGGTCTTTTTGACATTGCTGTAATGCTTGGGTCATTAACGCACTGGTCCTGTATCAGGTCCTGAATGGGAAACTCCATACAGGGCGCGTACACATTGATCAGCATTTCATTCAGCGCGATCCGGCCTTCCTGGGTGTTCATGACCATGATCTGCATGTCTTCGAGCGTCATCGTTTCCATCATTTTGGCCGCTGTGCAGGTGCAGAGCATTTCCTGTGTGTCTTCCGTCATCACGTAATTACGCCGGGAAATACAATTCTGGTAATATTGTTTGCCCATTTCACGGTTGATCGGGGTCTGCGCCTGCGCTGGCAGGGGCAGGGCAAGAATAGCCAGAACGCAGTATAGAAAGATCATTCGCATGACATATCCTTTCCTCAGGCCGCTTTTTGCATCACCATTTGCGGCAGGGCGGTGAAGTTAGCGGCTTTTTCAAGTACATCACCAACGCGGAACACGGTCTCTTCATCCCAGTGCCTGCCGATTATTTGCAGGCCGAGCGGCAGGCCGTCGCTGCTCAGGCCCGCAGGAACCGACATGCCCGGCAGTCCGGCCAGGTTGATCGAAACCGTAAAGACGTCGTTCAGATACATCTTGATCGGGTCGTCTTCGTTTTCGCCGATGGCAAAGGCCGCGCTTGGCGCAGTCGGTGTTAGCAGGGCGTCGCACTGTTTATAGGCATCCAGAAAGTCTTTCTGGATCAGGCGGCGGATTTTTTGTGCCTTGACGTAGTACGCATCGTAGTAGCCTGCCGAAAGCACGTACGTGCCGATCAGGATCCGCCGCTTGACCTCGTCTCCGAACCCTTCGGCGCGGGTCAGTTCATACATGTCCTTCAGATTCTCGCCCTCAACCCGCAGGCCGTAACGTACGCCGTCATAACGGGCCAGATTGGAGGACGCCTCCGCCGGGGCGATAATGTAATAGGCGGGCAGGGCGTATTTCGTATGCGGCAGGGAAACGTCAATGATTTCCGCGCCGGCCGCCTTCAGCCACTCAATACCCTGTTGCCAGAGCTTTTCAACTTCCCCGGGCATGCCGTCTGCGCGGTATTCCTTCGGAATGCCGATCTTCAGCCCCTTAACGTCGCCGGTCAGGGCGGCCTGAAAGTCAGGCACGGGGATATCCGCCGATGTGCTGTCCTTGGGGTCGTACCCGGCTGCGGATTTTAGCAGGATCGAGCAATCTTCGACACTGCGCCCGAATACGCCGGCCTGATCGAGGGAAGATGCGAACGCGACGATCCCCCAGCGCGAACAACGCCCGTATGTTGGCTTGATCCCGGTGATGCCGCAAAAAGCAGCCGGTTGACGGATAGAGCCGCCCGTATCGGTTCCTGTGGCGCCCATGGCAATCCGTGCCGCCACGGCAGAGGCGGAGCCTCCGGATGACCCGCCCGGAACCAGATTTGCATCCGGGGCACTCTGGCTTTTCCAGGGGCTGATAACATTGCCGAAATAGCTCGTCGTGTTGGACGATCCCATGGCGAACTCATCGAGGCTGGTCTTGCCCAGCATGACAGCGCCGTCGGCAAACAGCTTCGAGGTAACTGTTGACTCATATTGCGGGACAAAACCTTCGAGGATATGGCTGGAAGCTGTTGTCTGTACGCCTTGCGTACAGAACAGATCCTTGATGGCCAGCGGGATACCATCCAGAGCGCCCGCTTTACCGGAAGCGCGGCGTTCGTCGGATTCCTTCGCCTGTTTCAGAGCGATATCCGGCGTCTTCACTATGAAGGCGTTGATGTGGTCGGCGGCATCCACCGCGTCGATATGCGACTGCGTCAGCTCGGCAGCCGAGAACTCCTTGCTCTCAAGGCCTTTTAGCGCTTCGGCGATTGTGAGGTGCGTTAAATTGCTCATTATTCCACCACCTTCGGTACGACGTAATAGCCCTCAAGATCCTCCGGCGCATTGGCCAGAACCTTGTCCTGGCAGGCGCCGTCATTGATTTCGTCCCTTCGCTGGTGCGGGGCGATATCAACCACGTTGGCCAGTGGCTCGACATTATCGGTATTCACTTCGCCAAGCTGCTCGACCCATGTCAGAATTCCGCCAACCTGCGGGGTCAGCTTATCCAGATCATCTTCCGTAACCCTGATCCGGGCCAGCGACGCAACCTTGCGCACCGTGTCTTTATCCATGGACATGCTTGTATTCCTTTAGTTTACAGCCTAGATCTTCTAGCATTCGTTGGAAGGAGGCGCAATGCCTGTTGATCTGCTGGAAAAGATTTATGAATCGCGGCCCGTGGGTACGGCTCTTCTGGGTCTTGATATCGGGACGAAGACAATCGGCCTGTCCGTGTCCAACCCGGAACAGACCATTTCTACGCCGCTTTCCACAATCAGGCGCAGGAAATTCTCCGTCGATATCGAAGAGCTGGCCAGGGCTGTGCGGGATTATCATGTTGGCGGTTTTGTCCTCGGCTGGCCGGTGAATATGGACGGCAGTGCCGGACCTCGCTGCGATTCCGTCCGCTCTTTTGCCGACGAAATGACCAGATATCCACAAATCGTGGGGACAAAACCGTGGATAGCCCTGTGGGACGAACGGTTGTCCACAGCCTCCGTGGAGGAAATGGTGGGTAAGTCTGTGGATATCTCTAAAGCAAAACAAAAAGGAACTATCGATGCGCTTGCAGCGCAGCAGATCCTCCAAAGTGCGCTGGAATTTATACAGCGCCGGTAACGGTCACAGGGGCGCTGTTCAGGTTGCTGACATAGTGCGCCAGATAGCTCAGCCTGTCTGAAAGGCGGCGCCCGCCAGCCTGTTTCTGGCTCTGGATGGCAAGACGCAGAGTGGAGGACAGCTCTGTCTGCGTCAGGTCCGGTAAGCTGAGGGCGGAGCGGAAATGATCCAGCCCGTGGCGCGCGGCATAACCTGCAAAATCAACATTGTGATTGCCTCCGTATTGGATGGCGATTTCGTAAGCGTGATATAAATCCCTGATTAATTCATGCAGGTCGAACCTGTTGTTCATGCGCAAAT
Source organism: uncultured Pseudobdellovibrionaceae bacterium (assembly GCA_964552285.1). Lineage (GTDB taxonomy): Bacteria > Pseudomonadota > Alphaproteobacteria > Micavibrionales > Micavibrionaceae > CAZKGT01. Next base: position 3,487 of record CAZKGT010000081.1, on the reverse strand, counting down.
CTCCCTTTTGCTTATTTTTTAAGCTATTTAAAAAACGCATATCTAATATGTAGAAGATTAATATCGTACCACAGCCGTACGATTAATTCCATGAAAAAGACTCTCCCTTAAGGAAGCTCTGTGAAAAGATCAGGCGGCATAGCGCATAAGCTCATGCGCGTTGTTTTGCATCCAGTGCCGTCCCTCCAGATAATTGTCTGAAAGCTGGCGGCACAGGTTCCAGAAAGCCCTGCTGTGGTTCATGTGTTTCAGGTGCGCAACTTCATGGGCGATCACATAATCCATGGCGCAGGCCGGCGCAAAAATCAGGCGCCAGGAAAAGGATAACCGCCCGTCATCCGAACAACTGCCCCAGCGGCTTTTCGTATCGCGTACGCGTACGGACATGGGGGCAAGCCCGATCGTTTGTGCTTTTTCATGTGCCAGCTTATCAAATGTTTCCTGTGCGAGCGATATCAGGTGGCGGCGAATACGCGCCGAAGGATCATGTTTGTTCGTTAGAATGGATATTTCATTATTATTCAATAAAATACATGTTCTTTTTAATGTCATATCGTAAGTTATTCTGACCGTGCGGTCCTGTCCCAGAACGGGAACAACCGCCCTGTTTTCAAACCGGACAAGCGGGGGCAGGGAGGATAAAGTCTGTTCGATCCATTCCCGGTGATCCTCGGCAAAGGCCCATGCTTTTTTAATATTGGCGCGCTGTGGAACCACAAGCTGAATCACTCTTTCTTTCGGATCTAGCCGCAAGGCCATACGCCGCGCACGCTTGCTGGTACGCAGGCTGATCATGGATTCTATTGATTCCCGGGGGATAACAGGCATATATACTCGCTTAAACTGATTGCAGGCCGTTTCAGCCCCAACAATAACATGCTATAAAATGCCTAATGCCTGAGTTTCTTGTCAATTTACACGAACATTTTCTTTTGCCCGAACGGTTGCCCGTTGCGGTCGGTGCGTTGTTGATTGCATCTCTGAGTGGTTTGGTGACAGGCCCGATAGCAGGTTATGCCACGCCTTTTGTCTGGTGGATTGTTGATAATCTTTTTGGCAGGCTCGGCGGACGGCTGGACAGGCGTCAGAGAAAGAAAACCGATCTTTTCCTGCGCGGGGCGATCTATACGCTGATTATTGCAGTTGTTGTGCTTGGCGCAGGATTCTACGCACAGAAAATCGCTTACAGCTATCCCCGTTTCGGCTTTGTGGAGATGTTGCTGCTGACGTTGACATTGTGCTCGGGGACCGTCTGGTTCTCGCTGATGCGTCTTTATAACGCGCTGAAGAATAACAAGGTCATGCCCGGAACCTACTATACGATTGCCCGCTCCACGCGCACCGATCTTTCAGGCAGTGATAATTTCGGCATTACGCGTGCCGGCATTGCATTTGTTGCGAACACATTCGAAAAGGGCATTATGGCGCCGCTGCTCTGGTACTTGATCGGCGGCCTGCCCCTGGCTTTTCTGTATGCCGGTCTTTCGGCGCTGTCATACCGTTTTGGCAAGGAAGGATTCACAAAAGGATTCGGCCTTTGCCCGCTTTATCTTGAAAAGCTGATGGGGGTCGTTCCTTCCGCACTGGCGGGTATTTATCTCGCTCTGGCCGGACTTTTTACGCCGACGACGCAAATGACCCGTGCCATGAAGGGATGGGTTGCCAAAACCGGCGACGCCCCCTATGAGCAGGGCGGCATTCCGGTGACGACGATTGCCTGGGCGCTCGACATTGTTGTGGGTGGTCCTGTGGCGGATCTTGACGGCAGCGCGGTCCCTCGTGAGTGGATCGGTCCGGATAATACAACCTCACAGCTGGATAGCGGTCACCTGCGCCGTGCGATCTATATCAGCGTCGTCGCGCATCTGCTTGTCCTCGCCACGCTTTTGGGCGCAATCGTTGCTTCCGGAAACTTTTTCTAGAGCGTTCTGCATTTAAGTTTGGCCACGTCTCGTCATCCCCGCGAAGGCGGGGATTTGGTCAACTTTCAGCAAGCGAGATAGCGGATACTTGTCCGGATCCCCGCCTTCGCGGGGATGACGTTTGCTGTTGGTGCGGTGCGACGACCGGAATTAAATACAGAACGCTCTGGGGGGCTCTCTTAGGTCTGCGATCTCAGTTGCTCACCAGGTCCCAAGCTACTTTTTCTTTATTCTTTTTTTGCTTGGATGCAGCCAACCTTTTGCAATTTTATGTGCAACAATAAGCAAAACAATAAGAAGAAACGGCAGCAAAATAAGTCGTGAATAGAACGGGCCCGTTGGAGGGACTCTCCTGGGTTACTCTTCGTCAGACTCGTTATCTCTGGGTGCGTATTTGCTGAGAATACGCTGAAGCGTCCGGCGGTGCATTTTAAGGCGTCGCGCTGTTTCGGAGATGTTGCGCCCGCATTGCTCATAGACGCGCTGGATGTGCTCCCACTTCACACGGTCGGCGCTCATTGGGTCTTCAGGCGGGGCGGGCATCAGGTCCTCTGTTTTTTGCAGGAGCGCACTCTCAACCGCATCCGCATCCGCCGGTTTTGCCAGATAATCGACGGCCCCGGCCTTGATGGCGGCCACAGCCGTGGTGATATTGCCAAAAGCCGTCAGCATAACGATACGGCAGTCCGGCACGTTGTCCTTGATTTTCTGCACCAGATCGAGGCCGCTATTGAGGCCGAGCTTAAGGTCGATCACTGCAAAATCCGGCCTGAGACGCACAGCCTCATCAAGGCCGCTTTCCGTCGTGTAGGCGGTCGCCGTCTGAAATCCGCGTTTTTCGAGAGCCTTTGCCAGACGGTCGGCAAGCACCGTGTCATCATCAATGACCAGCAGCGATCCTTTGTCCTGCGCAGAGGCTTCTGTTTCTTGTTCTCTCATGCTTCCCTTTTGCATTTTTTATCATTCTGACTTTATGCAGTTTCTTACGATGCTTCAATATCCTTCCGGTTCCATGTCACCGTAACTTGTGCACCGTGTGTTTTTACGTTGGTAAAAAACAGTTTTCCGCCGGTGTTTTCAAGAAAGGTTCTGGCGATGAATATCCCAAGCCCCATGTTTTTTCCGCTATCCCGGCGGGTAGAGAGATAAGGCTCACCAATACGCGAAAGCATGGTGTTTGAAAAGCCAGGCCCGTCATCCTCAATGACGATTCTAAAGGTATCTTCCGTCCATTCGCAACGCACCAGCACCTGCGTTTTGGCAAATTGCAGGGCGTTCTGGATGATATTACCCAGGCTGTGCGAGAGCTCCGGAGTCTTCCGGATCATCGGTGGTGCAATTTCAGAAGGGGCCGATTCAATTTTTAGTTTTGCATTTTCGCTTTCAACCAGAAAAGGTTCCGCAATCTCTTCCAGCAGGGCCGCAGGCGGAAGAGGCTCCATCATGTCCGCCGTTTTTTCGTCGGGATGCCGCGCGAACTCAGTCAGTATGTCCCTGCAGCGCTCGCTCTGGCCGATCAGAAGCTGCACATCTTCGTATAACGGGTCTTCCTGCGGGACTTCCGA
>CAZKGT010000080.1:0-9845 GCA_964552285.1 uncultured Pseudobdellovibrionaceae bacterium | reverse complement strand
CGACCCCACCGTCATCAATGGCGGCATCGTGAACGCCTATGGCCCCAATACGCGCCTTGGCGAAGGCGACTGGATGGTGGTGGAGGCCGATGAGAGCGACGGCACCTTTACCCGTCTGCCGGCATCGTGTGCCGTCATCACCAATATCGACCCCGAGCATCTGGATCACTACGGCACCTACGAAAACATTCAGGAAGCTTTCCGCAAGTTCGTGATGAACCTGCCTTTCTACGGCTATGCGGTTGTCTGTATCGATCATCCGGGCGTGCAGACACTGATCCCGGAAATATCCGACCGCCGGATTATCACCTACGGCTTTAACCCGCAGGCCGACGTCAGGGTCTCGAATGTCAGCTCTGATGCGAACGGCAGCACCTTTGACGTCATCTTTGCGGCGTGGCTCGCCGGTGAGGAAACAACCTTTATTAACGTACGCCTGCCGATGCTGGGGCATCACAATATCCTGAATGCGCTGGCGGCGATCGCCATCGGCTATGAAATGAACATCCCGCAGGAAACCATCCGTCATGCCATCGGCACCTTCTCCGGCGTCAAGCGCCGCTTCACCAAAACCGGCGAGGCAGGCGGGATCACCGTGATCGACGATTACGGCCACCACCCGGTCGAAATCGCCGCCGTCCTGAAAGCCGCCCGCATGGCCGTCGAGGCTACGGGCGGAAAGGTCATCGCCGTCAAGCAGCCGCACCGTTATTCAAGGCTCTCGAGCCTGTTCGAGGAATTCTGCACCTGCTTCAACGAAGCCGATACCGTCATCGTCGCCGACGTCTACCCGGCCGGCGAACAACCCATCGAAGGCGCGGACAAGGAACACCTCGCCGAAGGCATCCGCCGCCACGGACACCGCGACGTGCACCTCCTGCCCTCTCCGGACGATCTGCCGCAAATGATTGCCGAACTGTCCGGTCCGGGCGATTTCGTCGTTTGCCTGGGGGCGGGGAACGTGACGGGATGGGCGCATGCTTTGCCGAGTGCGCTGGAGAAATTGTTAGATGCCGAGAAGAAGAGAAGGGCGTAGGTTATTTAACCGCAGAGGCGCAGAGGGCGCAGAGTAATAACATGAGTGATTTCCCGATTCTTTACAGACGCTTAGACAGCGCTACGGCGGTGGAGAATCATATGAATGGGAAATTAAGGTTTCGTCCTATCCGGTATTTTAGAACTATAGAGGACGAAGATAGAAAAGATGAGTTAGAAGGAATTGGATCATATAAAATAAAAGATGGCCACTCTTTTACCGATCTTAGTGATAATAACCCAATTCAGGGAATATACATATTATGTTTTTCGGAGAGCAAGGAAAATCCAAAATGGGGTAATTTTCATTTTGAGATTCGTGCCCCAAAGAAACTAAAAGAAAGAATTAAGGCGGCATTGCCACCGAGTACAGTCGTGATTTTGGCACCGGTAGACTATAATAAATCTCTGGAAGTGCAGAACGAATTAAGTGATCAGGACTGGGTAAAGAGAGCCATATGCTCGAAGCCTGCTAGGTTTTCAGATGAAAAAGAATGGCGTTATATCATTATGTCTTCTCATTTTGGAGATCAGGCCATTCAAAATCCTTTTGAGGTGGATATAGGTGATTGTTCGGATATTTTTATTCTGGGATCCCCTTCGCGGGGATGACTGTTTGAAGAAAACTCTGCGTTCTCTGTGCCTCTGTGGTGAAAATAAAATGTCTGAAACAGCGATGAAATTATCCGATTTCCCTTCCGTTCGTGGGCGTCTCACAGAAAATGCACCGCTGGGTGAGCGTGGCTGGTTTCGGTGCGGCGGGACGGCGGATCTGTTGTTTAAGCCTGTCGATGTTCAAGATTTGGCAGAATTCCTACGCGCATATACTCCCTCTCCCCTGTGGGGAGAGGGATGGGGTGAGGGGCAGGAAATGTCCGAAGGTCGATATAATATTGATTCTGACTCTTCATGCCCCTCACCCAACCCTCTTCCCACAGGGGAGAGGGCTATAACCGTGCTTGGTGCCATGTCCAACGTCATTGTCCGTGATGGCGGGGTGCGGGGCGCTGTTATCCGGATGGGGAAAGAATTTGCCGGTGTTGAGATCGATGGAGATCTTGTCCGTGCGGGTGCCGCCGCGCTCGACGGGACGGTGGCGCAGGCGGCGGCGGAGGCCGGGATCGGCGGGCTGGAATTTCTTTCGACCATTCCGGGCAGTATCGGCGGGGCGCTTCGGATGAATGCCGGGTGTTACGGCACCGAAACCAAAGACGTTCTGGTAGAGGCCGAAGTTCTCGATCGGCAGGGAAATCTCCACGTGCTAAAGCCGGATGAGATGAGCATGACCTATCGTCATTCCGGTGTGCCCGAAGACTGGATTTTTGTCGGCGCCCTTTTTCAGGGCACACCCGATGACCCGGTCAGCATTCATGAACGCATCGCAGAACTGAAAGAGCGCCGCGCGCAAACCCAGCCGATCCGCGAAAAAACCGGCGGCTCCACCTTCGCCAACCCCGAAGGACATAAGGCGTGGGAACTGATCGATAAAGTCGGCGGGCGTGGCCTCAAAATCGGCGGGGCGATGATGAGCGAAAAGCACTGCAACTTCATGATCAACACCGGCGATGCCACCGCCGCAGACCTTGAAAATCTAGGCGAGGAACTGCGCAGGCGAGTGAGGGAAGAAACCGGCATTGATCTATGCTGGGAAATCCGGCGGATCGGCGAAGTTTGATTCTTTTCACCACGGACGGAGATCACGGAGGGCATCCAGCCCACTACTGTCATCCCGACCGAAGTGGAGGGATCTTATATGTTGCAACCGGGTAAGATCCTTCGACTTCGCTCAGGATGACAATATGAGTGATGGCGTACTTCGTGATCTCCGTGTCCTCCGTGGTGGAATTTAAATCTTCGGCAAAGCCTCATACACATCCGGTAGATCATTTTCGATCAGGATAACATCATTTGCCTGCGCATTATCCTGAAGCCATGCCCGTGCCGCGGCAAAGGAATCCATTTCAATCAGTTGCCCTTCGGATTTGATCTCGGCGGTGAAGCTGCGGATTCGTTCGGGGCGCACAGCCAGGACGATATCGGTTTTTTCGGCGGCGAGCTTTCCGATAGCCGTGTGCTGTTCGTCATGCGAGTCGCCGAGTTCCACCATGCCGGGGGTAATCAGGATGCGGCGGCCTTTCTTTTCCCTGCCGAGCATATCGAGCAGGTCGAGGGCCGAGGCGAAGCCTGCAGGGTTGGAATTGAAAGCATCGTCGATCAGCAACCCGCCGTTCGGTTGCGGTTTCACCTCGAGCCGGTGGGCGATCTGTGGTGTGCTCCTGAGAGCCGTCAGGATGGTTTTGACCGGAATGCCGAGACTGGCCGCCGCCGCAAAGGCCAGCGCCATATTGGTGCCGTGGTGCAGGCCGAACAGTGGTGCTTCCAGTGTATAGTCCCGGCCATCCCAGGCAATATCGACGCTCAAGCCATTGATATTCTGAGAAATTCCCTTGATCTGAAGACGGGTATCCGCACCCTTTCCGCAGGTTGTAAACACATCTTTATGGGCATTTAAAAGGTTTTTTGGCTTTTCAAAAGCCAGTGTCTCTTCATGCGCGATCACCTTGCCGTTCTTTTCGATCACCGCCTCGGCCAGTTCGAACTTTGCCCCGGCGACGGTTTCCAACGATTTGAAGCGCTCGTAATGCGCATGCCCGATGACCGAGATAATTCCCATATCCGGCGGGGTCAGGCGGCACAGTCTTTCGATCGAGCCGGGACCGTAGGCACCCATTTCCGAGACCATATATTTGTGGCGCGGTTCGAGTTGCTCGCGGATGATGCGGGTGATGCCCATCGGCGTGTTGACGCTGCCCGGCGTAATCAGGGTCGGCGCGGCGGCCTGAAGGATATGGCCGAGAATATGCTTGATCGAGGTCTTGCCGTAGGAGCCGGTAATTCCGATGACGTAGGGCTTGAGCTTCAGAAGTTTGTCGTGCGCCTCGTTCCAGTATTTTTTCTGCGTGGCGTCCTCGTATGGCTGGAGCGCAAAGTTTGAAATCACCAGTGTCAGCGGGATCATATGCACCGGGATCAGCCAGAGCATCGGAAACACCTGCCCCGTCCAGCAAACGGCCAGCACCGTGCAGGCGAAAAGGGCGAAAAGGAAAATCCGTTTGGCCCGCGCCGTCAGCACCAGTTTCTTTTTCCCCGTCTTGCGCGGATCGGCTTCGCGCAGGGCAAAGCCGATGAAGAGCGTGCCCAGAACGCCGTTCCAGATCAAGGGCGATACCGGCACGGTAAGGAATACAAGGGACAGCACAAGAAGGCCGAGCGAGAGCCGTTTATCTATCACCAGCTTGTGCCGCATCCAGCACAGGAAACGCACGCTGTCATATTCCTCCTGCTGGTAGGCGTGCAGGTAGGTCAGCAGGCGTCGGGCGCTGAAGAGCAGGAAGGAGAGTGTCACAAGAAGATTAAGGATGAGCGATTCCATATCACGTCTTCCTCATCGTCACCCCCGCGCAGGCGGGGGTCGGGTCAGCTTTCAGCATGCGGGATAACGGCAACATGCCCGGATGCCCGCCTTCGCGGGCATGACGGTAATGAGAAGACATGATCATTTCAACTCCTTCACAAATTCATGCAGTCGTTGCGCTACCTGATGGCACCCCGCGCCGAGCACTGAATAATGGTCCTGCCCGGGCAGGATTGTAAGCCGTGCATCCAGAATCAGTTTTGAAAAACGCTCCCCCATCTCCGGCGGCGTCTCCCCGTCATTTTCGCCGTAAATGAGCAGCACCGGGCATTTTACCTGCGGAGCGATGTCGGTGAGATCCTCGTTCACCGTTTTCACGAAAATCGCGCGCATCGGCCCGGCGTTCCTGTAGTCCGGGCTGCCGAATTTCGTATAAAGCCAGTCGGCATTAAGGCCCAACGGAATGAGTTTTTTCAGGCCCTTGAAGGTATAAACGCGGGCCGTCCACCACAGGCGGCGCAGGGGCGATACTTTTCTTTTCAGGCCCGCCGCGGCCATCAGCACCATCCCGTCGAGCAGATCCGGGTGACGCGCGGCGAGTTGAATGCCTACCCGGCAGCCAAAGGAATGGCCGATCCAGATGCGCGGGGCGGGCAGGGTTTTCACCATCTCGGCCACCGCTTCCGCATAGTCCGCCGTACCCCAGATATCATCCGGAACCGGTGATCCGCCGAATCCCGGAAAATCGATCAGTGTATGATGGCCAAGTTTCTCAAGGCCTTTGGCCAGCGGCAGGAAGGCTTCGTGACTATGTCCCCAGCCATGCCCCCAGATCAGGCTGGGAGAGCCCGTGCCAAGCGTTACCGCCATAATTTTGCCTGAAGGATCAGGGATAGTCTCTTTTGCATGGCTCGTATTCATGCTTAAATGCTTAAAGCCTCGTATTTCAGTCCGCAAATAAAAAGTCCTGAACCTATGAATTCGGAACGTCAATCAGTTGCAATATTTTTTGGTGGTCGCTCGCCCGAACACGATGTCAGTGTCGTGAGCGGCCTTCAGGTTTTACAAGCCATCGATTCCAGCCGTTTTGACCCCTTCCCGGTCTATATCACCACCGAAGGGCGCTGGCTTGTCGGCGATGTTCTGCGCGATCAGGACAATTTCCTGCCCGATGCCAGCATGCTGGCGCAGACAAGGGAGGTTACGCTGGATGTTGCGCCCACGGGCCGAGGCCGCCTGCTGCCGAAAAAGCCCGGCCTGTTCGGCGGTGCAAAACCGATAGAGTTCGATGTTGCCGTTCCGGCCTTCCACGGCCTGTACGGTGAAGACGGTCAGATCCAGGGGCTGTTTGAAATGGCGGGCGTTCCCTATACGGGGATGCGCACGATGGCTACGTCTTTGCTGATGGATAAGGAAGTCACCAAACATATTCTCTCGAGCCTCCAGATTCCCTTCCTGCCCTGTGCGGTGCTGGATCGTCCGGCGCAGGGCTACATTATTGAAGAAGACGACCTGAAGGCCAGCATCGGCATGATCGGTTTTCCCTGTATCGTCAAACCTTCCCATCTCGGCAGTTCCATCGGTGTGGCAAAAGCCGAAAATCTGGAAGAGGCCGCGGTCTGTTTGCCTGCGATTTTTGAATATGACGATTCGGCCATCGTCGAGCCGTTCGTGCCCAATCTGGTCGAATATAATGTCTCCGTCTCCGGCGCCTTTGGCGATATCCGGACCTCGGCCATCGAGCGGCCAAAAGCCTCAAAGGAGCTTCTCGACTTCAAACAGAAATACATGTCCGGCGAAGGCGGCAAGACCGGCACCAAATCGCCCGGCCAGATCAGCGAAGGCATGCTGGCCATGACCCGCGAGTTAAACCCGAAGCTGGACCGGTCCATGGAATCGGATATCCGCGGCTGGTCCGAACGGTTGTTTGCGGCCCTTGGCGGCACCGGCGCGCCGCGCATCGATTATCTTTGCAACGCCGAAACCGGCGAGCTTTTCCTGAATGAGGTTAATCCTATCCCTGGCTCCTTTGGCTATTTCCTCTGGGAAGCGGCAGAAGAGCCTGTCCTGTTTACGGCACTGCTCACCCACTTGATTGAAGAAGCCTTCGCCGTGCACAATAAGCATGTCCTGCCGCGGGATCCTGTTCCCGTGGAGGCCCGTCTACTTAAACGACCCTAACAGCCTTAACCAGAAGTCCTATGGCCCGAAAAGGCACGACCAAAAGCACTTTCCTGAGCCGCCGCAAGGGTTTCCTCGCGCGTTGGATGCCGCTTGTCCGCCGCGTTGGCCTGGTCGGCGGGGTGCTGGTTTTTGCCCTGTGGATCGGGGCATGGCTTGTCATGAGCGGTACTGTGGGCCGCGCTGCGGAATGGAGCACCCATACCGCGCTTGACCTTTCTGCCGATGCTGGTTTTGCGGTGAAGGATGTGCTGGTGGAGGGGCGCGTGAATACCGACCCGGATGTTCTGAAGGCTCTGATTAACATACAAAAGGGCGATCCGCTTTTTTCCTTCGACCCGGCAGAGGCGCGTGAACTGATCGAACGCATTTCCTGGGTTCGTGAAGCCCGTGTGCAACGACTCCTGCCGGGAACGGTCTATATCGGACTGACCGAACGCAGGCCGCTTGCTCTCTGGCAGAAGAAAAAGCGCCTGATCCTGATCGATGAGGGCGGGGAAATTATTACGGATTCCGGGCTGGAGAACTTCCGCGATCTGATCATCGTAACTGGTGACAATGCGCCCGAGCATACGCCGCACCTGCTGGCCATGCTTTCGGCGGAACCGGATCTGCTGGAAAGGGTGGAGGCCGCTGCCCGCGTCAGTGACCGCCGCTGGGATTTAAAACTCAAAAGCGGCATCAGGGTGCGACTGCCCGAGGACGATATCGGCTTTGCCCTGCGTCGCCTTGCGATGACGCAGGAGGAAGAGAGGATTCTCGACAAGGACATCGTCAATGTCGATCTGCGCGAGCCGGACCGCATTGTTGTCCGCACCCGCCCCGGCGCGGTCCAGACCTATAAGGCGGGGCTGAAGGGGGGCGATCCGATATGAGGGGTTTTACCGCGAAGATGCGAAGAAGCGAAGTTTCTCCTTATTCCTGTGGCGTTTTTTCTTCGCCTCTTCGCGCCTTCGCGGTTCAAAATGAGGGCCTTGCATGAAACACAAGCCCAAACCCAAAGGCTCGGTCCTTGCGGCCCTCGATATAGGTTCCAGCAAGATAGCCTGCTTCATTGGCCGGGTCATTGACGATCAGGGCCGGTTCGAGGTGCTGGGAATCGGCCATCAGGCTGCGCAGGGCGTTAAAAACGGCACGATCACCGATCTGGCCGCAGCGGAGGGCGCGATTCGTCAGAGTGTGCATGTCGCTGAGAATATGGCCGCCGCCGATTTGAAGGGCTATCCCCTGCGCGAGGTCATCGTGAATGTCCCCGGCACGCACGCAAGCTCCCACATAGCGGGGATAGACATCAATATCTCTGGCCATGAGGTCACGGATAACGACGTCCGCCGGGCGCTGGCAAAGGCGCAGGACCAGATTTTAAGCGAAGAGCACGAACTGATTCATACCATTCCCGTCGGCTATACCCTTGACGGCAATCAGGGCATTCGCGAGCCACGCGGCATGGTCGGCCAGAAGCTCGATGTCGATATCCATCTTGTCACCGGCGAGGGCGGACCGCTGCGCAATATTGCGGCCTGTATCGAGCAGAGCCATCTCGATGTGGCGGCGCTTTGTATTTCGCCTTACGCGGCGGGGCTTTCCAGTCTTGTTGAGGATGAAATGGATCTCGGCTGTACTGTCATTGATATGGGGGGAGGCATTACTTCTCTGGCCGTATTCCAGGGCGGTAAGATGGTCTATGCGGCGGCCGTGCCGATCGGTGGCTCTCATGTAACGAGCGATATCGCCCGCGGCCTCACCACCTCTCTGGCCAGCGCCGAGCGCCTGAAGACCCTGTACGGCAGCGCCATGGCTACAAGCTCCGATGAAAGCGAAATGATCGACGTCCCGCAGGTAGGCGAGGACGACCACGGCGCGCCGAATCATGTGCCGCGCTCGTTGCTGGTGGGAATCATCCAGCCCCGCCTTGAGGAAATACTGGAGCATGTCCGTGCCCGCCTGAAAGACAGCGGCCTTGAAGCCGCAGCAGGCCGCCGGGTTGTTTTAACGGGTGGAGCCAGCCAGCTTCCGGGCCTGCGCGAGCTTGGTCAGCATGTTCTGGACAAACAGGTGCGTCTTGGCCGCCCCATCCGACTCACCGGCCTGCCCGATGCGGTAAGCGGTCCGGCCTTCTCCACCACGGCAGGCCTCCTGACCTACATTTCCGAACGCTCCGACGAAATGCCCGCCGAGATCATGGCGCAGGTCGAACCGGGGAATCTCTGGGAAAGCATCCGGTTGTGGCTGAAGGAGAATTGGTAGGGTTCTTATCCACAGGATATTGTGTGTAAACCCTTGGATAACCCTATGGCTTGTGTCAAAATCCGAAAAGTCGAGTCAGATGAATCGTTTAGCTGAAATATTTGCAATGAGAGTTCAGGAGGAATTACTCTAAAAACAAGAAATACCTGCCTAAATCTGTGAAAAACTCTTCGCGTCCCCCTTTATCTTCAAGAATTGCTCCAATAGAATCAAAGTCGCCTGTTCAAGGAGGTTCCCACCATGATTAATGTCAGAATGCAACCCGCAGAGGTCGAGAAATTGTCACCAAAAATTACGGTTGTCGGTGTAGGCGGCGCCGGCGGAAACGCTGTTAACAACATGATAGCCTCGAATCTCGAGGGGGTTGAATTTGTTGTCTGTAACACCGACGCACAAGCGATCGAGGGGTCGCTCTGCGAGCATTCGGTTCAACTCGGCGTTCAGGTGACGGGCGGCCTTGGTGCCGGTGCGAAGCCTGAGATAGGTCGAGCGGCAGCAGAAGAATCGCTCGACGAGGTCCTCCAGTATCTGGAGGGCGCAAACATGGCTTTCATTACCTGCGGTATGGGCGGAGGCACGGGAACCGGCGCTGCGCCGGTGATCGCTAGGGCTGCACGCGAAAGAGGTATTCTGACGGTCGGCGTTGTTACCAAGCCTTTCCATTTCGAGGGCACGCACCGCATGCGCATGGCCGAAGACGGAATCAAGGAAATGCAGGATTTTGTCGACACGCTGATCGTAATCCCGAATCAAAACCTGTTCCGGATAGCCAACGAGAAAACGACATTTGCCGAAGCCTTTAAGATGGCTGACGGCGTTCTTCAGTCCGGCGTACGCGGCGTGACCGATCTGATGGTGATGCCGGGCCTGATCAATCTCGACTTTGCCGACATTCGTTCCGCCATGCTCGAAATGGGCAAGGCCATGATGGGGACCGGCGAGGCCGAAGGTGAAAAACGCGCCACGG
>CAZKGT010000079.1:0-9846 GCA_964552285.1 uncultured Pseudobdellovibrionaceae bacterium | reverse complement strand
CAGATCAGATGCATCGCCCTCTGGGCTAATATCTTGTGACTACACTATCTAAAAAACCCGTCAATAAATTCTCTTTACATAATTATGTTAACAAATGCTGGTAAAAGTGAAGTAAAGTTTCCATAAAATTTTAGCTAGTTTTTATCGGTTGTCTGAAGGGGTGGACAGGGACACACTCCTGTGCTTTTAGTGCCACTCGAAATAAACGATGGACAAACACCCATGCCACTGAAAATTTCACAACGCTCCGAGGTCCCCCCGTTCCGCGCACTGGACACGCTACGCCTTGTAAATGAGCGCATTGCGACTGGCGAGGACATCAAACGCCTTGAGGCCGGGCAGCCCTGTTTCGGCGCACCGCAGGCAGCGCTTGACTACGTGGTGGACGTCCTGAAACAGGACCCGCGCCAGGGCTATACCGAAGCGCTGGGCATAACAAAACTGCGCAGGCGCGTCGCAGAACTTTACAAGCAGCGCTACGATCTCGACCTTGATTACAACCGCGTTGCGTTAACTTTCGGCTCCTCCGGCGGATTTTTGCTCTCCTTCCTGAGCGTTTTCGATGTCGGGGATAAAGTCGCCATGGCCGCACCCGGCTACCCGGCCTACCGGAATTTCCTGAGAGCGCTCGGCCTCCAGCCGATCGAATTCGAAACCTCGGCGGATACGGATTACCAACCGACTGTTGAAATTCTCGATGCGATTGAGGAGAAGATAGACGGGCTGATTATCTGCTCCCCGGCCAATCCGACCGGCACCATGATTTCTCCGGACAACCTGAAAGCTATCGCGCAGTGGTGCGAAGCCCACGGCGTACGCCTGATTTCGGATGAAGTCTATCACGGCCTGACCTATGATGAAGACGCCGAAACCGTCCTGAAATCCAGCGATTCCGCCATCGTTCTCGGCAGCTTTTCCAAATATTTTGCCATGACCGGCTGGCGGCTCGGCTGGCTGGTTCTGCCGGAAAATGTGGTTGATCCGGTCAAAAGGCTGGCGGAGAACCTGTTCGTCTCCCCGCCGACCCCGGCCCAGCACCTTGCCTGGAAGATCTTCGATCATCAGGACGAGCTGGAAGGCTACAAGGACGTCTACCGCGCCAACCGGGAAGCGATGCTCCGCGGCCTGCCTGAAGCCGGTTTCACCGGCCTTTCAAAGGCAAAGGGCGCATTCTATTTCTATGTCGACGTCCACACCATGACCAACGACAGCATTGAATTCTGCAACCGCATGATGAACGAAGCCAAAGTCTCGGCAACACCCGGCGTCGATTTCGACACCCGGCGCGGCAGCGGCACAATCCGCATATCTTATGCCGGAGCCACAGAAGACATAGAAGAGGCCTGCAGAAGACTGCAGGCCTGGCAAAAATAGTCGTGGGAACAGCTTAATCCATCAGCTTGTTCCACCAGCCTTTTTTCTTGTTTTTGGGCGGCTCGTTTACCACCTCGTATTCCTTGGGCGGCTGGGGATCATTGGACGGGGTCAGTTCCTCCGACTTGCTGTCTTCATCTTTTTTGGACGATGATTTTTTGGGGCGCCCGCCCTTCTTTTTCGTCTCAGCCTTTTCTTCGCTATCGGCAGAAACCTCTTCTTTCTTCTTTGAAGCAGGTTTGCGCCCACGAGAAGATTTCGGCTTTTTCTCCGGCTCTTCTTCGGACACAGCCTCTTCGGCCTTCTCTTCAGGCTCTTTGGCCTTGGCAGGCTTGCGGCCCCGGCGGGGCTTCTTCTCTTTCTCTTCTGCCGCAGGCTCTTCCGCAGGAGTTTGCTCGCTCACAGCTTCATCCGTCTCTTCGGATGCTTCCGTCTCCGCATTATCTTCTGAGTCCTCCGGTGAACGGTCACGCCCGCCGCGACGGCGACCTCCCCGGCGGCCCCGGCGGCGACCGCCGCGTGGCTCCCGGCTGCGTTCCTGTTTTTCCGAATCGTCGGCTACCGAGGTGTTTTTCTCCTCAGAATCCTCGCCTTCATCCTCATCCTCTTTGGAAACACCGCGGACCATATCCACCGAGTAACCGGCCGGCGCCAGAGCGTCGTCAACGCGGATCAGGATTGAAAAGCCGTAGCGGCGCTCAATCTCGGCCAGCATTTCGCGCTTGTTGTTCAGGATATAAAGCGCAACCTCATTCGGCACGGACAGAGCGACTTCTGCCGCCCGGGCACAAATACCCTCTTCCTCGGTCGCACGCAGGGCCGTAATCGCCGTCGCATCGACCGTGCGGATCACGCCAATACCCTTACAATGCGGACACTGTTCGAACTGCGCCTCGGTCAGCGAGGGATTAAGCCGCTGGCGCGAAAGCTCCAGCAAGCCAAAGGAAGAAATCCGCCCGACCTGAATGCGCGCCCTGTCCGATGACAAGGCATCTTTCAGGCGACGCTCAACCTTGCCGTTATTGCGGCGATCCTCCATATCGATAAAGTCGATCACCACAAGCCCGCCAAGATCGCGCAGGCGCAATTGCCGCGCCACCTCATCGGCAGCCTCAAGATTGGTCTTCAGCGCCGTTTCCTCGATATGCCGCTCCTTGGTCGCCCGGCCGGAGTTGACGTCGATCGACACCAGCGCTTCGGTCGGGTTGATCACCAGATAACCTCCGGATTTCAGGGTTACCGTCGGCTCGCCGATTTCGCTGATCTGGTTTTCAACCTGATAGCGATGAAAGAGCGGGATTTTGTCATCTTTATATTCCTGCACCCGCTTGGCATGCGAGGGGATCAGCATCTTCATGAAGTCCTTGGCCAGCTTGAAACCTTCCTCGCCGGACACGAACACATCCTCAACGTCGCGGGTATAAATATCGCGGATCGAACGCTTGATCAGGTTGCCTTCCTCATAAATCACGGACGGCGCACTCGATTTGAGGGTTTCCTCGCGGATATTGTCCCAGAGCCGCAGCAGGTAATCGAGATCGCGCTTGATCTCGGCCTTGGTCCGGCTGACCCCGGCCGTGCGCATAATCACCGACATGCCCTGCGGCACTTTCAGCTCGGACAGGATTTCTTTCAGCCTGCGGCGATCGCTGAAATTGGCAACCTTGCGGCTGACCCCGCCGCCGCGCGGGCTGTTCGGCATCAGAACGCAATAACGGCCGGGCAGCGAAAGATACGACGTTACCGCCGCGCCCTTGTTGCCGCGCTCTTCCTTGGAAACCTGGATCAGCATGATCTGGCCGCGTTTGACCACTTCCTGAATTTTGTACTGGCGGCGCAGGTTCGGACGGCGTACGGACTCGCCCTCAACACTGTCCCCGCCGACAATTTCAACGCTGCGGCTGCGGTGTGGCATCCTGCGACCCCGGCCCCGTCCACGCCCGCGGCCACGGCCACGCCCGCGGTGCGGCTTTTCGTCTTCCTCGCCCGAATCGCCTTCAGATTCTTCATCATCGGAAGACTCTTTATCCGAAACCTCTTCGTTTTCTACATCGTCAGAGTCCTCGGCACTGGATGTCTCCTCAGTATCGCCGCCAACTTCCTCCAGCGCGTCCTCTTCATCTTCTTCAGGCTCTTCAGCCGTTTCTTCTTCCTTGCCCCCGGACTGGCGAGCCTCAGCCTCGGCTATAGCCCGCTCTTCCTCTTCCTCCGCCGCCTCGGCAGCCTCGATCTCGGCCTGTTGTTCGGCCAGAAGCTTTTCCCTGTCAGCGATCGGAATGCGGAAATAGTCGGCATGAATTTCCGTAAAAGGCAGGAAACCGTGACGGTTGCCGCCAAAATTAACAAAGGCGGCCTGAAGCGAAGGCTCCACCCGCGTTACCTTTGCAAGGAATATGCTCCCTTTGAGCTGCTTTCTCACCTTGCTTTCATAGTCGAACTCAACCATCCGGTTGCCATCGACAACCGCAACCCGCGTTTCTTCCACATGGGTTGCGTCAATCAACATTTTCTTTGCCATGATATACTCCACACGCGCATACCCGCCCGGCCCCGTTCCGCATGCGACGATGCGAAAATAGCGGCGGTGCGGTAAGCGCACTTTGCCTGTTAAAACCCTTGAAGGCCCTGCCCGGTCTGAAGACTTTGAGATCGCCGCAACAAACTATGGAGATCTGAACGATCCAGCGCCGGCCGGGAATGCCGAAAACAAGACCTTCCCATTTCTACCGTTGCGGCTAGCGAAACCCTAATAATTCCAATCCTGCTAAAACCGCGAACGTGTCGCTACGGGCACAGTATACCGTTCTTCCTAATCGCACAACGGGAAAATGAACCCCTTTCAAAAAATCCTCAAATCGTCTAGGTTTGAGGCGTTTTCAGGGTGGATCCGGTATCATGAAAAACACAGCAACAGATCAGGGAAAGAACATCCATATGCCGGGACCGTTCCGGTTTTTTCTGGATGCCGTGGCCGTGCATCCGGTAAAAACTTTTTCGATGATGCTGTTTGAATTGCTGCAAGCGGCAACGATCCTGATTTTCCCCTTTATTCTGCGGGACCTGATAGACGCCGTCGCTCTTTATGATCCCGGCGCACAGAATGTGTCGATATGGGACGCGGTCCACGAGCCGTTCCGGAACTTTATCATTGTCAGTATCTTTCTGGTCGTTGTCAGCCGGGCATCGGGAACGGCTCTGGGTTTTCTGGCGCCCGTCCTGCGGAAACAGCCAAGAACCAGACTGTTCTCCCATCTCCAGCATCACCCTATGAATTTCTTTCAGACAAGCCATAGCGGCGCGCTCGGCAACAAAATCAATGAGGCCTGTAACGGCCTTGCCATGACCTTGTGGACGTTCGCCTTCGAGGTATGGCCGATTCTGGTCAAGCTGTGCGTCAGCGTCGTCCTTCTGTTCACCGCCAACGCCATGCTGGGACTGTCCATGCTGTGCTGGATGCTGGCCTACCTGCCGGTCACGTTTTTCTTTGCACGCAAACAATCGCGCCAGATGGAACGAATATCGCGGGAACGTTCCCGGCTGACGGGAAAAGTCGTCGATATGGCCACCAACATCCAGTCCGTCAAGGCCTTCGCCCACGAAACGCATGAAAACCGGGAACTGGAAATGGCAATGGAGAGGGAAATCCGGGAAACCTTCCGCTTCTCTTTCATCCGCGAAACCGGGGGCTGGTTCCATTCGTTAAGCGCCTTTGCCGTGACGCTGCTTCTTCTTTACCTGACGCTTGATTTCTACGGACAGGGCGTCATCACCGCAGGGGACATCGCTTTCGTCTTCTCGCTGATCCTGATCGTTACAGACCAGGCCAGAAACCTGATCTGGGGCATGACGCATTTCCTGGAGCATCTCGGCCAGCTTAGCGACGGCGTCCACACCATCATGCGTCCGCATATCCTGTCGGACAAAAAGGATGCCCGCGAACTGGAACTGCGCACCGGTGAAATCACCTACCGGAACGTCTCCTTCCAGTACCCGGAAACGTCCAGGGCCGCAATCCGCGACCTTTGTCTCACGATCCCGCCGGGTGAAAAACTGGGCCTGATCGGGCAGAGCGGGGCGGGAAAATCGACCCTCGTAACCCTGCTGCTGCGCTTTTACGACATTGATGCGGGGCAAATCCTGATCGACGACCAGAATATCGCGGACGTCACGCAAAATTCCCTGCGCCGGAACATTGCCGTTATCCCGCAGGACACATCCCTGTTCCACCGGACCCTGATGGACAATATCCGCTACGGCCGCCTGGAGGCCACGGACGATGAGGTTATCGAAGCGGCAAAGAAAGCACATGCGCATGAATTTATTACGGCCCTGCCCGAAGGCTACCAGACCCTTGTCGGCGAACGCGGCGTCAAGCTGTCCGGCGGCCAGCGCCAGAGGATAGCCATCGCCCGCGCCGTCCTGAAAAACGCACCGATCCTCGTGCTGGACGAGGCCACCAGCGCGCTCGACAGCGAAAGCGAGAAACTGATCCAGGACTCGCTCGAAGAACTGATGCAGGGCAAAACCGTTATCGCCATCGCCCACCGCCTGTCCACGATCGCCCATCTTGACCGCCTCGTTGTCATGAGCGATGGACGCATTGTCGAAGACGGAAATCACGGTGAACTTCTGGCCGGAGAAGGCATCTATGCCAGACTCTGGGCCATGCAGAGCGGTGGATTTTTACCGGAGTAGACCTTTGCAATTCCCTTTTTCGGTCTAAATATGCTAAGAATCAGGGCAGCAAACATAGCAATCCGGAATAAGATATCTGTGCCGTTCAGGGATTTTTTCATACGTTTCGTACTTTTGATCGCGCTGGCCTTTATGCTTTGGCCGGGCAAGGCTCTTGCGCTTGCTATAGACGACATCCGTTTCGGCGTACATCCCGATAAAACCAGAATGGTGCTTGAGTTAAGCTACACAACGGACTTCCGGGTCTTTACGCTGACAAGCCCCTACCGCCTTGTCATCGACCTGCCGGACTTTGACTGGCATGTCGGCACAATCAGCAAACCGCCATCGACAGCCGTCAGGGAAATCCGGCAGGGCAACCTGAAGCCCGGCATCTCGCGCGTGGTCATGGACATGGAAAAACCCGTGGCCGTGAGCGCCGCCTTCGTCCTGCCAGCAGTCGGCGGCCGGCCCGACCGGCTCGTCATTGATTACAACACCGTATCGGAAACGGCCTTTCTGGCACAGAAGGGACGCATTCACGGGACGCTCGACCCGGATAGTGCGCCTGTCACGTCTTATCAGCCCGAACCGGCAACGACGGCTGCAAATACGATGGCCGTTCCGCCGCGAAAGCCGGTCAAAGGCGAAAAGCCGCTGATCATCATCGACCCCGGCCATGGCGGCGTTGACCCCGGCGCGATCGGCGCCAACGGGGTCTTTGAAAAACATGTGACACTCGCCATTGCCAAGGAACTGAAAAAGCAACTGGAGGCATCAGGCCGCTACCGGGTAAAGATGACAAGGGACAGGGATATATACCTGAAACTCTACCAGCGCGTAGACATTGCCCGCAAACATGAGGGCGATCTCTTTATTTCTTTGCATGCCGATTCCATGGGCCGAAAGAACGTCCGCGGCGCATCTGTGTACACGCTTTCGGAAAAAGCCTCTGACGCGGAAACCGCAAAACTGGCCGAACGTGAAAACCAAGTGGATCTGATCGCCGGTGTCGACCTTTCGCATGAAGACGAGGAAGTCGCCACCATCCTTGTCGACCTGATGGTCAACGAAACCAAAAACCAGTCGCGTTTCTTCGCCAACACACTGGTCACAAACATTGAGGCCTGGGGGATTCGCACCCTGCCAAACCCGCACCGCTATGCCGGGTTTGCCGTCCTGAAAGCGCCGGACATTCCGTCTGTCCTGATTGAGTGCGGTTTCATGTCAAACCGCAGCGAAGCCGATATGCTGAACAAACCGGCATACCGGCGCAAGCTCGCCTCCTCGCTGGTACAGGGGATTGATGCCTATTTCGATCGCGTTCATCGCCACCAGAAAACCTGAACCTGCACAGCGCCTTTCAAAAAAACCGGCAGAAAAAGACATGAAAGGTCTTGCAATAAAAGCCAAATACTTATTCACTATTATGCATGAGTTTTGTTCCGCCCCGGAAAGCTGGCGGACAGATTTCCGGAAACCGGACCAACGCAACGTAAAGAGGATAAGATGAAAAAGTTTATCGCGACTGCATGCATTCTGGGTACAGCTTTGGCGCTGTCTGCCTGCACCACCAAAGGTGAAGGCCACTATGACGAGGCCCCTTACGCCAGTGAAAGAACGGCCGGTCAGGCTCCTGAAGGCAGCACGGCTGACGCCGAGCGCACATTCAGCAAGAGCATGCGCAAATAACATCGCTCTTTGCGACGGCATTCAGAACAAGACTGTCTGGGATAACCATCAGACAGTATTTTCTCTTGCCCGCATAAAGCTGCTATAGTTTTTCTTATGTCGACCGTTTTCCGCATCGTCTGGTTTTTACTGGTCAGCCTGCTGGGCTTTTTCAGCGTCAGCCTGATTTTTTACGGCGCCTATTTCATGGGCATCCTGCCGGAAGACCTGCCGGCGGAATCGTTCCAGTCATTCATTTCATGGCTGTTTGGCGGAATCATGTGGGCCTGGATTGCGGGCGTTGCCATCAGCCTTGCCTATTTTTTCGTACAGGGCAAAAAACGGCTTATATTCCTCTGGGCACCGGTTTACATCCCGGTCCTGATAGCCTTCGTTGTGCTGGTTTCTTATTCCTGAGACTCTTCGGCGACCGGATTTTCTTCACCAGCCGCAGGTTCAACGTCAGCTCCCGAATTCTCTTCCGGCATCTCCCTTTTGGCAATTGCCACCGGATAACCCTGCCGCTCACGAATCACATGGCGAATTTCCCGCCAGTCTAGATTCTCCGCATCATCCCCGGCTGTGCGCAGAATAAGACGCATATCATCTTCGGACATGCGGTAGGTTGACACCTCTCCCTGCTCTTCCATCTGATCGGCCTGCTCGGTGGTGGCATGTGCCTCCAGATAGAGCGTATCCTCAATCCAGCCCACCTTGACCGGCTGGTCGACAACCGTAACCGGCGTGCCCGTTGGAATCTGGTAATAAAGGTTCTGGATGCCTTCCGGATACAGCCGGATGCAGCCGCTGCTGACCCGCCGCCCGATACCGTAAGGCTTGTTGGTGCCGTGAATCCGGTAGGTCGGCCAGCCCAGATACAGGGCATGCGTGCCAAGCGGATTTTCAGGCCCCGCCGGAACCACTTCCGGCAATTCGGGATCTTCCTCGCGCATCCTTTTGGTAGGCCGCCATTCCGGTCCTTCCTTCTTATCGACGATGCTGGTGCGCCCGGTCGGCGTTACCAGCCCCTCGCGCCCGATCCCGATCGGATAGGTAGAAGGCGGCGAATCCCCGTTCACAAACGCAAAAAGCCGCATCTCGGGCAGGTTGATAACAATCCCCTCCTGCGGCGCATCGGGCAGAAGGTGGCGCGTCGGCAGCAAAATCTCCGTACCCTCGCCCGGCAGCCACGGATCGATATCCGGATTGGCCGCCCGCAATTCGACATAGCCGAGATTGTTATCCCGCGCCAGATCGGCCAGCGTGTCTTCCTCGTCCGCCACATGGATTTGCTGGTCACCGACATAGGTGACCGGCTTTTCTGCGGCCATAGCCGGAAAAGCCATCAGCAGAAATAAAAAGAAAACCCTCAATGCCATGCGATTCATGCTGCCTTCCGCATTCTGTTCTCAAGGTTTGCCACAACCCGGTCCATAAATTCTTCGGTCGTCAGCCATTTCTGATCGCCGCCGACCAGAAGCGCAAGGTCCTTCGTCATGTCACCGGCCTCAACCGTTTCGACACAGACCTGCTCCAGCCCGTCGGCAAAGTCAATGAGCGCCTGATTGCCATCGAACTGCCCGCGATATTTCAGCCCGCGCGTCCAGGCGAAAATCGAGGCAATCGGATTGGTCGATGTCTTGTTGCCTTTCTGGTGTTCGCGGTAATGGCGCGTCACCGTGCCGTGCGCGGCCTCCGCCTCAACGCATTTGCCATCCGGCGTCAGCAGCACGGAGGTCATCAGACCCAGCGAGCCGAATCCCTGCGCCACCACATCAGACTGCACGTCACCGTCATAGTTCTTGCAGGCCCAGACAAACCCGCCCTTCGACTTCACGGCCTGCGCCACCATGTCATCAATCAGGCGGTGTTCGTACCACAACTCTTTTTCATCAAACGCCGCTTTGAATTCGGCATCGAAAACCTCCTGAAAGATCTCGATGAAACGCCCGTCATATTGCTTGAGGATCGTATTCTTGGTCGACATATAGACCGGGTAATTGCGCTGCAAACCGTAATTAAAGCAGGACTGCGCAAAACCGCGGATCGATTCATCGAGGTTGTACATTCCCATCGCCACGCCGGGCACCGGGATCACCCTGACCAGCGGTGCCACGGTCGGCATCA
>CAZKGT010000078.1:5204-10029 GCA_964552285.1 uncultured Pseudobdellovibrionaceae bacterium | reverse complement strand
CTGCAGGGCTTCGAGCGTTGCGTTGACCATGTTGTACGGGTTGTTGGACCCGATGGCCTTGGCGACAACGTCCTGAACGCCGAGCGCTTCGAAAATGGCGCGCATCGGACCGCCTGCGATAATACCGGTACCGGCAGGCGCGGCGCGCAAATTCACCAGACCTGCGCCGAAACGGCCCTTGATGTCGTGGTGCAGCGTGCGGCCTTCGCGCAGGGGCACGCGGATCATATTGCGTTTTGCCTGATCGGTTGCCTTGCGGATGGCTTCGGGAACCTCACGGGCCTTGCCGTGACCGGCACCGACGCGGCCGCGGCCGTCGCCAACCACCATCAGGGCGGCAAAACCGAAGCGGCGGCCACCCTTGACCACTTTGGCCACGCGGTTGATGCCTACGAGGCGCTCGACCAGTTCCGGCTCTTCGCGCTCACGATCTCTGTTATCTCTTTGTTTTTCAGCAGCTCTTGCCATTTTTTACCCTTTTCATTTTTTCGCTACAGAGATCACAGAGGGCGCAGAGTCTTATATATAATCTCTCTGTGATCTCTGCGATCTCTGTAGCAAATAACCTTACATCCTAAAACTCCAGCCCGCCTTCGCGGGCGCCGTCAGCCAGGGCCTTGACCCGGCCATGATACAGATAGCTGCCGCGGTCGAACTGCACTTGCGTGACGCCGGCCTTCTTGGCGCGCTCGGCAACCAGCTTTCCGATGGCCGTGGCCGCTTCAAGGTTCGCACCGGTTTTCAGCTTCAGGTCTTTTTCCAGCGTCGAAGCAGCGGCAACCGTTACGCCCTTCACGTCGTCGATGACCTGCGCATAAATCTGCTTGCCGGAGCGGAACACGGACAGGCGCGGGCGGACCGGCCGGTTCGGGTTGCGCAGAATATTCACGCCGCGCAGCTTGTTGCGCGTACGGAACGTCCGGCGTTGTTTTGATGTCAGAGCCTTAGCCATTATTTCTTCTTACCCTCCTTACGCAGGATATATTCGCCTTCATAGCGCACGCCCTTGCCTTTGTATGGCTCAGGCTTGCGGAATTCACGGATCTCGGCGGCGATCTGACCGACTTTTTGTTTGTCGATGCCGCTGACGGTGATCTTGTTGGTGCCTTCGACCTCTACCTTGATGTCCTGCGGCACCGGATAGCGGATTTCGTGGCTGTAACCCAGCGACAAAACCAGCGTCTGGCCCTGCAGGTTGGCACGATAACCGACACCCTGAATTTCCAGGGTCTTTTTGTAACCCTCGCTGACGCCTTCAACCATGTTGCTGACCAGCGTGCGCGTGGTCGGCCACAGCGTTTTCGACAGGCGGCTATTCGTGCGCGCGGCCAGACGAACGACTTTGGCGCCGTCGATCTCTTCCATCGTCACGGACACTTCGTCATGCACGACCAGTTCAAGCTGGCCGAGCTTTCCTTTTGCGCTCACCTTCTGGCCTTCGACGCTGACTTCAACGCCGTCTGGCAGGGGAACCGGGTTTTTACCAATACGCGACATCTCGCTTCTCTCTTCTCGCTTCTAGAATACCTGGCACAAAACTTCGCCGCCGACATTTTCCTCACGGGCCCGGGCATCGGACAGGACGCCTTTGGGCGTCGAGACGATGGCAACGCCAAGACCGTTACGGATACGCGGCATATCACCGACTTTCGAATAGACCCGGCGGCCCGGCGTGGAAACGCGCTTCAGTTCGCGAATCACAGGACGGCCCTGATCGTATTTCAGATCAATGCGAACGACCGGCAGGCCGCGCTCGTCTTTATCTTCCTTATAGCCCCGGATAAAACCTTCGCCCTTCAGGACGTCCAGAACACGGACGCGCAGACGCGAAGACGGACACAGGATCGAGCCCTTGCTTGCGTGTTGCCCGTTTCTGATCCGGGTCAGCATATCTCCCAATGGATCGCTCATCGACATGGTTATCGTTCTCCTTACCAGCTCGACTTCGTCACACCCGGCAGTTCGCCGCGGGACGCCAGTTCTCTTAATGCAATACGGGACAGATCAAAGCGGCGGTAGTATGCACGCGGACGACCTGTCAAAGCGCAACGGTTGCGTACCCGGGTTTTCGAGGAATTGCGCGGCATTTCGGAAAGCGTCAGGACAGCCTGAAAACGCTCTTCCACCGGCAGATCACGGTTCCGGATAATTTCTTTCAGGGCAGCGCGCTTGCCTGCTTTCGATTTCGAAAGCTTGCGGCGCTTTTTATCCCTTTCAACCATTGCAGCTTTAGCCATTCTTTACGTTCCTCTTTCTTTCGTCACTGGTTCCAGGCTTTCGCCGGGATGACACCCGGGGGGTGTCAGTTCTTAAAGGGCATATTAAAACCCTTCAGCAGTTCCTTTGCTTGTTCATCATTGCTGGTCGAGGTGCAGATGATGATGTCCATCCCGCGCACCTGGTCGACCTTGTCGTAGTCAATTTCCGGGAACACGATGTGTTCCGTAACGCCCATGGCGTAGTTTCCGTTGCCGTCAAAGCTCTTGCCGTTGATGCCGCGGAAGTCACGCA
The DNA here is from genome assembly GCA_964552285.1 of uncultured Pseudobdellovibrionaceae bacterium. Classification (GTDB taxonomy): domain Bacteria; phylum Pseudomonadota; class Alphaproteobacteria; order Micavibrionales; family Micavibrionaceae; genus CAZKGT01. The sequence goes on along the minus strand of CAZKGT010000078.1, from coordinate 7,518 downwards.
CGCGCGGCAGGGCAATCGTCACCAGACGATCCAGAAATTCGTACATACGGGCACCGCGCAGCGTTACCTTGCAGCCGATCGCCATACCTTCACGCAGTTTGAAGGATGCGTTCGACTTGCGGGCGCGGGTGATGACCGGCTTCTGCCCTGCGATCTGTGCCAGATCATTGGCAGCGGCATCGACCACTTTGCGGTCCTGGGTGGCGTCGCCACAGCCCATATTGATGACGATTTTTTCCAGCTTCGGAATCTGGTGCGGGTTATCCAGCCCGTACTTTTCCTTTAGTGCCGGAACGATCTCGTTCTCATATCTTTCTTTAAAACGCGGTTTCATCGTTTTATTTCCTGTTTTCTTTTTCTAACCACAGATCAACACGGATATACACGGATTCTATTTTTTATATTCCTGTTTATCTGCGCTAATCTGTGTTTATCTGTGGTTCAAATACCTATTCAACCGTTTCGCCGGACTTCTTGGCCACGCGGACCTTCTTTCCGTCTTTCAATGTCGTATAGCCAACGCGTGTGGCTTTACCTGTCTTCGGGTCGGCCAGCGCCACGTTTGAAACGTGGATCGCGGCTTCCTTGTTCTGAATCCCGCCGGCGGACATCTGGGTCGGGCGCTGGTGGCGCTTGACCATGTTGACGCCCTGGACGATCACGCGGCGCTCGGACGGAATCACCTTCAGAACCTCGCCTGTGGCGCCCTTGTCCTTACCGGAGATCACGACGACCTTGTCGCCCTTTTTAATTTTCATTTTCGCCTTTGCACTTTCCTGGGCCATCGTTAGAGCACCTCCGCAGCCAGAGAGATAATTTTCATGTAGCCCTTGGCGCGCAATTCGCGGGTCACGGGACCGAAAATACGGGTTCCAACCGGCTCGCCGGCGTTGTTGATCAGCACGCAGGCATTGGTGTCGAAACGGATCTTTTCACCGTAACGGCGCTTCAGGCCGTGGCGGCTGCGCACGATCACGGCGCGGCGCACATCACCTTTTTTCACGCGACCGCGCGGAATGGCTTCCTTCACCGATACGACAACAATATCGCCGATATTGGCCGTGCGCCGGTGAGAGCCGCCAAGAACCTTGACGCACTGCACCTTGCGGGCACCGGAATTATCGGCCACTTCCATTTGTGACTGCATCTGGATCATTTGTCGGCGTCCTTCTTCGTTGTCTTTTTAGCCGCAGGCTTTTTGGCTTCCGTTTTCTTGGCAGGAGCCTTCTTGGCCTTGGTATCTTTCTTTTCTTCCTTGGGTTCAGCCTTTTTGGCTTCTTCCTCCGGCGCTTCTGTTTTTTCTTCCTTTTTCGGTGCTGCCTTGACCTTTTCAGGTGACGGCGCAGCTTCCGCGCCCGTGATTACCTTCCACGTCTTGCGCTTGGAAATCGGGCGGCACTCCTCGATCTGCACGCGGTCGCCAACCTTGAAAGAATTGGTTTCGTCGTGCGCTGCGTACTTGTCGGTGCGCTTCACGTATTTCTTGTACATCGGATGCATGAAACGACGCTCGACAAGAACCGTTACGGTCTTATCCATCTTGTCGCTGACAACGTTTCCTTCCAGTATGCGGCGTGGCATATCGTTCTACTCCTCTTTCCCTTAGGCAGCCTTGTTTTCCTCGCGGCGAAGCGCCGTCAGGAATGTCTTGATCCTAGCAACCGCGCGGCGGCTCTTGCGGATCTCGGACGTGTTTTCAAGCTGACTGCCTGCTCTTTGGAAGCGCAGGTTAAACAGTGCCTTGCGCTGTTCCAGCAGAAGCTGTTTCAGCTCATCGGCGGTTTTGGTTTTCAAATCTTCGGCCTTCATCGTTCGCTTCGCTTTCTAGTTTGCGAGTGTTTTAGTGGGCGAGTGATACGCGTTCAAATTTACTCGTCCACTCGATTACTCATCCCACTCGCCTGCTCCATCTATGCTCCCTCACCCACGCGGGTGATAAACTTCGTATTTACGGGCAATTTTTCAGCAGCCAGCGCAAAAGCCTCCTGGGCCAGCTCACGCGGCACGCCGTCCATCTCAAACATGATCCGGCCCGGCTTTACCCGGCAGGCCCAGTACTCAACCGAGCCCTTCCCTTTACCCTGACGAACCTCGAGAGGTTTCTTGGAAACGGGCACATCCGGGAAAACACGGATCCAGAGCTTGCCCTGCCTTTTCACCTTACGCTGGATCGCACGGCGGGCCGCCTCGATCTGACGGGCCGTAATCCGGTTCGGGCTTGTGGCTTTCAGGCCGTAAGCACCAAAGTTCAGCGCCGTGCCACCCTTGGCATTGCCATGAATGCGGCCCTTATGCTGCTTCCTGAATTTCGTTT
>CAZKGT010000078.1:0-5194 GCA_964552285.1 uncultured Pseudobdellovibrionaceae bacterium | reverse complement strand
CGTTGGCGCTATCCGGCGCGCCGGCACTGTCCGGCGCGGTCACACGCTCCGGCGTCAAGGCCTTCAGACCAAACGCCCCGAAGCTCAAGGTCGTGCCGCCTTTGGCATTACCGTGAATGCGGCCCTTATGTTGCTTCCTGTATTTTGTTTTCTTCGGACTTAACATTTCCGTTTCCTGTTACCAGTTCTCAATCTTTCGTTTTTGCTCTCTTTAAGGAGCGCGCCTTATATCAGAAAATGGGTGATTCTTCAATTATATTCCGTCAAATCACCTACGTTTTACTGACGCGGCATTCCTCCTTGCGCTTCCTGCATGCGCTTGTCGCGGGCCATCGGATCGTGACCCATGATATCGCCCTTATAGATCCAGACCTTCACGCCAATAATCCCGTAGGTCGTCAGACCTTCGGCAAAACCGTACTTAAGATCGGCGCGCAACGTGTGCAAAGGCACGCGGCCTTCGCGGTACCATTCCGTACGGGCGATATCAGCGCCACCCAGACGGCCGGAAACATTCACCCGGATACCTTTTGCACCAAGGCGCATTGCGGACTGCACACCGCGCTTCATGGCACGGCGGAAAGACACGCGGCGCTCGAGTTGCTGAGCGATGCCTTCGGCAACAAGCTGGGCGTCAATCTCGGGCTTGCGAATTTCAACAATGTTCAGCGATACCTCGCCACCGGCGCGGCGGGACAGATCCTGACGCAATTTTTCAATATCGGCGCCTTTCTTGCCAATGATGACACCGGGGCGGGCCGTGTAAACCGTCACGCGGGTGCTCTTGGCGGCGCGCTCGATCACAACCTTGCTGATCCCGGCGGCCTTCAGGCGCTCGTGGATATACTGGCGCAGCTTCAGGTCATCAACCAGCTTGCCGGCATAATCACGCCCCGAATACCAGCGCGAGTCCCAGGTGCGATTGATCCCGACGCGGATCCCGATTGGATTAACTTTGTGTCCCATACTTCTAAAAGCTCCTTATGCTTCGCTTTCCCGGACAACAATCGTCAGATTGCTGAAATTCTTTTCGATGCGAGATGCACGGCCGCGGGCACGGGCCTTGAAGCGGCGCATCTTGATCGTTTTACCCACAGTGGCCTGCGCCACCACCAGACGGTCAACATCCAGACCGTGATTGTTCTCGGCGTTCGCCACGGCAGACTGCAGGAGTTTTTTCACGTCCTGCGCGATGCGGCGCGGGCAAAAGTCCAGATCGGTCAGTGCCTTGCCGGCATTCTGGCCGCGGATCATCTGTGCCACCACGTTCAGCTTCTGCGGGCTCGTGCGCAGGTACTTGCTATACGCGCGCGCCTCACCCTCGCTTGTTCTGCTCTTGTTTGCAGCCTGTCCCATAGCTTATCCCTTTTTCGCTTTCTTATCGGCGCCGTGCCCGTGATAGGTACGGGTCGGTGCAAATTCACCCAGTTTGTGGCCGATCATCTGGTCGGTAACCAGGACCGGAATAAACTTCTTGCCGTTGTAAACGCCGAAGGTGACGCCCACCATGTTCGGCAAAATGGTCGAACGGCGCGACCATGTCTTGATCACTTCCTTGCGGCCCGACGCGCGCACTGCCTCTACCTTTTTCAGCAGGCTTCTTTCTACAAACGGACCTTTCCAAACGCTACGTGTCATCGCTTACTTCTTCCTTCTGCGAACAATAAATTTATCCGTGGCCTTGTTGCTGCGGGTGCGGTAACCCATCGTCGGCTTGCCCCAAGGCGTACAGGGATGACGGCCACCGGCGGACTTTCCTTCACCGCCACCAAGCGGGTGATCGACCGGGTTCATGGCCACACCGCGAACGGACGGGCGGCGGCCCTTCCAGCGGGTGCGGCCTGCCTTGCCGTCATTGGTGTTGAGGTGCTCCGGATTGGAGACCGCACCAACCGTGGCAATGCATTCCTGACGCACGATGCGAAGCTCGCCGGAAGTCAGCTTGATCTGGGCGTAACCCTGATCACGGCCAACCAGCTGGGCATAGGCACCGGCGGCGCGGACCATCTGGCCGCCTTTACCGGGCTTCAGTTCAACATTGTGAATGATCGTACCGACCGGCATGTTTTTCAGCGGCAGGGCGTTGCCCGGCTTGATGTCTGCATTTTCACCGGCCATGATCTTGTCACCGGCCTGCAGGCGCTGCGGTGCGATAATGTAACGCTTTTCACCGTCTTCGTATTTTACCAGCGCGATGAAAGCCGTGCGGTTCGGATCGTATTCCAGACGCTCAACCGTGCCCGGAACGCCAACCTTGTTGCGCTTCCAGTCAATGACGCGGTACTTGCGCTTGTGGCCGCCGCCGATATGGCGTGCGGTGATCCGGCCGTGATTGTTGCGCCCGCCGGACTTGGTCAGACCTTCAGTCAGCGCCTTTTCCGGCTTTCCTTTCCACAGACCATCACGCTCTACCTGCACCAGTTGGCGGCGTCCTGCGGAAGTCGGGTTGAATTTTTTCAGTGCCATTGGTCTTCTTCCTTAACTTTAAATACCTGTGCCAACGTCAATCGTCTGGCCTTCTTCAAGCGTAACAATCGCTTTCTTCATGTCAGGACGGCGGCCAATCGTGCCCTTGAAGCGCTTGGTTTTGCCGTTCTGGTTGATCGTGTTGACACGCTTCACCTTCACGTCAAACAGTGCTTCAACTGCCTGCTTTACCTGCGGCTTGGTTGCCCAGTCGGCAACCTTGAAGGTGACCTGACTGTATTGTGAGCCAAGCGTTGCCTTCTCCGTGACATGCGGCGCACGAATGACTTCGTACATCCATTCAGCCGTATCTGCTTTTTTTGCCTTTGCCATTATCGTTTCACTCCTAAGTGGTGAGTGGCCGAGTTGTTTTAGTGTGGGCGAGTTACTCATTTACTCGCCTACTCGCCTCTCAAAACTATCCCTTCAGCCTCTCCGTCAAATCATTCACCGCATCCTTGGTCAGCACCAGCGTATCGCGGCGCAGGATGTCATAGACATTCGCCCCTTGTGAGGGAAGCACATCAATCCGCGGCAGGTTGGCCGTGGCGCGTGCGAAATTCGCATCAACTTCCTGACCGGAAACGATCAGGGCGGAAGCCAGATCAAACTTGCCAAGGCTTGCAGCCATTGGCTTTGTCCTGTGGCTCTTGGCTTTTGCTTCGTCGAGAACGATCAGCTTGCCTTCTTTGGCTTTCAGCGACAGGGCCGTTTTAAGGGCCAGCTTGCGGACCTTCTTCGGCAGGTCAATCGCATGGCTGCGGACAACGGGACCGAAACAGGTCGCCCCGCCGCGGTCCTGCGGACGACGCAGGTCACCGGCACGTGCGCGGCCCGTACCCTTTTGCTTCCAGGGCTTCTGGGAATTGCCGGCGACTTCCGCGCGCTGCTTGGTCTTGTGGGTTCCGGCACGGCGCTTGGCGAGCTGGTAGTTCACCATGCGGTGCAGGATGTGCTCGCGCACTTCCACGCCAAAGATCGCATCGTCGAGTGTGATCTCGCCGACATCCTTGTTTTCAATGCTTTTGACCGCGACTTTCATCGTTCACGTCCTACTCTTCTTTTTTCTCTTCTTCAGCTTCAGCCGGTGCCTCTTCGGCAGCTTCCTCAGCTTTGGTTTCTTCAGCCGGTGCTTCAACAGCTTCTTCTGCAGGGGCTGCCTCTTCGGCTTTCACTTCTTCTTCAGCCGGCGCTTCTGTCACTTCTTGAGCTTCATCCTTAACTTCCGGGGCAGCATCCTGTTCCGGAGCAGCTTCCGGCGTTTCGATCAGACCAGCCGGCAGCGGCACGCCTTCCGGCGCCGGCTTTTTCACAGCGTCACGCACCAGAACCCAGCCGTCATCGGAACCGGGGACGGCGCCCTTTACCAGGATCAGGCCCATTTCCTCGTCGATGGCAACAACCTGCAAATTCTGCGTCGTCACCGTTCCGTCACCCATGTGGCCGGCCATTTTCTTGCCCTTGAACACCTTACCGGGGTCCTGACACTGACCGGTGGAGCCGTGCGAGCGGTGCGAGATGGACACGCCGTGGCTGGCACGCAGGCCGCCAAAGTTGTGACGCTTCATGGCGCCGGCAAAGCCCTTACCGATCGAGGTGCCCTGCACATCAACGAATTGTCCCGGCACGAAGTGGTTCGGGCCGATCTGTGCGCCAATCTCGACAACGTTTTCCGGATCGACCCGGAATTCAGCCATTTTTTTCTTCGGCTCGACTTTGGCTTTGGCGAAGTGGCCGCGCTGCGCCTTGGCGGTGCGCTTGACCTTTGCCTTACCCGCGCCGAGCTGAAGGGCGGTGTAGCCGTCCCTTTCCTCAGAGCGGATATCTACAACCTGGCATCCGTCTACTTTGAGCACGGTTACAGGAACGTGGATCCCGTCTTCACCGAAGATCCGGGTCATTCCCTCTTTGCGTGCAATCAGTCCCGTTCTCATTTCTTTCACTCCGTTCAACAGTGGAGAGTGGTCAGTGTAGAGTGGCGAGTTTTAACCGCCCTTACCAAAAAATCACTCACCACTCTCCACTCATCACTAGGCAGCCGCAGCCAGCCCGCCAATTTTGATCGACACATCCACACCGGCGGCCAGATCGAGTTTCATCAAAGCATCAATCGTCTGCGGCGTCGGGTCGACAATGTCGATCAGGCGCTTATGGGTCCGCATTTCGAACTGCTCTTGCGATTTCTTGTCGATATGCGGACTCCGCAGAACCGTGAATTTTTCGATGCGCGTCGGCAAAGGCACCGGACCGCACACACCGGCCCCGGTGCGCCTGGCCGTATTCACAATCTCCGCCGTCGCCGTATCCAGAATACGGTGATCGAAAGCCTTCAGCGTTATGCGTATCGTTTGTGTGTCCATTGCTCTTTTATCTTCCTATATTCTGTTCCCAACCAAAGAAGCCGATTCCTTTTGCCTGTTTTCCGCTATCGTCCTGAAAGCGAAATTTCCGAGCGCATGCGCCATATGAGAAGAACTCCTTTCACTTTTACCTCCGGCAGACAAAGCCTCCGAAAGGATAAATTCCAGTTCTTTTCTTGCGTCTTCAACAGCACCAGGATCAGCGTAGCTCCGTTGCAAGGCGGACAAAGATCCTTTTACATTCGGATCTTTTGCCAATTCGATAAGACGTAGCCGCCTGCCTTGCAAAGTCCTTGGTTGCATCAGTTAACTCCTTACTCAACAATCTTTGCCACAACGCCGGCGCCGACGGTGCGGCCGCCTTCGCG
>CAZKGT010000077.1:0-10049 GCA_964552285.1 uncultured Pseudobdellovibrionaceae bacterium | reverse complement strand
TCGCCATAAGCGCGTCGTTGACCCATTTGATCAAAGGCATCTGCAGCCGCCATTCATCAAGATGAATGCCGAGCTGCATGTCTTTCAGCACGTAAAAATATTCATGCCACGGCGAATTGGTGATCAACATCGCGGCAAGAGCCGCCAAAATCAGAAAAATACCGGTCGAAACCTGGCTGTGCGCAAATTTTTCAAAAGGCGAAACCAGCCGCTCGACATGCTTTTCCAGCGGGTTTGGATGGTCAATTTTTCCTGTTCGCACTGTCATGGTTCTTAATTTTCCTACGTTTCAGACCGGCAGAGGTTCCGCTGCCGACGGAACTTTCTTTCGTTCGAAGCGTAGGAAAGCAAAAGGAGGAAGACAACAATGTCGGACTATGAAAGACGGTACGGACAGGGCAGCGAAATGGATTCATTGCTTCTCGAACTGCGGGGCTTTGTCTTTCAGTACAGAGAAGAATGCGAGGAAGCCGAAATCTGCGAAGATCTCAGGAAGGTTCTGGAGTGGATTGAGTGCGTTTATGAAGGCGATTGCGAGGCCGGGCAGCGTTTGAAAGAGGATGCGCGGACCCGGCTCGAAACCGTTCGGGACAAGCTGAAGGTTACGGGCCGTGAATGCATGGACATCGGAACTGAGAGCCCCGCAGCGGAACCGGTACAGGAGCCGGACCCAAGCGCGTTTTTTGAAGCGCGTGCCAGACTGGCGGACATTATCGATACTCTGCTCGAAACCTTTCCGGAGGCCGTCCGGAAATAATTTTTCTGCGCCCCGATGGAACTTCATCATGCGACATCGGTAGGAACAGTTACAGACAGCCAAAAAGAAAGGAGTGCAAATTATGAGCGCACAAAGCGATATCATCAACCGCCTGATAGAAGTCAACACCGATGCCAGAACGTTTTACGAAAGCGCGGCAGACCAGGTGAAAGACCCGATTATCGAGGGCATTTTCCGCGATATGGCGAAAATCCGAGGCGATATCGTTTTAAACCTGTCCAGCATGGTGCAGGCGCTGGGTGAGGAACCCAGCCAGAAAAGCACACTGACCGGCGATACCGTGCAGTTCTTCGGAGAATTGCTGGCCAAAATCTCACCGGACACGGACAGAGCGCTTGTCGAACAACTGGAGGAGGCAGAAGACAAGGCGCTAAGAGAGTTTTCTGATGCGCTGGAAAAGCCTATTGATCCGGAATTGCGGCTGGCCCTTTCCAATCAGATGGATACGCTCGTGGTCACGCATGATTACATGAAGACGTTGAAGCATGAGGTGCAAGCCGCCGCATAAATTCTAATACCCCATGGTTCCCCTGCCAGTCACTCAAGCCGCCCTTCACGGGCGGTTTTTTTTATGCATCAACAATTTTAACGTCGGCACCAAACATATAACCGACACCGCGGACAGTTTTAATCATTTTTGGCTGCTCTGCATCATCCTTCAACTTTTTGCGCAGGCGGGCGATTTGCGTGTCGACGGCCCGGTCGTAAGACTCGTAATCTTCCCCGCGGGTCAGCTCGAACAGTTTTTCGCGGCTCAGGACCTGCTGCGGGGCCTGAACGAAGACATGCAGCAGCGTAAATTCTCCCACTGTCAGCGCAACCGGCGTGCCGTCCGGCGCATACAGTTCGAATTTCGCCGGATCGAGCCGCCAGTCGTTGAACACATATCGTTTCCTGCGGGGGATTGTCACCGGAGCGTCCTGAAGCGGCGACAGCGTCTCGGGGATTTCCTTGTGACGGCGCAGCGCCGCCTTGATCCGGGCGAGCAGTTCCGTCCGGTCGAACGGCTTTTCGATATAATCGTCCGCGCCAAGCTCCAACCCGACCACCTTGGCCGTCGTCTCCTTTTTGCCGCTCACGACAAGGATGGGCACGTTTGTCAGATTGCGAATCCGGCTTATCAGCGGCATTCCGTCTTCGCCCGGCAACTCCAGATCCATGAGGATCAGGTCGATATGCTCATCGCTTTCGAGCATACGCAGGCACGCATCGGTTCCCGCCGCCTGCACGACCCTATAGCCCTGTTTTTCAAGATTCCGGCGGACGCCTTCCTGAACGGCGGGGTCGTTATCAACGGCCAGAATGGTTTCCTTGCCGGTTTTCATCTTATTCGTCTTTCCTGTCAAAAAAGTACAAAAATAATCCTCTTATAACTTATTGAAATATAAGGCTGTCACAAAACCGTAACACACTGTTTCACAACCGTGATGATGCTGTCAAACGATTGTTTCGAATCCCTGATAGGGTCAAATTACACCCCGAACACGAAAGGAGGCTTCACTATGTTTCGCAATCAGGAACTCGTTCATGAAATGCCCCGGCTGCGCAAATTCGCCTCAAGACTGTGCCGGTCCCCCGAGGAAGCCGACGACCTGACTCAGGCCACAGCTCTGAGGGCGCTGGAAAAAAGAGAAATGTTTCATGAGGACGGTAATCTGTTCAGCTGGACCAGCAAGATGATGTACAATCTGTTCGTCAGCGATTACCGCCGCCGGGTGAAATTCGAAACCCAGTACGATCCCGAACCTTATCTCGACAAACAGAATATGCCGCCGCGCCAGCAAAGGATAGCGGAACTGAAGGCCACCGGCGCGGCGATGAAACAACTCTCCGACGAACACCGCACCGCTCTCATTCTGGTCTGCGTCAAGGACCTGTCCTACAAACGCGCAGCGGAGATACTGGACGTGCCGGTCGGCACGGTGCGTTCGCGTCTGGCGCGGGCGCGCGAGCAGCTTGAGGCGCTGATGGACGGGTGATCCTGGCATATTAGCTTTTCCGGAACTTTTAAACTCCCTGTGCGTATGACTGTTCAATGCACAGGGAGTTTTCTGATGATGAGCAAAAAGGAAACCATAACAGACGAGGAGATGCAGGCCCTTGTCGATGGCGAATTATCCGGCCGGAGGGCCAACGAAATTTTAATGGCGGCGATGTGTTTCCCGGATATCCGCAAACGGATTGACGGACTGATCCGGCAAAAAGAGAGGCTGCAGGGCTGGTGGGAGCACGAAAGGCCGGAACATTGAAGCAAGATGGTGTTATTGGATGATCCACTCACCGCAATTGTCGCGGGCTATCCGGAAGAAGCCGTCTGAGGATGGTTGACGATATTTTCGGGCGAACCGTCCAGAAAGGCCCTGATGTTGCGGGCCGTTGTCTCAATAATCTTGTCCATGGCTTCGCGCGTGTAAAAGGCGCTGTGGGGCGTGACGATTACGTTTTTATGGCGCAGCAGGGCATGGTCAATCAGAAGGGTTTCCAGATCGTGCTTCCTGGTGAAAATGGTATGGAGAAGTTGCGCCTCTTCCCGGACCGTCGGCTCCTCCGGCAGGACATCGAGTCCGGCCGCCCTGACCTTGCCTGATGAAAGCGCCCGAAGCAGCGCCTTGACGTCGATAAGATCGCCCCTTGCCGTGTTAATGACGGTTACACCCGGCTTCATCGTATCGAATTCTTTTTCCGAGAGAAGATTCCGGGTTTCCGGCGTGGACGGAACATGTAGAGAGATCACGTCCGATTGTTTCAAAAGCTCTTTCATGGGTGCGTATGCAAACCCGATCTGTGCGGCCATGTCTTCCTTCGGATAAGGATCGCTGGCGAGCACTGCCATGCCGAACCCCCGCGCGATGCGGGCGGTCTGCAGCCCGATGGAACCCGTGCCGACAATGCCCATGGTCTTGCCAAAAAGATCGAACCCGGCGAGCCCGTTCAGGGAAAAATCCCCGTTCCGCGTCCGGCGGGATGTCTCAGGAAGATGGCGGCTCAGCCCCAGCAAAAGCGCGAAAACATGCTCAGCCACCGTATGCACACCGTAAGCAGGCACGTTGGCGACAGCGATGCCTTTGCTGTTGCAATACTCCATATCCACATGATCGTAGCCCGTGCAGCGCAGGGCGATCATTTTCAGAGCCGGCATTTTCTCCAGCGCTGCGGCATTGAGGTCTGAATAGATGAAACAAGAGATGATTTCCGCATCCGCGTATTGCGCCGCCTGCTCCTGCTTTAACTGATCCGCCGTCGCTGCCGTCTTTCCGCCGCCCATCGCGGCTTCAAGCGCTTCGCGCTCCCATTGCTCGACTTCGAAAAAAACTGTCTTCATGCGGTTTTCTCAGGACGCTTTTCCGTCTTCCGCCTCTTCGGGATGCGGGGACTCAATAGTAGAATCTTTTTCCTGCTCAAAGTGGCGCTTTCTGACTTCGGTGACTTTTTCCTTCATATCATCCATCGCGGCGATGCCGGGATACTCTGCTTCCTCGAAATCTTTTTCAAGCGGCGCAGCGTCCTCTGCCCCTTTCAGGTCAGGCGTTTCCCGGTCGTCCGTCTGCGTTTCGGTTTCTCCCCGCGCGTATTCCTCCAGAACGGACGCGCCGGTTATGTCTTTCATTATCTGCTCTGTTTCCTGAGCTTCTTTCAGCGCATCAACGGTACAGCCTTCATGCTGATGTACGTAATGAAAAAGAAAATCCTCTTTTTCCTTTTCCAGCTCTTCATTCTTGAAATGCACAACCCGCGCGCGAGCGTGATAGATCCCGTCTTCATCCTGCCAGGTGGCAATCAGGCCGACTTCAACGCGGTCGTCTTCATAAGAATGTCCCGATCCACTACCCGACATGGCGGACTGGATGGCTTCCGTCATACTGATGCGTGATTCCGCTTCCTTGATCTGTTCTCCGCCTGCAACGCTCATGATGTCCCTATCCTTTCTTTTCCGTCCAGTTGCCGTTCTTCTGCCGTTCGTACTTGTCCTTCACCGCCGCCCAGGCGACCTTGTGCGCCACCGTTTCCCGGTCGTCGTGTCCGCGCCGGTCTTCGGGATATTTATATTGTTCCCAAGCGGCGTTGAAGGCGGCCCGGTAGATTTCCTGCGCGTGATGCGGCAGATTCTCCTGCACGCCTTTGGGCAGCTCGTTCAGTTTGCTGTACGGCATATATGGTTTGTCCTTCCTGTTAAATCCAGTAAGCAACCGCCGAAACAATCAGAACCGTGTAAATAAGCAACGCAAGCAAGATCGTGAACGGCTGGTAGCGGGCCGACACCGAGGCCTTCGAGGCTTCCGCCACACGGTGAGCCGCCTCGGGAAAGGTGTAGGCGGAAAAGGCGCGCTCCGTCAGCATGCCGGCGAGAATTCCCTCCTCATCGACAACCGGCAGGTGGCGGAACCTGTTTTGATCGCTACGGCCGATAGCGGCGACAACCTGCTCATCGGTGCGGGCGGTTTCCACATCCGGCGTCATCACGTCTTCCAGCCTGAGCGCGGTGGCGTCGACCCCCGGCGCGGCTATGCGCCGCAGCACGTCACGCTCGGTGAAAATGCCCTCGATTTTCGCATTGCCGTCCGTCACAAGCACGGCGCCCTTGTCCGACCCGGCCATGGCGTAAAGAGCGGCCTGAACGCTCTCGTCCCGGCCCATGGTCAGCACGGGGCCGCTTTCCCGCAGTTCCGGCATATTAGCGATCAGCATGACAACCTCCTTTTTTATCCGGCTCACGCCGTACATACACGCCTACGGACCGAAAAAATAAAAGTTCCACGGAACCGACGGGATATTCATGCGTAGGGTTGGATAATAGCCCAAAAGCGAAAGGAGACGCCTATGGAAACGGACATTTACGGCAACCACCGGGAGACGGATATCGATCGTTGTAACCGCAAGGTTTTCAACTACTGCAAACGATTCCGCAGGCCGCTCAATATCCTGAACGACACGGGCCTTCCCCTGAAAGGCAAGAAAACGGTCGTTCGACGCTGGTACGAGAGAAGACTGCTTCTCATCTATGCGCAGGGGCGGGATATAGACGCCATGAACGACAATACGCTGCATGAGTTGGAAGAAAGCGCCCGCATTCTGGAGATTGTCAATGTGGGCCATCAAACGGAAGAAAGGAGAGCATAATGGTTTATTATCCCCCGCAGTCAGAAACCTATATGAATACAGACTATGTCGTCACCGGCCTTTTTGAAACGGCGGAAGCGGCCGCGGCGACGGTTGAAGATATGATTAACAACGGCTTCGGCCGCGAAGATATCTCGGTCGCAATGACGGACGAAACGCGCGGCAAAGGGCTTGGAATTACCGAACATACAAAAGCAGCAGAAGGAGTGGCGGCGGGCGGCGTTGTTGGCGGCCTGGCCGGGGCTGTTCTGGCCGGAATGATGGGAGCGGGAACTATCGCGGCCGGCGGGCTGAATCTCGTTATCGCCGGCCCCTTTCTGGGCATGCTTGCAGGTCTTGGCGCCGGCTCTGCAGTCGGAGGGTTTTTCGGTGCATTAATCGGCCTTGGTATTCCCGAACATGAGGTCGACCTGTACCGCGAGAAACTTGAAAGCGGGCACGTTCTGGTGGCAATTGAGACGAACTCGCCGGATGACACTGCAAGAGCCAGGGATTTTTTCAGCAAGCACAAAGCAATAAATGTTAGTGAAAGGCCGTTGCCTCATTCGATGTCCGAGGAAGTCGGAAATGCTCTTACATCCTGAGCAAATCAGGAATTAAGACAGCCATATAAAAAAGCCCGCTTTTTAAAGCGGGCTTTTTTGTTCCTTTTCAGCTTTATGCCGCAATCCTGTCCATAACAGGCCCACAGATATCTTTGCCTTCCGGCGTGTGGGAAAGATCGCCCAGGGAAATAATCCCGACCAGTCTTTTATCCTGATTCACGACCGGAAGGCGGCGGATTTTGTTTTGCGCCATATTGGCGGCAATTTCGTCAATGGCGTCGGTATCGAAGCAATAAAGCACTTTTTTCGTCATGAAGTTTCCGACTTCTTCAAAAAGCGGCTCTTTGTCCTCCGCGATACAGCGCACGACGATGTCACGATCCGTGATCATGCCGACCAGCCGGTCGTTCTCGGCAACGGGCAGGGCGCCGCAATCCGCGTTCCGCATCATTTTCGCCGCGATGGAAACCGTGTTGTCCGGCTCCAGAAATTCGACGTTTTTGCTCATGGCGTCTTTAACGATGGTCATCATGGTATCTCCTTTCTCCAGATTTGAGGCAGATACTGTTTCCTACGGACAAAAGAGAAACAGGTTCCACCGGGGAACCGTAAAACTTTTGAAGCGTAGGGATCTCTATGACGAACCGGAACACCAAAAACAAATCCTTCATCGAAAAAGCCTGCGGCCGTGACGAAAAGATGATCATGGTGGCAAGAATGCACTGGTTTTTTCTGCTGATCGGCTTTTGCTGGTTCGTATTGTTTTTCTCGCTTGGAATAGGCCTGGATAGTCTGATCTGGCGCTATCTGGAATCCAACATCCCGCCTTACGAGCGCGAGGCGCTCGGCGTGCAATTTCATTCGCGCGGCAACGTTCTCAAGTGGGCGCTTGTCGGAACGGGCGTGCTGTTTTTCCTCTATCATCTCATCGGATACGCCACGACAAAAGTGGGACTGACAGACAAAAGACTGCTGTTGCGCACCGGACTCATCTTCGTGCGCGTCGAGGAAATCGACCTGGAAGAGATCAAGAGCGAGCATGTCGATCACGGCGCGTTCGGACGGTTTTTCAATTACGGGCGGGTGATTTTCGACGCCCGGTTTGTCGGGGACGTTCCCATTCCTCACATTGCCAGGCCTTACCTTCTTCTCCGCGCCACACACGAGGCTCGTGCCGCGCTGGCCGACAGCCTGGCTTTTTCGCCGACGCCTCGCAGCGGTGCGGACGAAGAACTGGTGAAAGAAACGGACGAATATCGTATCTATAAAAAAAGGCGCGCCTGAGCGGAACTTCCTATTTCTCGCATCGTTGGTATGAGCATGAACGCAAACGGCAACGAAAAGGAGATCCGTTATGAATATACGCAAATTCCTGTTAACTGCCACAGCCATTGCCGGTTGCTCTGCGCTAGTCGCGGCGCCGGGTCTGGCGCGCGATCTTTCGGTCTACGAAGACCGCGATTCCGTCACGATTTCCGGCACCGTCAGTGGTGTAAGCGGCGATGTATTCTATCTCGATTATAACGGCGGACGTATCACGGTCGAGATGGACGACTGGGACTGGTTCGATAACGAGGCCGAAGTCCTGAAAAAAGGCGAGAAGGTCACCGTGTACGGCCGGATCGACGACGATCTGTTCGAAGCCCGCACCATTGAGGCCGGCACCGTCTACGTGCAGGACCGCATGGCCTATTATTTCGCCAACGACGCGGACGAGGAACTTGATTACGTTATCACCTCGGCCACCGTCACCATCCCGGACGGCACGTGGCTTCAGGCCAGCGGAACGGTGAAAAGCGTATCGGGGCGCGAATTTATCCTCGGCATGGGGCATGGTGACATTCAGGTCGACACAGGAAACATGGCGTTCAATCCGATGGACGATACCGGCTTTCTTCAGGTCGATCCCGGCGACCGTGTGACGGTGCATGGCCCTTTGGATGTCGGTTTCTTTGAAGACCATGAAATCCAGGCCCGTGTCATCGCCGCCCTGAACCGGGACAAGATGAAAAGGAACAAAGACACGGCCAGCAACTAACCCCCGTGCTTTCCCCTTCCCCCTAAAAAGAGCTGCATAACTGCGGCTCTTTTTTTACGCGGCAATCAGAACGGCGAGCAGGGCGTACAATCCCAGCACGACCATACTTTCAAAACCGATCCCGGCCGGACCCGCTTTTTCCCGGCGCAGCATGCCGAGCATCAGTACCCCGGTCATCAGGACGGCCATGCCTATCAGCAGAATATGATCCCCGCCGATTTGATGGTAAATCGAACCGCTGCTGTAAAACAGGTCGGATCCGGCCAGAAACAGCACGTCGAAACTGTTGCCGCCGATAATATTGCCCACCGCCAGATTAAGCGCGCCGCGCCGGACGGCGGCCAGGGTGATGACCAGTTCCGGCAGTGAAGTGGTGACGGACGTGAAAAAACCGCCGACAACGCTTTCGGACAGGTTTGTGCGCGCTGAAAGTTCAATCGCGGTCTCGGCCAGCAGATAGCCCGATACCCCGAGAATTGCGGCCAGAATCGCAAAGCGCACGAAGAGCGCTCTGTCTTTCTTTCGATCCGGATGTTTTTCCTCCTTTTCGATTTGTGTCTCCTTTGTCCGGCGCGGGCGCCACATCGGATCGGACTTTGTCGCTTCCACGACCCGCAACACCGCGATATAGGTGGCAACCAGCACGAAAGAGGCGGGATGGACATGAAAGAGCGTCCAGTCCGGCCCGGCCATGGCCACAAGCGGAATCGCCAGCAAAATAATCAGCAGTGCCCCTTGCGCGAGATTTTCCAGCGAGGCGGCGGCATGCTCCAGATTAACCTTCCGGTAGGTCATATCGGCAATCGCCAGAAAGGCCGTCTGCGCGGCGATGCCGCCGACCGAATTGCTGATTGCCAACGAAGCGTGGCCCTGCCCGGCCGCGTACAAGCTCAGAACCGTACCGGCCAGAGACGTGGAAATGCCGATAAAGACGGCGCCGACGATCGCCTGCCCCCATCCGGTCCGGGCGGCAACGCCCTCCGCCACACCGGCCAGCTTCGTCCCTGCATAAGCGATAATGCCCGCCGCCATAAGAAATACCAGGATCAGAGCGGACAGGGGCAAAACAGAGATGATCATCATTTTTCAATCCTATAAAAACTTACGGCCGGTTACGAAAAAAACTCAAAAAAGAGAAGCGGCTTACCGTTTTTCCGGCAATTCGGCAAGGACGGGCAAATGATCCGAAACTCTGCGCGCTTCAGCCGTTTTTAGCGTTTTGGCACTTTTAACAAGCCCGTACGGCCTGCACCAGACCCGGTCAAGCCGCAGCGTTGGCAGGCGGGTTGGAAACGTCGCGCCGCATGGCACGGGCGTCAGGGCGTTGTTGAGGGCGCGGATCACCGGCGCGTACGGGCGCCATTCGTTGACGTCGCCGGCGAAGACCATATCCATTTCGCTTTCCCGCTCCAGAAGGTGCAGGATTTTCAGCGCCTGCGCCCCTCGCTCCCTTGCGGCAAGACCAAGATGTGTGTTGAAAAAACGGATCGCGCCGGCGGGCGTTTCGATCCGCACGTCCACAACGTTGCGCGGTTCGCGCCCGGGGATGCTGATATCATGGATATCCGCG
>CAZKGT010000076.1:1066-10145 GCA_964552285.1 uncultured Pseudobdellovibrionaceae bacterium | reverse complement strand
TCAGATCAGATGCATCGCCCTCTGGGCTAATATCTTGTGACTACACTATCTAAGGCAGGTTTAAATAAATCAGGTATTTATTCTCTGTTTTGTTTTAACCGCGAAGGCGCGAAGTGGCGAAGTGGCGAAGGTTCCCGCGCCTTCGCGGTAAAGAATGTAGTAAAGGAAAACCGTAGTTCTTCATTTTTTCCTACCCATAATCCCTTTTTATCAGTATTGTCTCATGTCCCCCTAAAATGTGGCCCCTTGGGAAAGGGCCGGTGATCGACCAACGCTTGTGGAGGCCTGATGACCGGCAGTATGCAGGGTTTTGTGAAGACCGGGCGGAAAATGCCCGACAAGAGAAGCGCTGAAGAACGGCGGCGCGACTTTGACGAAATTTATACCGAATTCAATCCGCAGCAGGGCGCGGAGCAGGCGAACCGCTGCGCGCAGTGCGGCGTGCCTTTCTGTCAGGTGCACTGTCCGCTGCACAACAATATTCCCGACTGGCTGCGTCTGAGTGCGCAGGGGAGGCTGGAGGAGGCTTACGAGATGTCTTCGGCCACCAACACGTTCCCTGAAATTTGCGGCCGGATCTGCCCGCAGGACCGTCTGTGCGAGGGGAGTTGTGTTATTGAACAATCCGGGCACGGGACGGTAACGATTGGTTCGGTCGAAAAATATATTACCGAGACGGCATGGGATAAGGGCTGGGTCAAGCCGAGGAAGCCCATGCGTGAGCGCGATCAGTCCGTGGGTGTGATCGGCGCGGGGCCGGGCGGCCTGGCGGCGGCGGAAGTGCTGCGGGCCAAGGGTTACAAGGTAACGGTTTATGATCGCTATGACCGGGTCGGCGGGCTGCTGGTCTACGGTATTCCCAATTTCAAGCTCGAGAAATATGTCGTGGCGCGGCGCGCCGAACTGCTTGAGGATCAGGGCGTTGAATTTAAACTCAGTTACGACGTGAAAGACCTCAATGAACTGCGCGAACGTCATGACAGTGTGATCATTGCGACCGGCGTATACAATGCGCGGAACCTGACGATTGAGGGGACGGCGCTGGAGGGGGTCGTTCCGGCGCTGGAGTATCTGACGGCCAGCAATAAAAAGGGCTTTGGTGATGCGGTGTCGGACTATGACAGCGGCAAGCTGAATGCCGAGGGCAAGAACGTGATCGTGATTGGCGGCGGTGATACGGCGATGGACTGTGTACGCACGGCGGTGCGGCAGGGCGCGAAGTCCGTGAAATGTCTGTATCGCAGGGACAAGGCCAATATGCCGGGATCGGCCCGCGAGGTTCAGAACGCCGAGGAGGAAGGCGTGGAATTCGTCTGGCTGTCCTCGCCGGCGGAAATTGTCGGCGAAGCTTCCGTGAGCGGGGTTAAGGTGCGCCAGATGAAGCTCGGCGCGCCCGATGCCTCAGGACGGTGCAGGCCTGTGCCGGTGGAAGGCGGGGACAAGACGGTTGAAGCCGATCTTGTGATCAAGGCGCTCGGGTTCGAGCCGGAGAACCTGCCGGTGCTGTTCGGCTGCCCGGAACTGCGGACAACGCCCTGGGGAACTGTAATTGCCGATTACCACACCAAAATGACGAGTGTTGACGGCGTGTTTGCGGCCGGTGATATCGTGCGCGGCGCTTCTCTTGTTGTCTGGGCGATCAAGGACGGACGGGATGCGGCGGAGGCGATGCACTGCTACATGAAGGCAAAACTCGAAGAACAGGCCGTGGCGGCGGAGTAATATGATGGAAGAATTCGGTTTGTATCGCCCTGAAGACGAGCACGATGCCTGCGGTGTCGGGTTTGTGGCTGCGATTGATGGCGTTCCCAGACGAGATGTCGTCTGGGCGGCGATTAATGCGCTGGAGAATGTCTGGCATCGCGGAGCGGTTGACGCGGACGGCAAAACCGGGGACGGCGCGGGCCTTATGGTGCAGGTGCCGCAGGAATTTTTCCATGAGCATGTGGTTCGGGCCGGGCACCGGGCGAAGAAAGATATAATCGGCGTAGGCATGACATTCCTGCCGCGCACCGACATGGAGGCGCAGGAAGAGGCGCGGGCGATTGTCGAGAGCGAGATTCTGAAATTCGGCTATGTGGTCTATGGCTGGCGGCAGGTGCCGGTCGATATTTCGGTTATCGGCGACAAGGCCAACAGGACTCGCCCGGAAATCGGGCAGATCATGATCGGCAATAACGGCCGGGATGAGGAAACGTTCGAGCGCGATCTTTATATTATCCGGCGCAAGATCGAAAATGCGATCCGGGCCGCGCAGGTGCAGGGGTTTTATATCTGCTCGCTGTCCTGCCGTTCCATCGTTTACAAGGGACTGTTCCTGGCCGAGGGGATTTCGAAGTTTTATCCCGATTTATGCGATAACCGGTTTGAATCGAATTTTGCGATTTTCCACCAGCGCTATTCCACCAACACGTTCCCGACATGGCATCTGGCGCAACCTTTTCGCATGCTGGCCCATAACGGGGAGATCAACACGCTTTCCGGCAACCTGAACTGGATGAGGGTTCATGAGGCGAAAATGGCCCATCCTGTGTTCGGAGAATATATGGGTGATCTGAAGCCGGTGGTACAGAAGGGAAGTTCTGATTCCGCGGCGCTGGACGGCGTGTTCGAGATTATGTGCCGGGCCGGGCGCGATGCGCCGATGGTGAAATCCATGCTGGTGCCTGAAGCGTATCTGACCGACAAGACGATGCCGCAGGCCCACCGCGATTTTTATATGTATTGTAATACGGTTGTGGAGCCGTGGGATGGACCGGCGGCGATTGCCGCGACGGACGGGCGATGGATTATCGGCGGGATGGACAGGAACGGGCTGCGGCCTTTCCGTTACACGATCACGCAGGACGGAATGATTGTCGCGGGGTCCGAGGCAGGGATGGTGGCGCTTGACGAAGCGCGGCTCGTGGAAAAGGGCAGGATGGGGCCGGGCCAGATGATCGCTATCGATCTTGTGGAAGGCAGGCTCTACAAGGACCGTGAAATAAAGGGCAAACTGTCCGGGGCCAAACCATACGGAGAGTGGGTCGAGCACGGTACGTGGCTGGAGCAGCTTATGAAAGAGGCTGCCGGACAGGAAAAGGCGGAGCTGGACAAGGAAGATCTGCGCCGGGCGCAGGTGGCTGTGGCGCATACGGTTGAGGATATGGATCTGATCCTCAAACCCATGGCTGTCGAGGGCAAAGAGGCGTTAGGCTCCATGGGCGACGATACGCCTTTGGCCGTGCTGTCCGGGCTATACCGCGGAATGCACCACTTCTTCCGCCAGAATTTCAGTCAGGTGACGAACCCGCCGATCGACTCTTTGCGTGAGCGGCGGGTCATGAGCCTTTACACGCGGCTCGGCAATCTTGGGAATATTCTTGATGAAGACCGGGAACAGTGCCAGATGCTGGCGGTGAAGAGCCCGGTGGTGACC
Source organism: uncultured Pseudobdellovibrionaceae bacterium (assembly GCA_964552285.1). Classification (GTDB taxonomy): domain Bacteria; phylum Pseudomonadota; class Alphaproteobacteria; order Micavibrionales; family Micavibrionaceae; genus CAZKGT01. The sequence continues at coordinate 6,727 of CAZKGT010000076.1, read as the reverse complement.
AACGGCGAATCCGAAGCCATGGCCGCGTTCCTGAAGGAGAAACTGACGGTTATTGATACGACCTTTGATGCCGGGGGCAAACCGGATGCATTGAAAAATGCGCTGGAGCGTATCCGCAGCGAGGCAGAAGAGGCCGTGTGCGCCGGCAAAGGGCATATCATTCTGACGGACAAAGCTTTTTCAGCGGAGCGTGCGCCGGTTCCGGCTATTCTTGCTGTGGGGGCCGTGCATACGCACCTGATCCGCAAAGGGCTGCGTTCCCAGGCGACAATCAATATCCGCACCGCCGAGTGCATGGATACGCACCATTTCGCGGTGCTGATCGGTTGCGGGGCGACGACGGTTAATCCGTGGCTGACGCAGGAAGCGCTGTCCTATGAGCTGTCCCGCGGGGTTTATGGCGACAAGACGCTGTCCGCATGCATGAAATCCTATAAGAAGGCGATTGATGAGGGGCTTCTGAAGATCATGTCCAAGATGGGGATTTCAGTGATCAGTTCCTATCGCGGCGGCGGATGTTTCGAGGCAGTGGGGCTGTCGAGGTCGCTGGTGGCTGAATATCTTCCGAATGTTCCAAGCCGCATTTCCGGTATTGGACTCAATGGGTTGCAGAAGAAAGTTCTGGAGCAGCATGAAAAAGCGTTTGAGTACGAGGGGACGGTTACGCTGCCCGTTGGCGGGTTTTACCGGTTCCGTGAAACCGGAGAGCGCCATGCATGGGAGGCGCAGCAAATTCACTTGCTTCAGGGCGCCGTTACCGAAGGCGATTACAGGAAGTTCAAGCGCTATACCGATATGATCCATACGCGCGGGCCGATCCAGATCCGCGACCTGATGGATTTCGACATCAGTAACTGCACGCAGTTTCCAATTAAGGAGGTCGAGCCGGTTGAATCGATCCGCAAGAGGCTGGTGACGCCGGGGATGTCGCTGGGGGCGTTGTCGCCGGAGGCGCATGGAACGCTGAACCTTGCGATGAACCGGATTGATGCGAAGTCTGTGTCCGGTGAGGGCGGCGAGGTGCGGGAACGCTATGTGCTCGATAAAAACGGCGATAACTGGAATTCCAAGATCAAGCAGGTGGCATCGGGGCGTTTTGGTGTCACGGCGGAATATCTGAACCAGTGCGAGGAGCTTGAGATCAAGGTCGCGCAGGGGGCAAAGCCGGGCGAGGGCGGCCAGCTTCCGGGCTTCAAGGTCACGGAGATGATCGCACGCTACCGTCATTCGACGCCAGGCGTGATGCTGATCTCGCCGCCGCCGCACCATGATATTTATTCGATCGAAGATCTGGCGCAATTAATCTATGATCTCAAACAGATAAACCCGGAAGCTAAAGTATGCGTCAAGCTTGTTTCACGCACCGGGATTGGCACGATTGCCGCCGGTGTGGCCAAGGCAAATGCGGATGTCATTCTTGTTTCAGGCCATAACGGCGGGACGGGGGCAAGTCCGCAGACTTCGATCAAGTTTGCCGGATTGCCGTGGGAGATTGGCCTGTCTGAAGTGCATCAGGTGCTGACGATGAACGGTCTTCGCCACCGGGTGAAGCTGCGCACGGACGGCGGGCTGAAGACGGGCCGGGATATTGTTATGGCTGCGCTGCTGGGGGCCGAGGAGTACGGGCTTGGGACGGCGTCTCTGATCGCGATGGGATGCATCATGGTTCGCCAGTGCCATTCCAATACCTGTCCGGTGGGAGTCTGCACGCAGGATGAAGATTTGCGCAGGATGTTCATCGGTACAGCGGACAGGGTCATCAATATGATGAACTTCATTTCCGAAGAGGTGCGGGAATATCTTGCAAAACTGGGGTACAAGTCGCTTGAGGAGATTATCGGGCGCACGGAGCTTCTCTATCAGGTCGGGCGCGGGTCGGCGGACCTTGATGACCTCGATCTGAACCCCATACTGGTGCAGGCCGCGCCAAGTGCGGAGCCTGTGATCTGTACGATGACGGAGCGTAACCCTGTGCCGGATACGCTGGATGCGCATATCATTGAAGACCTCAAAGCCAAGGGGCTCGAAAAGCCGCGTTTCAAATCCTCTTCGCCGGTTGTGCTGGAGTATGAGATTGAGAATACACACAGGGCTGTAGGAACGCGCCTGTCTTCAGTGATAACACGAAAATTTGGCGATCATGAACTGGCGGATGACCACGTGACGGTGCGTCTGACGGGAAGCGCGGGGCAGTCACTCGGGGCATTTGCCTGTAAGGGGATCCGGCTGGAGGTTTTTGGCGATGCCAATGATTACGTTGGCAAGGGGCTGTCCGGCGGGACGATTGTTGTAAGGCCGCATCCGGACTCGCCGCTTGAAACCCAGAAAAACACGATTATCGGCAATACCGTGCTGTACGGTGCAACGGACGGCAAATTGTTTGCGGCCGGGCAGGCCGGGGAGCGGTTTGCGGTGCGCAATTCCGGGGCGCAGGTTGTCGTGGAGGGGTGCGGGTCCAACGGCTGCGAATATATGACGGGCGGTGTCGCCGTTATCCTGGGGCCGGTCGGGCCGAACTTTGCCGCCGGGATGACGGGCGGGATTGCCTATGTCTACGATCCGGATAATGCGCTGGCCGATAATATCAATGAAGAGAGCGTTCTCTATCAGCGCATTGCCGTTGACTATTACGATGCACAACTCAGGGAACTGGTCGAGACGCATGTGGCGGCAACCGGGTCGGGTTATGCACAAGAGTTGCTGGATGACTGGTCGGGAAGTGTCCAGAAAATCTGGCAGGTGGTGCCGAAAGAGTTGCTGGACAAGCTCGAGGTTTCACCGCTTTCCGAGGAGAAGACCGTTCGGGCTGCGGAATAGGTTTGTTTCGTTTGTCATTGCCGGGCACGCAGCAACGAAGCAATCCAGCAAGAATCTGGATTGCCGCGCTCCCGGTGGTCGTTAGCAATGACGCCGCTCTATGCCCTTGCACGATTTGCGTCCGGCCTCTACATTCCTGTTATAATGAACTTTTACGAAGAGGACTGGCTATGATGAGAAAGCTTGCACTGAGTATTTCAACGGTTTGCCTTCTGTTCAGTCAGGGGGCTGTTGCACAGGAAGCTACTTGCGAAAAGACGCATTTCCTCAACAAACAGCCCTATATCAATCCGGCAATTCTTCAGGATCTTACGGGGCTTAGCAGTGACACCGGTGTGCAGATAGTGTCCGTTAATGTTACTGATGCGCAGGATTCAAACCGTTATTTCCAGAGCCAGGTTGATATCACGGATCAGGGCGTTGTCGTTTACCAGACGGAGCAGGGCGGGCGCTTTGGCTATAAATGGATAGGCACGGTGTGGCCGGGGCTTGAACTGGTGCAGGTTTATGATAATTCCGGCGGCGGTTCGGCGATTTTCAATCAGGCCCTATTCGTTGAACTCGGCTGTGATGATGGCCTAAAATCCGAAGGCACGACGCTGTCTTTTGATGGATCCCGTTACGTGATCAAAAACAAGGGGCAATTCAGTCTCGGTGAAAGCTGGACAGGCACGCTGGAGGCCGCCGAGGGAAAAATTTTCGTAAACGGAAACGAGTTGACCGTTCAAAAGCCCTGATCAGGGAACATAATTCAAAGATTGCTGCTGTTGCTGTTTGTTCGCGTCAAGTGCGTATAGCGATTTTTGCAGGTCTGCAACACGTGTTGGTGTTTGCTGGGCCCAAAGGGAGTTCTGTGCCTCGACGGCGGCACCTGAATAGTCTCCACTTTTGATTTTAGACCAGGTTTTTGTATGTTCCTGCGTCCAGCCTGTTCCAAGCTGGTAGTTTGTCGAGGTAAGCGTGGCCACGAAATTACTGTCATTAATGCCAGCTTCCTGTGCTTGTGACAGGGCGGCGTTGTAGGCTTTTTGGGCATCCTGTTGTAAGTAGGCATCCGCCTGCGCCTGTGTAATAGTGTCCCCGACTTTCAGTCCGTCGGCGCCCGTTACAAGGTGGCCGTAACCAACTGTCGGCTTGCCGAGGCTATCGAGATAGACGACGTGCTCGCCGTTTGCGTTCGTAACAGAACCTTCGCGGAGTTTTACAAGCTCTACTGCGTCCTGGTATGTCTGGCCGCTGACGGGTTCACCGGATCCTCCCACTGAAGCAGCGCCAAGGGCTTGCTGATAGGCCGCACCCTGTGCTGCGCCGCCGGATGCGTATGGCTGGTTGGCCGCTCCACCGCCGCCTGTCGGCGGGGCCTGTGTCTGGCCGGGTGTGTAGGTGCCCTCACAGATCCAGTCGAAATGCTGGTCGACAAAACATTGCGCCAGCGCCGTTCCTGGCATGGCGAGAACGATTACGGCAACCAATGCCGCGCAAAGGTGAAGAATGCCTCTGGTCAAATGCCTGTTCCCTCCTGGCAATACGTGCTTTATTATCTGAATATCATAGCAGATTTTATGAAGGGAATTGAAATTCCTTTATCGGGTTTTCCGCATTTCCCGCTTGTGGGGCCGTATCTATGTGTGCTTTCATGTGGTTGCGAAGAATGAGGGACATTGATGGCTTCTGAAGAGCTTTTGATCGAATATCTGCCTATTTTACTGTTTCTGGTGATTGCTGCGGGGTTGTCGGCGATGATGGTGCTGGCCTCATTGATTGTTGGTAAGCGCAATCCGGATAAGGATAAGTTGTCGGCGTATGAGTGCGGATTTGATGCCTTTGACGATGCGCGGTCTAAATTCGATGTCCGGTTTTATCTGGTGGCGATCCTGTTCATTATTTTCGACCTTGAAATTGCATTCCTGTTTCCGTGGGCTATTTCTCTGGGTGAGATCGGTCTGTTTGGATTCTGGTCGATGATGGTATTTCTCGGAATCCTGACGGTTGGTTTTATTTATGAATGGAAGAAGGGGGCGTTGGATTGGGAGTAGTGTTGCGAGTTGTCTGGTGGGCGAGTATACGAGTGGGCAGGTGGATAGAACGCGCTTACTCGCATACTCACCTACTCGCTAACTGAAAATGAGCCACGATCGCAAAGTTATACGCGCACCGGATGTGCCGCCGGGGATTGAAAAGCTGCCGTCTGCGATGGAGCAGGACGTTGTACCTGCAGCTGTTTCTAAGCATTTGAAAGAAAAAGGATTTCTTCTGACGTCTGCCGATGCGCTGTTCGACTGGGCGCGGACGGGTTCTATGTGGCCGATGACGTTCGGGCTGGCCTGCTGTGCGGTGGAGATGATCCATGCCTATATGAGCCGTTATGACCTCGACCGGTTCGGGATGATCCCGCGGCCTTCGCCGCGTCAGTCGGATGTGATGATCGTTGCCGGCACTCTTACGAACAAGATGGCGCCTGCTTTGCGCCGCGTATACGATCAGATGCCCGAGCCGCGCTGGGTGATCTCCATGGGGTCCTGCGCCAACGGGGGCGGGTACTACCACTACTCGTATTCCGTGGTGCGCGGCTGTGACCGTGTCGTTCCGGTCGATATCTATGTGCCGGGATGTCCGCCGACGGCTGAGGCGCTGGTTTACGGTCTTTTGCAACTCCAGAAGAAAATCCAGCGGGAAGATACGAGAATTGTTCGGTAGAACAATGTGTTACCGATAAAACTTCTCTTTTTCCTTAAAACTTTTGTAATCTTTTCGTACTAGGATGAGCCTGAACGAAAAGAGGGTGAAAAATGGCGGGGTCTATTTTTTCAGATCCTAAAGGCGCGGAATTGGATGCTCCGCTTG
>CAZKGT010000076.1:0-1056 GCA_964552285.1 uncultured Pseudobdellovibrionaceae bacterium | reverse complement strand
GTTGAGCGTTGGGGAGAGCGTGTGCCTGATGTTGATTTAGTTAAGCCTGAAGCAGACGATTTTACAACGATTATGATATCTCCCGAAGATGGGGCGGGGACAAAGTATTTTAAGTCATTATTGGCACATCTTTTGGAATTAGTTAAGTACGATGACAGGCTGGATGATCAGGGCAAGGCACGTCAGGAAAGATATTTTACTGCGGCTGTTAAGGGTAAGTTTCTGGAGAACGATCCGGAAGGAAAGCCTGATCCTTCAGATAATGTTGCAAAGCCGTATGTTGAAGAGCCAACCACTCCCTATGTCGCGAAGCTTGATACAGGTGCTGCCTCAGTTACCTTGGCCCAGCTTAAATCAGCAAAACTGTATGGCAGGGATATGGACGTCAAGGCGTTAACGGCAAATCTGGATCCCCGGTTCCTGGGGCCTTTTATTGAGGCGGCAAGAGCCGAGCCAAAAAATACTGAGGACTGGCGAAAGCAATGCGAAGGGTTTCAGGAACAGATAAAAGGCATTGCTGACGGCACGATAAAGGTTGAGCCGGACGAGATCGCAAAAAACAAGGAGCTTATAAAAAGTCCGAACCTTTATAAAAATTTGGGCCCTCTGCCTGTTTCTGGCCGGGAGATACCTATGCCGGCTGATTTTCCAAAGGCAGAGCTTGGGCCATCCTTTGCTGGCGCCAGAGCTGGAGAGGCTGGGGCCCGTGAAGTCCTGCAGCTTTCCGAGAAACTTTATTTGACTGGCGAGACAACAGGTCAGTTCTCGCCCAAAGAAGTAGAACAAATGAAACAGCAGATCGGTGTGGAGATTATCAAAGACCAATCCTCTTTCCGTGCCGGTTTAAGTGAGGTGCAGATTACATATGCGCGCGGTGGTAATGATGGGCAGATGCTTGGTGTTACCGACCTGCAAACCGGCTCACAGCCAATTCACCCGCAGTTCCGTGAGTTGCTCGGCGAATATTCACGGGCCATGCATCAGGTCAAAAGCGGTCATGTCGACGTGTCAAAATTTGAGAATGCAGAGATTAAAAAGGTTATGGAAGGGTATGCG
>CAZKGT010000075.1:2894-10324 GCA_964552285.1 uncultured Pseudobdellovibrionaceae bacterium | reverse complement strand
TCCTAACGGCACCCCTGCGTCTGCTCAAAATCAGGCTACTTTTGCAACAGGTCTAGTGCAAGAATTATCGGACAGCGAAGCTACACAAAGTGTAGCTGGCCGATAATTCGTAACCGTCAGATCAAATTGTGACTTTTACATATCATATAAGTCCATATCCATGCTTCCAGCGTGTACAAAAGCGTTTCGCCCTTCTACCAAGGATTCAATTGAATCATAGAGAGAGACTTTTCGCCTTTTGTAAGGTTTGCGTAAAGCACCAGCAATATCAATTTTTGAATCCAGCAGCTTAAAATTTTCTCCTATCGTACTTGGGCGCTGGAATGAAAAACATTCAGCTATAGTGCGTTCAATCGGCTGCTCTTTGATTGCAATTTGTTCCAATTGGGAATGACTTAATCTTGCTTTTTTTAGTACGCTGTCTCGCTGAGTTGAATATTTCAGTGAAGCTGCAAATGTTGCACGAAAATATTCCTCCCACACAGCAACTACGTAAGGGATAATAAAATTATTTGATAATAGTCTTGGATTCATTTCATCCATAAAAAAAAGCCCAGACGGGGCATCTTTCGCAATGTTGTCTTCAAGCTTTCTGGACATTAAGTAGATCTTTGCTTTACCAAGGGCATTATGAAAGCGCCAACGCGCCAAATAGCAGCCAGAACACAACGGCGAAGGTGGTGGTTCCTCGGGGTGCCAATATCTATTACGCCCTGCATCTGTTACGAAATGACCGCCGAATAAATCACGAAGTGTCTTAAGTGTCTTGTTTTGATGCTTCAAATCCCAATAGCTTCGTGAGACAGTAGATCGGGTGTCAACTGTAATTTTCTTTTTCTTTTTATAGATTTGAAGTTCAACTCCATACCATGATTTGTAATCGTTCTCATCGTACCAATGATAACTCCCAACCATATTTGGCACACTAAGACTATTTCTAAATTTTTTATAGCCCAACAGCTCAACTACTTCTTGTAGCTGTGATAATTTAACTGTGTTTGGAAAGTGACTTTCAGATGTGTAGCTCATATATCTAGCGGCTTTCTGTATGAAATCTTAAGGGACATAACACCTAATTAAAACTGCATTCAATCCAGTTCTTCCACTACTGAACCGCCACCTTATACTGTTCCGCACGGCCCGCGAGAACCTCACCGGCGAACCAGAGGCCGATGTCGTTGGCGATATCCTGCCGCTGCTGCTCGGACAGCGCTTGTTGTTCTTCCTCTGGAAGCCGGAGCGCCTTATCAAGTGCTTTTTTCACGCTGGCAAGAATCTGCCGCCGTTCATTACGGGAGCATTGGGAAAGGCAGGAAATCCCGTCCTGAAGATCTTCTTCCCGCACATCAACGATCAGGCCATTATAACTTACTCTACGCATGTCTTTTTTACAGTCTGACTGTGATTACGGTTAATAATTTAAAATGGCGTACGGTCAGGGATTTAAACCCACGGTTGGCTTCGCTCCCATACATTTACAGGACAGCATTCACTCCCCGCCAGCCGCCGGAACCTTCACACCGTCATCCTTATACTGGCTCAGCTTGTTCCTGAGTGTGCGAATGGAAATCCCTAAAATATTGGCGGCGTGCGTCCGGTTGCCTAAACACTGATCCAGCGTGTTCAAAATCATATCCCGTTCGACGTCGGCCAGCGTCCGCCCGACCATGGCCTCGACGGCACCGGGGTTCTGGACGCCCGCGGCGGAGGTCTGCTGCGGCGTGGCGGCGGGGGAGGCGCCCCTGTTCGCCGGGGCGGCAAAGGAGGATGGAACGGCATCCAGATTAAGCGCCGCCGCTTCCAGCTCTTCCTCCGTGGAAATCAGGATGGCGCGGTGCATCGTGTTCTCCAACTCGCGGATATTGCCCCGCCACGGCGCATTTTGCGCGGCCTGTATGGCTTCGGCGGAGAGTTTCTTGCGCTCCACGCCGTTGGCTTCGGCATATTTGTCGGCGAAGAACTGGGCCAGCGCCGGAATATCGGCGGGCCGCTCGCGCAGGCCGGGCAGGCGCAGATTTACCACATTCAGGCGGAAATAAAGGTCTTCGCGGAAATCACCCTTTTCGACCGACTCCTCAAGGTTCCGGTTCGAGGTCGCGATAATCCGCACGTCGACTTTCACGGAATCGTTGGAGCCGATCCGCGTGATCTCGCGCTCCTGAATGGCGCGCAGGAACTTGGCCTGGAGCTGCGGGTGCATTTCACTGACCTCGTCCAGCAGCAGCGTGCCGCCCGTGGCCTCTTCGAACTTGCCGATCCGGCGCGCTGTTGCGCCGGTAAAGGCGCCTTTTTCATGGCCGAACAATTCCGATTCCAGCAGGTTCTCCGGAATGGCCGCGCAGTTCACGGCAATAAACGGCCCGCTCTTGCGTTTGGATTTATTGTGAATGTGCCGTGACATCACCTCCTTGCCTGTCCCGGACTCGCCTGTGATCAGGACGGTGGCTTCCGACGGGGCAATCTTGTCGGCCAGCGCCACGACCTGCTTCATCGCCGGGTCATCGGCAATCATGGTCGAGCTTTCTTCCGTCACGGCCTCTAAAATAGCGGCGATCAGTTCGGCATCCGGGGGCAGGGGCACATATTCCTTCGCCCCGTCCTGGATGGCCTTGACGGCCGCCCGCGCATCCGTGCCGATCCCGCAGGCGACAACGGGCAGGGAAATCCGCTCGGCCTCCAGCCGGTCGACGAACACGCCGATCTTCTGCTTGACGTCGACCATCGCCACGTCCGCGCCCTTGCCGTTCAGCAGCGCCCCCATGGCCTGCTCGATATCCTCGCAATGGATCACCTTGGCCCCGCGCTGCAGGGCGATTTTCCCGGCGTGGCTGATAAATCCTTCAAGTTGTCCGACGATCATAAGGCGCATGGCGTTTTGCTTCCTAGGGCGTAGTGGTTTCTACTGTTTCGGTTTCAGTTTCGTTTTCAGCTTCAGCTTCAGCTTCAATTGTTTCTGTTTCTTCCGAAGGCATGTTGCCGTACATCCCCATATTCTCTTCGCTTTCAAAATAAAGCACGGACTGGTCGGGCAGGGCGCCGATAACGGCCTCGGCCTTATCGACAATATTGCCGCTGACGGGGTCGATGGACTGCCGCGCTTCGGCGCTTTCCTTCAGGGTCTTCTCGCACATGGGGCAGCAGCCGTAATAGGTTTTGCCGCCGACCTCAACGGGAATTTGCGGGGATGCAAACACGGCGTCATTGACCATGCAGACATATTCCGCATCAACCTTTTTCAGCTGGAGCGTATCCGGGTCGAGCGATTCCCCGGCAAAAGCGGGAAACGCAATCATCATAAGGGCGATAATCAGGCAAATTCCTTTCATGAGAACTCCTTGCTGTAAGAAAAAGCGTTAATCAAAATACCGTACCCGCTCCGAAGGCGGCAGTTCGCTGTTCAGGAGCATCTCCAGCCGGCGCGGGTTTTCCTGGCGGGCGATGGAGCCCATGGCGGTGAGGACGAGGTTTTTCACCATGGCCTCATCGTTGGAGTTTTTCTCCAGCTTGGCGGCCAGAGGCGCCAGCACGACCGTGCCCAGAATGGCGCCGTAAAAGGTCGTCAGCAGGGCCACAGCCATAGCCGGGCCGATATTGGCCGGGTTGTCCAGTTCGGCCAGCATCTGCACGAGGCCGACCAGTGTTCCGATCAGCCCCATCGCCGGGGCTACCTCCGATGCGCGGCGGATAATACTTGCCGAGCGCCGGTGACGTTCGACCAGAGAGTCGACCTCCTGCCCCAGCATACGGTCGATGTCATCGCCTGTATAACCGTCGGTGACAACCTGCACGGCGCGCTGCAGGAACGGGTCCTTGGCAAGTTCGCTGTCCACGCTGGCCAGCGCCAGCAGGCCTTTCTTACGCGCCAGCATGGCCAGGTCCAGCAACTGGCGGGCCATCACGGAAGGCCTGCGTACGCGGCGGAAAATCGTGTTGCCGACCACTCTTCCGGTGCGCGCCAGTTCCTCACCGTTATAGGAAATGCTTGTCACCATCATCGTGCCGAAGATGACAATCATCACGGACGGCAGGTTAAAGAAATTGGCCTTGCTGTGGCCGATATAGATGGCCAGCGCAATCAGCCCGAGCGCAAAAAACAGGCCGAGCAGCGTCGCAAAGTCCGGCCTGCGGGTGGGCGCGGCAATACGGATATCGACATCCGCTCCGACGGTCTGCGCCTCTTCAGGTGAACCGATTGTTTGCGCCAAGTCACTCATTGTACGGTCTGGCCCTAGCTCCGATCAGATTTAACGATTTCCGTCATGGTGATGCCGAGCTTGTCCTCGACCACCACAACCTCTCCCCGTGCCACAAGGCGGTTATTGACATAGATATCAATCGCTTCCCCGACCTTCCTGTCCAGTTCGACAACGGCGCCCCGTCCGAGTTTCAGGAGCTGGCTGACCTGCATGCTGGAGCGGCCAAGAACCGCCGATATCTGAACCGGGATATCGTAAATGGCGGTCACGTCGCTGATCATGGCTTCGCCATATTCATACTCCTGTTCTTCCTCTTTTCCGACACCGGTTTCTTCAATCTCGTTATAGGTCATGCCGCCGCCGGAGCTGTCATCCGTATCGTCGCCAACGCCCATCAGCGCATCGACGTCGTTCTGGCCCATCATGCCGCCACCTTCTTCCGGTGTATCGTTTTCGTCACTCATCGTCTTTCTCCATCATCTCCGGCGTACCTGTATCGGCCTCGCCGGTTCCAGAGGTTTCCTCTGTTGCGTTTATGTCCGCTTCCGGTTCGTCTTCGCTCTCTTCTTCAACCTCTCTATTGTGAACGCTTGTGCCGCCTGCGGCAAGCATCTGTTCCAACTGTTTTTCGATTTCCCGCGCAAGGCCCGTTGCGTCGCGCACCGCGCCACCGTCTTTCCAGGCGACTTTGCAGTCTCCCGTGCCCAGTGCCTCATTGCCGGACACCTCAAAGCGGCCTGTTCCAAGGCGCTTGCTGATTGTTTCAAGATGTTCCCGGATACCATCAACGGCGTCGGGTTCCACCTCGATCTTAATCTCGCTTTGCTGATGCTGGCTGTCGAGAACCGCCGTCAGCATTTCCTTTATCTCTTCGAACCCCTGTGCGGCGTTCAGTGCCGGGAAAAGCTTCCGGAACGCCATCAGGGCAAGTGCAACGGATTCATTCTCATAGGCTTTTTCCCGCATTTCCTCGGCGGTGAACAGGCCGGGCAGGGTGCTTGCGATTTTTTCAAGCTGCTGGGCGATATATTGTTCGCGGCTTTGCCTGCTTTCCTCCAGCGCCTCGGCCCGGCCTTTTGCAAAAGCTTCTTTGCGGGCCTGCTCCAGCTCTTCTTCGGAAAAAGTCGGCGGCGGCGGTTCTTCCTCTTCTACCTCTTCGATGTAGTCTTCGTCGAAGATATTGAGGTCGAACATAAATCTTTGCAGCTTTTCCTTTTCCTTGATGTCTTCCATGCCTGTCAATCAGTGCTAGTAAATCAGCTCGTCTTCCTCGCTGCCGGAGGAGATGACAATCTCGCCACGGCTTTCCAGGTCTTTGGTTACGTTGACAACATATTGCTGTGATTCCTCGACCTCGCGCAGGCGAACCGGCCCCATCGCCGCCATGTCCTCCTTCATGATCTTGGCCGCCCGCTCGGACATATTGGAAAAGAACAGGTCGCGCAGTGTTTCCGTCGCCCCTTTGAGGGCCGTGGTCAGCTTGTCCTTGTCCACGGCGCGGATAACCGTCTGGACGGCGGTCGGGTCCAGCTTGGTAAGGTCTTCGAAGGTGAACATCAGGCTGCGGATTTTTTCGGCGGACTCCGGCACCGATTTTTCCAGCTCTTCCATGAACTTGGTCTCGATGGAGCGTTCCAGTGAGTTGAAAATATCAGCGATCAGTTCATGGCTGTCCCGGCGCTGGGTCCGTGCAAGGTTTGACATGAATTCGGTGCGCAGCGTCTTTTCAACCTCTTCCAGAACTTCCTTCTGGACGGCTTCCATCCGCAACATGCGGTGAATAACTTCAAGTGCAAAACCTTCCGGCAGCATCGCCAGTACGCGTGCGGCATGATCCGTCTGGATCTTCGACAGCACCACGGCAACGGTTTGCGGATATTCCTTTTGCAGGAAGTTGGCGAGGATTTCCTCGTTTACGTTGCCAAGCTTTTCCCACATGGTCCGGCCGGCAGGGCCCCGGATTTCCTCCATAATGGAATCGACTTTTTCTTCGCCGAGAACCTTCTTGAGCAAACGCTCGGTACTGTCCATCGTGCCGACCAGCGCGTTGGTCGAACTCATCTGTTCGGCAAAATCGACAAAAAGGCGCTCAACCACGGTGGAGTTGATTTTCCCAAGGCCGGCCATGGTCTGGGAAACCTCCATGATTTCCTCGTCATCCATGTGTTCGAATATCTTGGCGGTGTGATCCTCGCCAAGCGCAAGCATGAAGATGGCCGCCTTTTCCGGCCCCGACAGCGTTCTATAGTCCTCGCGTACGCGCATCGCCCTGATTTACTCCCCAAACAAATTAAAGGCCTTAGCTTTCCTGCGTCATCCAGCTCCGGATCACCGAAACCGTTTCCACCGGATAGGCATCGACCAGATCCTCGACCTTGCGGACAGAGGAAGCCTTCACTTTCCCTTCAACCTTTTGCATGTCGATCATGCTCTCTTCCTCCTCGATCTCGGGAGGCTCGAATTCTTCTTCCATCGGCCCGGTCAGTTGCGGGCTGGCGATCTGTCCGGACAGCAGTTCGGTCTCAAGCGTATCGTCTATGGCCGGGCCTTCGGTTGTCAGCAGGCGTCCGACCATCGGCTGGAGCACCAGCAGGACCACGAGGATCACCATAACGGCAACGGTCAGGACTTCCGCGGCATCCAGCAAAGAGTCCTTTTCAAACCCGAACAGGAAGCGCTCGTCCGGAACCTCTTCCTCGGTAACGATCTCGGCGAACTGGAGATTGATGACCTCCAGCGTATCGCCCCGGTCGGAATCAAAACCGATGGCTGAGCGCACGAGCGTGGATATCTGGTCCAGTTCCTCTTCGCTGCGCTCTTCGTAGATTTTGTTGCCTTCCTCATCCTTCCGGTAGCGCCCATCGACGAGCACCGACGCGGACAGACGGCGCACCTCCCCGACCTCGCGGGTCATGGTGCGCACGGTGCGGCTGATCTCGAAATTGGTGACTTCCTCGAGGCGGTTGCTTTCCTGCGAGGGTTTCGGATCGACGAGCAAATCGTTGCCGACACCCGGAAGATTGTTTTCGACACTGACGCTGTCCGGCGGAGCCTCGCGCTCTATCACGCTTTCCTCGTTGGTCTGCGTGGAGCGGACCACCTGTCCTTCCGGGTCGTACAACTCTTCATTGGTGCTGATCCGGTCGAAATTGAGATCGACGGTCACGGCTGCGCGGACATTACCAAAGCCGACGATCCGCCCGACCTGATCCTCGATTTTCTGCGTCAGGGTGC
>CAZKGT010000075.1:1116-2884 GCA_964552285.1 uncultured Pseudobdellovibrionaceae bacterium | reverse complement strand
CGTAATCGCGGCGCATTTCCTCGGCCTTGACGGAGACAAGCCCGTCCTCGTCCTCGCCGCTGCGGGCCAGAAGATTGCCCTGCTGGTCGATCACGGCCACATCGGAAGACTGGAGATCGGCCACGGCAGAGGAGACAAGCGACTGGATCGCGGCGATCTGCCCGGATTCAAGCTTGGCGCCGGGGCGAACGCCGACAAAGACACTGGCGCTGGCCGGACGGCTTTCCCGGCTGAACAGCTCACGCTGGGGCAGGACCAGGTGAACGCGGGCGCTGCGCACGGAATCGAGCGAACTGATCGTGCGGGAAAGCTCCCCTTCAAGGGCGCGCAGTTGGTTGATATTCTGGACAAAATTCGTCGTCCCGAAGCCCGACTGCTCGTCAAAAAGCTCGTAGCCCATTGATCCGCCATTGGGCAGGCCCGCTTCGGCCAGCAGCATCCGCGCGCGCCCGGTCTCGTCCTCGGGCACCATGACCCGCGTGCCGTCGGCAGTAATTTCATAGCGAATGTCTGTTTCCTCGAGCTTGGCGGCGATGGCCGAAGAATCAATGCTGGACAGGTCGCGGTAGAGCAGGTTCATCTCCGGCGTGGAAACGCGCAGGGACATGAAGATGAAAAACACCATCAGCCCCAGGATGACGGACCCCATGATCGCCAGCCTGGCCGGACCCAATTGCTTGATTGTTTCAAGTAAACTGTTCACAGATATAACCTTTTCGCTCTTTGTCTGGCTGCCCCTTGCCCGGCTCCGGCCATTGGAACTCCAGAGAGGACAGGAGCAACAGCGCGGATAGAACACGAAAACCACCGCTTCGTACCGGGAGGCACACGCTCGCGCGAATCACCCGGCAGAAACAATGCCACGCTAAGTATAGACCGATTTCGCATAAATTGCACCATTAAGCATGTGCCATGCATTTTTCGCGCCAGAACAGGCGTTTGCCATCATATGTTGCCATTCTGGTCCATCTGCGGCCATGCGAATGTTTTTCTTGCTTTAAGGCGGCATGCTTTCGTATATTTTGCGGGATCCAGCTTAAGATAAGGCTAAATATTCAGCGTCTTTTAGAAAAAATGAAATAAACATTTTTCTTTTGTAGTTTAGGCGGCGGTTTTCTATGCCTGAAAGGATATAAACTTTCGCATTTTGCAAGTATGAGAAAGTAAAGGTTACTTTTGTCTTGCTCTATGGCGTGTAGGGGGTTTTTACGATTTCTTTATTTTTTACTTACGACAAAAGTAATGAAATAGAAGATAATGCTTGACTTTTGCATTCATTCGCGATAATATGATAATAGGGTAGTGTACCCGGAATTTATTTTCCAAAGGTACGCAAAAGGTTAGGAAAAACAATGATTGAAGCTGTAAATTCAGTCGTAGCCAATGCGCTGGCGCTTCGCGGTCCCGCGGAACAGGCGTCGACGGCGCGCTCGTTTGCTTCAAATCCCGACCGGGTGCAGGAAATTCCGAAGGCGCCGTTCATCAGCCCGTTTATCTTCCTGGATGTGAACTATGACAAGGCCGTTGTGCAGATCCGCGACAGCGACACCGGCGAGGTGCAGCGTCAGTTCCCGTCCGAGAGCAGGCTCCAGCAGCAGGCCCGCGCGGCCGCAGCGGAGGCGCAGGCCCAGGTTCAGCAAACCCAGCAGGCCCCGCAATCCAGCGAGGAAAGCGCACAGGCCTTCGTCCAGCAAACATCGCCGGGCGAAACCAGCACCGCACAAACCGCCGCAACAGCCCAGCAACTGGCCGCCTTTAAGAGCCAACA
>CAZKGT010000075.1:0-1106 GCA_964552285.1 uncultured Pseudobdellovibrionaceae bacterium | reverse complement strand
CCTTCGAAGCCGGCGCACAGGCCGCATCCGGCGGCAGTGAGAGCGGCAGCGTAACGGTCTTCGCGTAAATCCAACGTTCCATAGCGGTTCCGGAGCGCCATCGGCGCTTTTTTTTATGTCCGGTTTTTCACCGCGAAGACGCGAAGTGGCGAAGAGGTTCAAACTTACTGCGCCGAAGGCGCTATAAAAAAACTTGGTGCCTTGGTGTCTTGGTGGTGAAAAAAAGACTGAACCACCAAGACACCAAGACACCAAGATTCATTTTTACGCGCTTCCATCTTCGCACTTCGTGCTTCGGCGGACAGGGGCGCGCGCTTTTTTATCTTCGCCACTTCGCGTCTTCGCGGTGAAAAGTTTAGGACTTCTTGCCTTCCACATCCGGGGCAGGGGGCTCTTCCGGCTTGTTCTTGGCATCCTTTGCCCCCGGGCTCGTCATCAGTCCCGCGGCGATTTCCCGGTTGATCTCGATCAGCACGTCTAGCTTTTCCGGCGCCGGGGCGGTCAGGATTTCCGTCGTGCGCTTGAAGATAAACACGCCAAGGTTGGCGATGTTATTGCGCAGTTCGACGGGCCGCGCCGGGTCTTCGTCCTCCACGGCCGTATCGACGAACATCAGCCAGATCTGCCGGTTATAGCGCAGCGCATCGTCGAGCGCCTCGGGAGAAATCTTTTCCCAGTTGTCTTTGAGGAACTGCAATCCCTTCGCGGCCTTGATCAGCACCCGCGCTTCCAGTTCGCGCTGGTCCGGCGTGTGGGCCTGCGCGTGCTTGTCATAGGCCCCGGCGGCCTGCGCGTAGGGGTTCGGGTTATGCGGATTGTTTGGCGACATTTTCCAGCAGCTCCCTTTCATGGTCGATCAGCTCCCGCGCCTCTTTCAGCGCGCGGTAGTAAGACCCCTCGATAATCTGGTCGTTGATCTTCATCACAAACAGCGTCGAGGTCGGGGCGGCGTCCTGCACTTCCTTGACCTGGTCGAAATATTTCTGGTGAAACTCACGCGGGTTGCGCGCCAGATACATGCACTGCACCAGGAAATAAATCTTCTTGCAGGGCGTATCCGCATCTTCTTCCTGCAACACGTCTTTTTCACGCAAAATAGGGGCATC
>CAZKGT010000074.1:0-10579 GCA_964552285.1 uncultured Pseudobdellovibrionaceae bacterium | reverse complement strand
CGTCGCGCTCTTCCCGGCTCATCTCGGTTTGGTGAACTTTGAGTCCTTCACCGATAATCTGCCCCACCGTCATCCGCGGGGAAAGCGAGCCAAACGGATCCTGGAACACGATCTGCATCCGGGCGCGCAAGGGCAGCATGTCCTTCCGGCCCAGCCGGGTGATGTCCCTGCCCTCGAAAGAAATATCGCCCTCCGAGTGCAAAAGCCGCAGCAAGGCCAGCCCGAGCGTTGTCTTGCCCGATCCGCTTTCCCCGACAATTCCCAGCGTATGACCCGCCCGCACGCTGACATTCAGCCCATCCACGGCCCGAACCCAGTCGGTCGGCTTTCCCAAGAAGTTTTTCTTCTTGGGAAAATAAACCTTGATATCGGTGCCCTGCAGGATAACCGGCGCGTTACCGTCCGGCTGAACGGCTTTGCCCTTGGGCTGCGCCCGCAACAACATTTTCGTATAGTCATGGCCCGGCGCCTTGAACAACGCACCGGCCGGTCCCTGCTCAACGATCTTTCCCCGCTGCATGACGCAGATATGGTCGGCCATCTTTTCGACGATGCTTAAGTCATGGGTAATCAGCAGCAGCGCCATATCGAGCCGCTTTTTAAGGTCGTCCAGCAGTTCAAGAATCTGCGCCTGCACCGTGACATCCAGCGCCGTCGTCGGCTCGTCTGCGATCAGCAGATCCGGATTGTTGGCCAGCGCCATCGCGATCATCACCCGCTGGCGCTGCCCGCCTGAAAGCTCGTGCGGATAGGAGGACAGCCGGTCTTTGAGGTTTTCCAGCCCCACCAGATCCATCAGTTCTGCAATGCGCCCGCGCGCCTGTTCCTTCATCATCCCCTGATGCAGCAACAAAACCTCGCCGATCTGCTTTTCGATCGTGTGCAGCGGATTGAGCGAGCTTTGAGGCTCCTGAAAAATCATCCCGATCCGTCGCCCGCGGATGGAGCGCATGGTTTTTTCCGGCGCTCCTACCAGTTCTTCTCCATCGAAAAGAATGGATGACTCTGTCGTATGCGAAGCCAGCGGATAGGGCAAAAGCTGCATCACCGAAAGCGCCGATACCGATTTCCCGGAACCACTCTCCCCGACCAGCGCCACCGTCTGTCCCTTCTCAATCTCAAACGAAACCCCGTCCACCGCCCGGAATGTCCCGGACGGTGTCTTAAAATCGACGGACAGGTTTTGAATTTTTAGGAGCGAGTTTGTCATGGCTGAGATTTGTTTTACCACAGAGTGCACAGAGATATAAGAGATCACGGAGGATATTCAGCCCTTATTGTCATCCCGAGCGAAGCCGAGGGAACTTGGGTGTTGATACCGGGTAAGATCCCTCCACTTCGGTCGGGATGACAGCAAAGGGGAACAGGTTTCTCTGTGACCTCTTATATCTCTGTGCACTCTGTGGTGAATACTTACTTTTTCAGCGAAAGAACGGAGAATATATCTTTTCTGATCCCGGCTTCCACCGCCTGCATATCCTCCAGCGCCAGTTCCGACAGCTTCGCTCCCTTCTCCTCGGCCATCTTTACGATCCGGCCTGTTACGTGGTGGGCGTCGCGGAAGGGCAGGTTTAAATTCATCACCAGCCAGTCGGCGAGCGCGGTGGCGGTGGCGTAGCCGTCTTCGGCGGCGCTTCTCATGCGCTCGAGATTCCACGCCGCCGTCTCCAGCATCCCGGTCATGGCCTCAAGGCAGAGCATGAGCGTGTCGAAGGAGTCGAAGACCGGCTCCTTGTCCTCCTGCAGGTCCTTGTTGTAGGTGAGCGGCAGGGCCTTCATCACCGTCATCAGCGTCACGAGGTTTCCGGTGAGCCGTCCGGTCTTGCCGCGGACGAGTTCGGCGGCGTCCGGGTTTTTTTTCTGCGGCATGATCGAACTGCCGGTGCTCCACTGGTCCGATAAGCGCACAAAGCCGAATTGCGGCGTGGACCACAGCACGATTTCCTCGGCCAGCCGCGAGAGATGCAGGCCCGTCTGGGCGCAGCAAAACAGGAACTCGTTGGCAAAATCCCGCGCCGAGACGGCATCCATCACATTATTGACGGGGCGGTCGAAGCCGAGCGTTTCGGAGGTCATTTCCCTGTCGATGGGAAAAGGCGTTCCGGCCAGCGCCGCCGCGCCGAGCGGGGATTTGTTCAGCCGGTTGCGGCAGTCGATAAACCGCAGCTTGTCCCTGTTCAGCATATTCAGGTAGGCATCCAGATGCAGGCCGAGTGTCACGGGTTGCGCTACCTGCAAATGCGTAAAGCCCGGCATCACGTCCTTTTCGTGGCGCTGCGAGAGTGTATCGAGCGTATCCTGCAACACTTCTATTTTCTCCGTCAGGATATCGACCGCTTCACGCGTCCAGAGGCGGAAATCCGTTGCCACCTGATCATTGCGTGAGCGTGCCGTATGCAGCCGCCCCGCCGCATCGCCGATCAACTCGCGCAGGCGGGCCTCAATATTCATATGGATGTCTTCCAGTTCGCGCTTAAATTCAAAATCGCCGCTTTCAATTTCGCCTGCGATTTTCTCAAGGCCGTTCAGAATGGCGGTGGCGTCGTCCTTGCTCAAAATACCCTGCGCCGCCAGCATTTCCGCATGCGCCTTCGATCCGGCAATATCCTGCTTCCACAAGCGCCGGTCGACGTCTATCGACGCGTTGATCTGCTCCATCGCATCGGCAGGCCTGTCCTCAAACCGCCCACCCCACATTTTGTTCGACTTGGTCATGGGGGTAATTTTTAAAGCAAGGTATGCATGCTGTACACAGAGGATTTACGAAAGATGCTAAACAGCCATTACTTCTGTAAAACAACAATAAAGAATTGTAAAAATAGCTTCTCTTTTTTGCCAATATGAGCATTAATAGCTGCGTACAAATAAACTGCCGGAAAACAGGCATTGTACATAATGGTGAGTTAATAATTAATGCAGGGAAGTATCGTGTCTGTGGGGAATGTAAGGGCCAGCATTGTGCCCTGTTTGCTAAGCGCATTTTTGTTGGCCGCTTGTGCCGGCGAGCCGCCAGAAACCGGCGCCCCGGTAGCCTCTCCCTATTTAGACCGGGATAATGAAAGAATAGACGACGTGCGCGACTTGCCTGCGCAAGGAGTCGCCGCACCCGAAATACCTGTCGTTACACTTCCTCCTCCGGAATCAGGGCAACCCTGCCGTAATGTCTTCTTTAACACCGGGCCCGTTAAAGAAGCCCTGGCGGGCGAGAACGCTATATCGGCCGCATCGTCTATCATAAATGGTCTTGGTGATGATGAACTCATGGCCTTGCCGCTGAAGACAAAGCTGAGCCTTGTCGCTGCGTATAATGGTCTGCGTCATGACGAGAGATTTATTGATGATCTGAAAAGGCTCTATAGCTTCATCCCGGATGATCCGGTTTTTCACAAATGGGACAAGGGGCGCCTGGAGGTCTTGAGGCATAGACTCGAAACCGATGAAAGCCTGAACGTTGCAGCAGCAAACTGGGATTCCATGACGGCTGAGCAACGCCGTTATACGGCCCTTCACGCTCACCGTATCTATGTTGATGTTTATGGTGCCGAATTCGGCATGCCCTACAGAAACATAACGCAGGATATGAGAGGGCGGGACTATCCGGCGATCTATTTCCCCAGTATAAAGGAAATCGGAATGGACGCAGCAAGCATGTCTTTTTCGGTGGCCATGATGTTTGTGTTTCATGAGAGCGACCATGCCGTCATGGATTTTTACAGAAACGAATACGAAGCAGGCCGTATCCCCGAAGGGCACGTACTTCACGGGCAGGCCCGGATGGTGTCGGGAACGTGGCAGAACTATATCGAAACTCATGTGGACAATGTTGCCTACGGACGAAATCCCATCGAAAGACGCGCCCGGTTCATAGGCGATTTCGGGGAAGTCTATGCAGGGGCAAATGCAAGCGACGCCAACATAGCTGAGCTTGCCAGGGCGCACAGACGTCACTGGTCATATTTCCAGAGAATTCAGGACACCTGCACCGCCGAAAGCGGGCAGCCTTCAGCGAATCTGGCGGCCGTTCAGCCAATACAAACAAAACTTGAAATGAAACAATAAGCGGGAGAAAAGGATATGCTTCCAGAAAAATCTATTCTTTCCAGAGGCTCTGTCTTTGGTATGGCTCTTTCGGCAATATTCATGACGAATGTCATGGCAAACGATGCTGAGGCCGCAACGCCTTCGGACGAATACATTTTTTATCCCCTGTCTGGAGAAGTCGATCCGACATGCAAAAGGGTGAAGGAAAAAGCAAATATCAGATGGGCCCCGTCCCAGCTCAATGGTTGCATTTTTGATTATGCGGCACAGGGGCATGTTAAAGATGCTCTTGACCTGGCCAGACATCAGATTGAGCGTCACCCGGACTACGAAAGGAATCAGGCGTCACGTATCTTTGTGGCAACGGACCATATAGTGCGCGGCGAATACGAAAAGGCAATCGATTTGCTCGACACAGTGAAACCTGACGGATCAGGCATTCTGAAAAGAACACTGGGGGTTTGCGCGAAGGCTGGAAAGGGTGAGCTTGCAATATCCGACCTGCGGGCGGAAACGACGCACGAGACTATTCATGCAGCCAAACTGGCCATCATGTTCGGCCAGAAGGAGATAGCGCAAATTCTTGTTGGAGGGCTGCAAAGCGCAATGGAACAGCAGCTTGAGAAACTTAGAAATGGCCGAAATCATAAAGACGAAGCAAAAGAGCTGTATATGTATGAAAAGGAGGAGGTGAGAAGGCTTTCCGTGGCTCTGGAAGATCCTTCCTCCGATGAATACCGGGAGCTCAGTGACAGAACGCCGCAACGGTGTGCCGCCGAAGTTCTGTCATACATTTCAGGCAACTATTTCAAGAGCGCTCAACACAGATACTATGAAATTGGCGCATACGGTTACATGTCTTTGCACGCGGATCCAACCCATCAGGACGGGTATTTTCATCTGGGAAAAGTCGGGCATTTTTCTATAACGCCCGATAATAACGCGCCCCGCCAGAAATACTCCAGCGAGCTTTTTGCGCATATCACGCCGGATAATCCGCTTTACCTGCGGACAAAACTGATGATGTCCCTGAACTGTGTGTTCTTGAAAGACTATGACTGCGCCATTCAGCATCTGGACGAGGCCGAGAAAAACATGCGCAAGAGCTATCTGGATCCGAACAGCCGGTTTCAGGTTGGCGATGTCATGTCTTTGTACGCTCGGAGAGCCGAGGCCAGAAAGAAACTAAAGGGCGATAAGGACGATCCCGCCGCAGACGCCTTGATTGCGAAGGATATGGTGAAAGCTGAAGCGCTTAGAAAAAGATTTCTGGACCTTCAGAAGATGAAGCCGGAAATTTAGTGACATATTTTTGGTTGAAATGTACGCGCAATTTCGATAATAAAAATACAGTCGATATTATACGTTAGAAAAATAAGAGGGTGAAAATGAATAATGGAATGGCAGATTGTGAACTAATCGAAATGTTTAAAAGATGCAGGGAAGGGGCGCTGGCAACTGGCGGCCGGGATGATAATAATTCTTCCCCCGCGTCGGGTGAGAACGCAAGCCGCTGGATTGAGGTAGACGGACAACATTTTAAGGTGAGGTAGCCTCAGGCCCCTCACCAACAGCATGATCCGCGCCAGAGTTCCCCGGGACGGCGACGCCTACGACCAGGCCCGCAATCTCTATGACCAGATAGACGTTCAGGGTTGATTTCTTTTTTTTATAAAAAAGCTTTCATCCCGGCGAAAGCCAGAATCCATAGAGCCATAGTATTTACCACAGAGGACACAGAGATAAGTAAGAGAGCACGGAGTTTTATTTTCTTTCTCCGTGGCCTCTGTGGCACTCTGTGATCTCTGTGGTTGAAATGGACCCCGGCCTTCGCCGGGATAACAGCAAGGAGGCATAATTTACGCCGCCTTATCCTTCTTCCGGCCTTTCTGCGCTTCCTTAATGATCTGCCGGTGCACTTTCAGGCGGATGGCGTTGATCTTGATAAAGCCTTCGGCATCCTTCTGGTCATAGCCACCTTCCTCATCCATGCTGGATTGCTGCGGATCATAGAGCGCATAGGGCGATGTCCGGGCAACCGGGTAGGCAACGCCCTTATAGAGCTTTACCCGCACCGTGCCGTCGATAAACTCCTGGCTTTTGTCGATGGCCGCCATCAGGAATTCCATCTCCGGCGAGAACCAGAAGCCGTTATAAATCAGCTCTGCCACCTTGGCCGAGAGGCTGTCCCGAATGCGCATCACTTCCCGGTCCATGGTCAGGCCCTCGAGGTCACGGTGCGCAGCATGCAGGATCGTCCCGCCCGGTGTTTCATACACGCCGCGCGATTTGATCCCGACAAACCGGTTCTCAACCATATCAAGCCGCCCGATCCCGTGCGCGCTACCCATTTCGTTTAAGTAAGTGAACAGCATCAGCGGATCGGAAAATTCCGTCCCGTCATCCTCATTCACCACCTTCACAGGAATGCCGTCCTTGAACGTCAGGGCGATCATGGAGGGCCTGTCCGGCGCTTCTTCCGGGGAGAGCGTGCGCGAATAAATCTCTTCCGCGCATTCCGCGCCGGGATCCTCAAGCACGCCCGCTTCGTGCGAGATATGGAGCAGGTTATCATCCTCGGAGTAGGGCTTCTTGCGCGAGGCGGTCACCGGAATGCCGTGCTGCTCGGCATAGTGCAGCATATCGGTCCGCCCCCGGAAACGGTTCAGGAATTCATCCATTTTCCATGGCGCAAGGATCTTGATATCGGGCTTCAGCGCATAACAGGAAAGCTCGAACCGCACCTGGTCGTTGCCTTTGCCGGTCGCCCCGTGGGAGACGTAATCCGCGCCTTCCTTCTCGGCGATCTCGATCTGCCGCTTGGCTATGATCGGCCGGGCCACAGACGTGCCGAGCAGGTAGCGTCCCTCATAAACCGCGCCTGCCTTGAATGTCGGGAAGATATAATCCGTAACGAACTCTTCCTTCAAATCCTCGACATAAACCTTGCTCGCGCCGACCTTGAGCGCCTTTTCGCGCGCAGCTTCGAAATCTTCCTGCTGGCCGACATCGGCGATATAGGCAATCACCTCATAGCCTTCCTCAATCAGCCACTTCAGAATAACGCTGGTATCCAGCCCGCCCGAATAGGCGAGAACGACTTTTTTGCTCATTTGGTTTCCCTCTTATATCCTGTCAAACAGCGTAATTTGCACTCCGGCTTCCTGCAGGCACCAGGCTAAAATCGCCTTCTGTGCGTGCAGGCGGTTTTCGGCCTCGTCATAAATGACGCTTTGTGCGGAATCGGCGACCTCATCCGTGACTTCCTCGCCGCGATGGATCGGCATGCAGTGCATGAATATCGCCGTGTCCTTCGCGTGGGCCATCAGTGCCGCATTAACCTGGAAGGGCTTGAAAACCTCGATCGTTTTGCCTTCCTGTCCCATCGATACCCATGTGTCGGTGACGATGACATCGGCATCTTTGGCGGCGTCCGGGGCTGACGCGGTGAAAGACAGGTTGGTATGATCCGTCTTTTCCGGCGTCAACGCTTCCGGCACCGCGCAGACCAGTTCGAAATCCCAGATCTCGGCCGCCTGCGCCCATGTCCGCGCCACGTTATTGTAATCCCCGAACCATGCCACTTTCTTTCCCGTCACCGCGCCGAGCTTTTCCTCAACCGTCAGCAGGTCCGCCATGATCTGGCAGGGGTGGGAATGGTTGGTCAGGCCGTTGATGACCGGGATTGAAGTATGCTCCGCCAGCCGGCACAGAGTACCGTGATCGCTCATCCGGATCATCACACCGTCGACAAAGCGTGAGAGCACGTTAGCCGTATCCTCGATGCTCTCCGAACCGGTGAGCTGCATCTCCTCCATGTTCATCACGATGGTATGTCCCCCGAGCTGCTTCATCGCGACTTCAAAGCTCATGCGTGTGCGGGTGGATTTTTTATCAAAGACCATCGCCAGCGACAGCCCCTGCAAGATCTGCGGCGGCGAATATTTCATCGCCTTCATGCCGTGGGCGTCGTGCAGGATGGCTTTCAGCGTGTCGGGAGCAATGTCCGGCAGGTCGATGAAGTGGCGTACGGCACTGGGCATGCGGGTTATTCCTTCAGGGTCTTTTTCAGGATATCCAGCGATTCTTTTACCTCTTTTTCACCGATAATCAACGGGGGAACGAAACGCAGGGCATTTTTGCCGCAGGTGAGTGCAATCAGGCCGTTCTTCAAAAGCGACTTTTGCAGGTCCTTGACCTTGCCGCCCGTATAGCGCGCAGCCAGCATCAGACCAAGGCCGCGCACGTTCTCAAAGGCGCCGGTTTCTTCGGCAATTGCCTCCAGCCCCTGTTTCAGCAGCGCGCCGGTCGTCTGTACGTTTTCCATGAAGCCGGGTTTTTGCAGCTCTTCCAGCATCACCCGCACCACCCGGCAGGCCAGCGGATTGCCGCCATAGGTGCTGCCATGCGAGCCGGGAGTAATGTGCCGCGTGAATGCGCGTTTGCCAAGATACGCCCCGACCGGAAAGCCTCCCCCCAGCCCCTTGGCAAGGCAGATCAGATCCGGCACGATCCCGTAATGCTGAAAGGCGAACAGTGAGCCCGTCCGCCCCATACCGCACTGAACCTCGTCGAAGATCAGCGCGATATTGTGTTCATCCGCCAGATCCCGCAGGCCCTGCAAAAATTCCGGCGTGGCGGGGTGAATGCCGCCTTCGCCCTGCACCGGCTCGACAATGATGGAAGAGATTTTGTCTGTGATGAGCGCCTTCACCGAATCGAGATCGTTAAAGACAGCTTCATGCATTCCCGCCAGAAACGGATCGAACCCGTCCCGGTATATCGCCTGTCCGTTGACCGAGAGCGCGCCCATCGTCCGGCCGTGGAATGAATCCCGGAAATAGATCACATCCGTGCAGTCCGGGCTTTTGGTCTCCTTGGACCATTTGCGCGCCGTTTTCAGGGCGCCCTCGACGGCCTCCGTACCCGAATTGCCGAAGAACACCTGATCGAACCCGCTCGCGGCCAGAATGTCTTCGGCGGCCTGCAGACGCTGTTCGTCGACGATGTAACACAGGCCCAGATGCAGCTTTTTCGCCTGCCCGGCAATCGCCTCCACATAGGCCGGATGCCCGTAGCCAAGCTGGCTGACGGCAATGCCCGCGCCGAAATCGAGATATTTGTTCCCGTCCGTATCGTACAAATAAACGCCTTCCCCGCGTTCCACCATAATCGGCCAGAACGGGTAGACGTTGATGAGGATATCGTTGGCCCTGTTCAGAAAATCACTGCTCATGTCAGTATACTATCATAGCCTCTGCCCACGGGAGAGAGGGAATTCATTTCAGGGTTTTTCGCAGGATGTTCAATGCCTCGTCGGTTTCTTTTTGAGACAAGATCAACGGTGGCAGGAACCGGAATGTCTGTGTGCCGGATTTCCATGTGAGCAGGCCGTTTTCCCGCAGCCTTGCCGACAGTTCCTTAAAGTCGCACGTTACGTCCATGCCGATCATCAGTCCTTCGCCGCGCACGTCGCCGACGCAGGCGAAGTCTTCCCCGAGGGCATTCAATCCATTCCTGAAATGGGTGCCGGTCACCTTTACATTTTCAAGAAAGCCCGGCGACAGCATCGTTTCCAGCACTACGCAGGCGAGCCTCGTCGCCAGCGGCCCGCCACCGAATGTCGAGCCGTGCGAGCCGTAATCGAAATGCTTCGAAAATTTGCCTTTGGCCAGTGTCGCCCCGATCGGGAACCCGTTCCCCAGCCCCTTGGCCAGCGAGACGATATCCGGCTCCACTCCGAAATGCTCGTAAGCAAACAGATGGCCGGTCCGACCCATCCCGCACTGGATCTCATCATAGATCAGGGCAATATCAAACGCATCGCACAGATCGCGCAGGTCCTGCAAAAACGCCACGCTGGCCGGATGCACGCCGCCTTCGCCCTGAATCGGCTCGAGGATAATGGTGGAGGTGTTTTCGTTCACCAGCGCTTTTACTGACTCAATGTCATTAAACGCCGCAAAATGCACGCCCGGGATCAGCGGCTGGAAAGCCTTGTTAATCTCATGCTTGCCGGTGACCGAGAGCGCCCCCATCGTCCGCCCGTGAAACGCGCCCTCGAAACAGATGATCTCGGTGCAGTGCGGGCCTTTCGTTTCAACCGCCCATTTGCGTGCGAGCTTCAATGCGGCCTCGTTGGCTTCGGTTCCGGAGTTGCAGAAAAACACCTGGTCGAAACAGCTATGCTCTACCAGAAGTTCCGCACATCTCACCTTCGGCTCCGGCATATAAGGACCGGGCAGGTGGTTAACCTTCCGGATCTGATCAATCGCTGCCTCGATATAGGCCGGGTGCGCATGGCCCAGCGAATTCACCGCAATCCCGCCCATCAGGTCGAGATACTTCCGCCCGTCAGCATCGAACAAATAACACCCTTCCCCGCGCACGATTTCAAGATCGTTGAACGGGTAGGTGTTCATGATGACTTTTTCCGCGCGTGTTTTCAGGTTGTTCATTTTTATTGCTCCGTTAACCGGCCCCCACCCAACCCTCCCCCGCAGGCGGGGGAGGGCAATAAGCCTTTGCCTTGGCGAAG
>CAZKGT010000073.1:0-10615 GCA_964552285.1 uncultured Pseudobdellovibrionaceae bacterium | reverse complement strand
GTCTCGCTGCCCGGCGGCTGCGCCATCGGCACCCGCCCTGTCGATTTCCACATTGAGGGACTGCGCGCTATGGGTGCGGAGATCATCATTGAGGACGGCTACATCAAAGCCCGCGCAAAACAGGGGCTTAAAGGCGGCCAATACGTTTTCCCGAAGGTCAGCCACACCGGCACTGAAAACCTGATGATGGCCGCCACGCTCGCCGACGGCGAAACTATCCTTGAAAACTGCGCGCGCGAGCCGGAAGTCATCGACCTTGCCGATTGCCTGCGCGCCATGGGCGCACAGATCGAGGGCGACGGCACACCGACCATCAAAATCACGGGAGTCCCATCCCTGCACGGCGCGACGCATGATGTCCTGCCCGATCGCATCGAAACCGGCACATGGCTGATAGCCGTCGGCATGACGGGTGGCGAGGTCCGGCTGGAAGGCGCAAGCCTCAACCATCTCCACGCCCTCGTCGGCCCGCTAACGCAGGCCGGCATCACCATCCGGCAGGAAGAGGACTCTATATATGTCTACCGCAACGGGCTAAAGCTCAAAGGCATCGACATCATGACCGAGCCTTATCCCGGCTTCCCGACAGACCTCCAGGCCCAGATGATGGCCATGCTCACCACCTGCGAGGGCGCCGGCATGGTCACCGAAACAATTTTCGAAAACCGCTTCATGCACGTGCCGGAACTGTGCCGCATGGGCGCGAACATCACCGTCCACGACAGCTCGGCCATCATCCGCGGCGCCCCTAAACTCAAAGGCGCTGAGGTGATGGCCACCGACCTGCGCGCCTCCGTCGCCCTCGTCCTCGCCGCCCTTGTCGCCGAAGGCGACACTGTCGTCAATCGCGTCTACCACCTCGACCGCGGCTATGAGAACATCGTCGAAAAGCTCGGCGGGGTTGGGGCGGATATTGAGCGCATTTCAGATAAATCATGACGCGCATACCAGAATCGCTCCAGCTGGCTGACCTCAAGAAAACAGACTTCTCCAATTTTTCAAAACAGTGTGCCGACTGCGTCATTCTGACGAAGGATGGAAAGCTGATGCTGCAATACCGTCCGCCACACTGGTGGACGTCCCCCGATTGCCTGAATACGTTCGGCGGACATGTCGAAAATGGGGAAAATGCCCTCGAAACAGTTATCCGTGAATTACAGGAAGAAACCGGCGGTCACGCGCAAAAAGAAGACCTTGCCTTCCTGGGGGCACTCACGGAAGACTGGACAGACCACACAGAGCTCGTCCACCTCTTCTTCTGGCATGACAGGAACGGTACGATCACCGGCTGCTACGAAGCCGAATCCCGCTTTTTCGACACGGCCCAAACGGCGCTGGAACATCCGAAGCTCATGGACTATGCACGCTGGGCCATTGAGGAATGCAGAAAAAGAAACCTGCTAGAATAGGTAATCGACATAAAGCGCTGGCATAAATTCCCCGCCGCGGTTAAAACACCCCCATGCCCAGAGAAAAACGGATCCTTGCCGTCCCGAAAGGCCGCATCTTGAAAGAACTTCTCCCGCTGCTGGAAAAGTGCGGGATCGCGCCGGAGGATGATTTTCACAACAAGGACAGCCGCAAGCTGCAATTTACCACCAACCGCCCGGACCTCGACATTATCCGCGTGCGCGCCTTTGACGTCGCCACCTTCGTGGCCTTCGGCGGAGCGCAACTTGGCGTGGTCGGGCTCGATGCGCTGGAGGAGTTCGATTATTCCGAGCTTTACGCGCCGGTAGATCTCAACCTCGGCCACTGCCGCCTGTCTGTCGCCATGCCGGAAGAAGACGCCGCCAGGGACAACCCGGCCCAGTGGAGCCATATCTGCGTCGTGACAAAGTACCCGCACCTGACCCGAAAGCACTTTGCCGCCCGCGGCGTACAGGCAGAATGCATCAAGCTGAACGGCGCCATGGAAATCGCCCCGGCGCTCGGCATGGCGCGGCGCATAGTCGACCTTGTTTCCACCGGCTCGACCTTAAAAGCCAACGGCCTCGTTGAAGTGGAGAAGATACTGGACATCTCTTCGCGCCTCATCATCAACCGCACGGCCCTCAAGACCATGCCCGAAGAAATGAACGAATGGATTGAGAAATTCAGGCAGGCCGTCAATAATCCTTAAATGATGGACCAGACCGCCGGACACATTCACCAGATATCGCTCGACCTTGATGGCACAGGAGACTGTTGCGGTGTTGTGCGCAAAGACTGGGAATCTGCGCTGATTGCGCTCGAAAAGGGCAGCCTGTTCCAGCCCGTTGAAGACACAAATGGCCCCTATGATGTCCACCTAAGCGTTAGAGAGGGGAGGCTCATCATCCGTATCAGAAACAACGATGGTGTTGAGATGATGGCCCTTGTGCTGTCCATGCGCCCCTATAAACGCATCATTCAGGATTACTACATTGTCGTTAACAGCTACGAAGAAGCGCGCAGCGAAGGAAAAAGTCATCGCCTCGAAGCTATCGACATGGGCCGACGCGGCCTTCATAACGAAGGTGCGGAACTGCTGCAGAAAAGGCTGGCCGACAAAGTTGAAATCGATCTTGAAACAGCGCGCAAGCTGTTTACACTCATCTGTGTACTTCATGCGGAGAAGTCATGGCGGTGGTAGTGAAGGAAAATGACTTGCCCGGCAGCGTACTGGTGTTGTGCTCGCACAATGCCGTCCGCTCGCCCATGCTAAAGGCAATGCTGCGCGCAGCGTTCGGCCTGAAAACTTTTGTTACCTCTGCCGGCGTGGAAGCACAGGAGCTTAGCCCCTTTGCCGTCGAGGCCATGCAGGAAATCGGACTGGATATCTCAATCCACACCCCGCGCTCTTACGAAGATCTGGATGACGACAGTTACGACCTGATTATCGCCCTCTCGCCCGCGGCCTATGAACTGGCAAAAAAAATCGGCGAGAAACAAACGCTTTTAATTGAATACTGGGAAACCCCGGAACCACCCGACGCAGCCGAAGCCATGTCCCGGGAGCGTTTTCTGGATGCCTACCGGCGCATACGGGACGACCTGATCCTGCACCTGCGCAACCGGTTTGGCGTGGATATCCCGAAAGTCGCCTGAACAAGACCGTTGCATTCTCCGGCGATTGGCGTATAAAACACCCATCACAAACAAAGATTTACGTTATTCGAATGGCGAAAGAAGACCTACTTGAGTTCAAAGGAACCGTGACCGAAGTCCTCCCGAACGCGATGTTCCGGGTAAAACTGGAGAACGAGCACGAAATCCTTGCCCACACCGCCGGCAAGATGCGCAAGAACCGCATCCGCGTCCTGGCAGGCGACACCGTCATCGTCGAAATGACCCCCTACGACCTGACCAAGGGCCGCATTATTTATCGTGAGAAGTAAGACAGCGCCTCTTATCCTTGCCTCAGCTTCACCGCGCCGTCTGGCGCTCCTTGAACAGGTTGGAATTACGCCGGATGAAGTTATTCCTGCCGATATTGATGAAACACCGCTGAAAGACGAACAGCCGCGCGCACTGGCAATAAGGCTGGCGCGTGAGAAGGCGGAAGCCGTTGCGAACAAACATCAGGAAAACTATATCCTCGCCGCCGATACCGTCGTCGCCTGCGGCCGCCGCATCCTGCCGAAAGCGGAAACTGAGGGAGAGGCGATTAAGTGCCTGGAATTACTCTCAGGGCGCAAACACCGTGTCTATGGCGGCATTGCCCTGATCTGTCCGGACGGCAAAAAGATGAAGCGGATTTCCCAGACCATTGTACAGTTCAAACGCCTGTCCCCCTCGGAAATAACAGAATATATCGAAAGCGGCGAATGGCAGGGAAAAGCCGGCGGCTACGCCATTCAGGGCCGGGCGACAGGACTGGTAAAAACCCTTCAGGGTTCCTATTCCAATGTGGTGGGGCTATGCCTGTATGATACAATGCAAATGCTAAACGGGGCAGGCTATAAAGCGGCGCAGAAAGGGTAGACCTTGGACATACTCATCGACGAATCGGACGGCAGCCTCTGGGTCGCCGCCATCGAAAAAGGTCAGCTACAGGGTCTTGAGATCGACCCTGAGGAGGAAGAAGTCCGCTGGGGCTCGGTCTACTGGGCCAAAGTAATCAGAATTGATGCCGCCCTTGATGCAGCCTTCCTTGATCTCGACGGCGATAATACCGGCATTCTTTACAATGCCGACGTGCGCGCCAAAGAATCCGACGGCACCATCCGCAAAGGAGGCACCGAAGCCATCGGCAAAACCCTGCGCCCCGGCCAGATGGTCGCCGTGCAGGCCAAGGCAGGCTATCTGCCTGCCGATAATACGGATACCGAAATTCCGATAGAGCAGAAATCGCCGCGGATGAGCATGAACATCACCCTGCCCGGCCGCTACCTCATCTATGCGCCGTTGATGCAGGAAAACCAGATATCCCAGCGCATCCGCGACAAGAAACTGCGAAAACAGCTTCTCGACATGCTGCGCTCGATGGACGATATCAAGGGCTGTATCCTGCGCGCCGCCTCCCAGAACACGCAAACCGATATTCTGGTCCGCGAAGCCAAGATCCTGCGCCATATGTGGGATAAAATTCACGATTATCTCGAAGGCAGCGCACCGCAGCTTATCATGCTCGGCCCCGCCGCCATTCAGCGCACCTTAAGCGACCATGCCGGCAAAAGAATTGGCCGGATTGAGGTCGTGACGCTGGAACAATTCGAGGCCGCCGAGGACTGGTGCGATCTCTTCGCCCCTGACCTTGTCACAAAGGTCATGCCGATCGAGCTTGAAAACCCCTATGAGGACCTCGCCCTGTTCGATCACCGCGACATCCGCGGCCAGATTGAGGCCATGTTCCAGCCCTATACCCTGCTTCCGGGCGGCGGCAGCATTATCCTGCAGGAAACGGCCGCCCTTACGGCCGTCGACGTCAACAAGGGCAGCGGCAAACAATCAAATCTCACCGTCAATATCGAAGCCGCCGAAGAGGTCGCCCGCCAGGTCCGTGTCCGCAATATCGGCGGCATTATTATGGTCGACTTCCTGAAGCTGAAAACCAAGAAAGACGAAGGCATCCTGATCGCCGCCCTTGAAGACGCGCTCAACGCCGACCCCTGCACCGTGCAGATCCACGGCATGACGGCGCTCGGCCTGATGGAACTGACAAGAGCAAGGCGAACCCCGCCGCTCAGGGAGCGTTCAGGATCGGAATTTTAAAGCCATTAACTCTGGACAGAGCACTCCTGATCTTCTATAAGCCCTTATTCATGACAGGGCGCCCAGGTAGCTCAGTCGGTAGAGCAAGCGACTGAAAATCGCTGTGTCGGCGGTTCGATTCCGTCCCTGGGCACCACATCCTCACCTCATTAAGAACCTGACCTTAAAAATAGTTTTCTTCGATATACCGCTCCGGTATAAATAAATGCATATGCCTGACGATCCGATTCAAGCCCGAAAAACCTACAGCCTCCACCAGTTCCGCATTCTGGTGGCGGACGACTTCGGATTCATGGCTGACCTGATGTCGTCCATGCTGCGTGAATTCGGAGTCGGCAGCATGATGATTGCCGAAAGCGGCAACGACGCTATGGATCTCCTGCGCATCGCCAATGCCGATGCAGGCTCAAGAAACCATGTGGATATAGCCCTGGTCGACTGGCTGATGCCAAACGGCAACGGCATTGACCTGCTTCACTGGATCCGTACACACAAAAAACCCTCCATTAAGTTCCTGCCCGTTATTTTTATTAGTGCCTACACAAGCGAAGATGTTGTCATAGCCGCAAGGGACAACGGTGCCAACGAAGCCATGGTTAAGCCGATCTCGGCAGAAGCGCTGGCAAAGAGAATCCTTCATGTCATCGACCACCCCCGCCCCTTCGTCAAAGCCCCCGGATTTTTTGGCCCGGACCGCAGGCGCAAGGAAAAACGGTTTGAAGGCGAAGACAAACGCGTAACAGATGCAGAAACCATAAAGGTGAACCATGAACGACACTGAGGAAAACGAAGACGTTTTTGGAGCAGAAGAAGGCGAAGAAGTCGAGGTGTTCCACCGTGTCAACCGCCTGAAAATCAAGGCCGGCGGCGATGAAAAAGGCGGCCTCGGCAAGATTGACCGCAATGCGATCGAACGTGCCGAACTTGTTATTGAAACAAAAGCATCCCTCTATCCGGACGAGGTTAAATCTGTACTCGAAAGCCTGACGGAATCATGGGCGCAGGTACAGTCCGAAGAAGAAGAAATCGCCTGGGAAGCTAAAGAACAAATGTACCATTATGCAAACCAGGTCAAGGATCTGGCCTCAACGTTCGGCTACCCCCTTATGCAGCATTTTGGCCTTTCGTTACGGGAGTTCATTGAAAAACTGGACATACATAGTATTGCTCACAAAACAATCGTGCAGGCGCATATAGATGTTATGTGGGTAACGTTCCATGCCGGTCTCAAGGATCACGGCGATGAGAAGGCAGAAGAGCTTAAGCAGATTGTTGCTGTCGCCATCGATAAATACAGTTAATTAGGCTTCCCTTATGAAGGTGAAAAATAATATAATAAATATAAGGATATATGCGTAATGGCCGTTAATTTCAGCAGATTGAGCGTACTCGTGGTTGAAGATAACCGCGCGATGAAGGATCTCATCGTGGGAGTGCTGGAAGATATTGAGGTCGGACGCATTTTTGTCGCTGAAAACGGCGAACAGGGCTTTAACGTCTTTTGCCAGCAAAACCCGGACATCATTATTGCCGACTGGGAAATGAAACCGGGCGACGGCATCGAAATGACCCAGAACATCCGGCGCAACCAGATTTCTCCCAACCGGATGGTCCCGATTATCATGCTGACCGGCTACTCCGCGCCCAAACGGGTGTCGACCGCGCGGGACACCGGCGTCACGGAGTTTCTGGCAAAACCTTTCACGGCTGAAAACCTGATCAACCGGATTGCCTACGTCATCAACAAACCGCGTGATTTCATTGAGGCTGGGAACTTTTTCGGCCCGGACAGGCGCCGCCGTATCGACCCGAACTTCAAAGGGCCGTACAGAAGAAAAGTCGATAAGGATGAAATAGATTTCCAAGACACCAAGAGTAACTAGAAATGGCAGAATCAAAAGACGTCCGGGTATATAAGGCTTCAAAAATCCTGCAATCGAAGGCAGGGGTTGGCAGCGTTGAAAAAGCAACGATCGAGAAAGCGCAAAAAAGCCTGGACGAAAACACAACCGACTTCGAGCCCATGGCCATGGAATTCCTGCGCCAACTGGAAGAAGTTGTCCAGCACACGAAAAGCGGTGGAGAAGATATCGACTCCCTGCGCCAGCACCTGACAACGCCTGTCATGCAGTTAAAGGCCAACGCTTCCATGTTCGGCTATTCGCTGATCGGCGACCTGTCCAACGTCATGCTGACCTTCCTGGAAAGCGTCCAGAAAATCGACGGGGACATCGTCGCCATCCTTGAGGCCAACCACAAAACCCTTTCCGCCATCGTTAAGATGAAAATGAAAGGCGATGGCGGCGAACAGGGCAAAGCCATGAAAATGGAACTGATGGGCGTATGCAAACGCTACATGGAAAAGCGCACAAAAAAAGCCTGACCCGCGCGCTTTAATCCGCCAACACCTGCCGGATTGCCCTCTGCCAGCCTTCATACAAACCGTTCCGCGTTTGCGGATCGCCATGCGGATCATAGCGCCTGTCAGTGCTCCACCTCTCTGAAAGATCATCCAGCCCTTTATAGACACCGGCCTGAAGCCCGGCGAGATAAGCCGCACCCAATGCAGTGGTTTCGGCCACCTTCGGAATTTCCACCGGCCGGTCCAGCATATCTGCCAGGAACTGGCACATAAACCCGTTGGCTACCAGACCGCCGTCTGCCCGAATAATTGCCGGATTTTCGCCTGTATCGGCCTCCATCGCCCGCATCAGGTCAAGCGTCTGGTAAGCCTGCGCCTCCAGCGCCGCGCGCGTAACATGCGCCGCCGTGCTTTCACGGCTAAGGCCCGTAATCAGGGCTTTGGCATCAGGCTCCCAGTACGGCGCACCAAGCCCGGTAAAAGCTGGGACGAAGTAAACACCGTTATTATCGGCAACAGAAGTTGCGATGCGCTCGCTTTCCGCGGCGTCAGCAAAGAGTTTCAGCCCGTCCCGCAGCCACTGAATAGCCGCCCCGGCGATAAAGATCGACCCTTCAATTGCAAAGGTGACCTCCCCGTTCAGCCGGTAAGCAGGCGTTGTCACTAACCGGTTCTGCGAGGCCATAAAGTCCGTGCCGATATTCATCAAGGCAAAACAGCCCGTCCCGTAAGTAGACTTCACCATCCCTTCCGTAAAGCAGGCCTGCCCGATCACAGCCGCATGCTGGTCGCCGGCCATACCGCCAATCGTAATTTCACGGCCAAATACAGATGGATCGCTCCGCCCGAAATCAGCCGCATTATCGAGTACCTCCGGTAAAATGGCGCGGGGAATATCCAGCAGTTCCAGAAGCCTGTCGTCCCAGTCCTGCGTATGCACGTTGAACAGCATCGTCCGCGAAGCGTTCGTGGCATCCGTTGCATGCACCTTCCCGCCCGTCAGCCGCCACAGCAGATAACAGTCAACCGTGCCGAAAGCGATATCACCGGCCTCCGCCCGCTTACGCACCCCCTCAACATTATCGAGAACCCAGGCAATCTTGGTTGCCGAAAAATAGGGATCAATGAGAAGACCGGTTTGTTCTCTAACCAGCGGCTCCGCCCCCTTTTTTACCAGCGCACGACATACATCAGCCGTTCTCCGGTCCTGCCAGACGATGGCGTTGTATACGGGGCGCCCGGTCTTCCGGTCCCATAAAATCGTGGTTTCTCGCTGATTGGTAATACCGATTGCCGCCAGACCGTCAGACGCCTCCCCGGCGTCATCCAGCGCAGCCTGGCAGGCCCAGAGCGTATCGTTCCAGATATCCTCCGGATCCTGCTCCACCCAGCCCTTATGCGGATAATGCTGCGCCAGCTCTTTCTGGCGCAGCGCAAGAATATCTCCGTCTTGGGAAAAAAGAATGGCCCGGGAACTCGTCGTCCCCTGATCAATGGCAAGAAGCGTTGGAGCAGGCATAATGAATCCTTTCCGCTATCAGATACGGAAAGGTCATCATATGTGATTTTTAAAAGAAAGCCTATTGGACACGCGGAGCGAACACCGTATTGCACCAGGCATCTACGTCCGAGGACCTGTAATCGCTTTGACGATAGGCACGGCACAGGGCCTGCCCGCCGTTTTCACCATTCACGGAAATATCGTATTTCCAGTAATTCATACCAAAGCGTTTGGAACATTCTTCCCACATGGTCTTGCCGATTGTAACCTCTTTTTCAGACTGAGATACCTGCAGGGACGCCTTCTGAATTTTTGGCTCCAGCTCCGAAGCCACAAAAATCTTGCAGCTCGTTATCTCCATGCGCATACGCTTTTCTTTTTCCTCTTCGGATATCCAGATTGAGGCCACGGAAATATTCGGCGCACTAACGGACAACATGCCAAAATCAACCTTGTATACAAACATGGAAACAGCCAGAAAAGCACAGGCCCCTAAAAAGAAGCAATGCGCTGTATATTTGGTTACAATTTCCAGTAGATCCGGCAAGACTGCCAGTGCCATCACCACTGCGGTCAGCAACACCAGAAACGGTATAATATCCAGATCAATCATCTACGTTCGCACCTTATTATTAATTCAATCCCTCACCTTTTATTATTAACATAAAAACGTAAACAGCGCATTGATTTTACTTGCACTTTTCACTCAATTCATTTGGAATTTTGATGAAAATACAGTCTAAAATTTTATGATTTTTTTGCCCGGACCGGTTGTTCTTTCAACCGCGCCGAGAGGCTGGCCTCGACACTGCGCGCCGTTTCGTGCGAAATATGCAGCCCCAGTTTCGAACGCCGCCAGAGAATATCAGACGCACTGCGGGCAAATTCATGCTCCATAAGGTAGCGGATCTCCGCTTCATAAACATGATCGCCGTAATGAATCCCCAGATCTTTCAGGGAGTTACAGCCCTCAAGAAGCATCTCCATCCGCGTCCCGTAAGAACGCGCATACCGGTAAAGAAGATCCAGCGGCAGCCACTGGTACTGCCCGGCCCGCTCCTCAATAAAACATTCGAAATCGGCCGCCTCGATATCCCCGCCCGGCAGGTGCGCCCCGGCGGTCCAGTGTTCGCGGGCCTCCCCTTTGCTTTCCAGCAGCATGTCCACCGCATGCTCGGCCAGAACGCGGTAAGTGGTTATCTTGCCGCCAAAAACCGACAACAGCGGCGGACCGTTCTTATCATCCATATGCAGCGTATAATCCCGCGTGACGGCCGTAGCGTTTTCCTGCCCGGAATCGAGCAGCGGACGCACGCCGCTATAGGTCCAGATAATATCTTCCTGAGACACCTGCTCGCAGAAAGCGTCATTGACCGCCCGCAACAGATAATCCGTTTCCGCCTGTGAAATTTCAACAGCGGCCGGATCGCCGGAGAAATCCTCTTCCGTGGTCCCGACCAGCGTAAATTTTTGCTCATAGGGAATGGCAAAGACGACCCGCTTATCCGGCTGTTGCAGAAGGTAAGCCTGATCCCCGCCGAAAAGAGACGGCACAACGATATGGCTACCCTTCACCA
>CAZKGT010000072.1:0-10617 GCA_964552285.1 uncultured Pseudobdellovibrionaceae bacterium | reverse complement strand
TTGCGTGCTGATACGATTCTCTCATATTCGAAATCTTGTGACTACACTATCTAAACATGGGTTTTCTCCTTGCTTTCAAGTTGCCGCCCCGACCATGCTCTTACCCATCGGAATCAAGCATGGCCGGAACTGTGATCCAGATGGATCATGAGCGCAGTATCACGCAAAAGCGGATAAAAACCTTGATATTTATCAAAGTCCCGCGGCCCTGCTTTTTTTACAAAAAGGAACCAGTTTTTAAATGCGAGGCATCGATGTGTACGGCTTTCAGTTTGATATTTCTTGTTTTTGTGACGGTCTGCACCGCCAGCCACGCCGCGACCTATGACATCCGCGGCGATGTGGCCGGACAGGTGACGCGCTATGAGGTGCGTGAAGGCGATACGCTTTACACCATTGCCCGCGCATATGATCTCGGCATCGTCGAAATCATGGCCGCCAATCCAGGCGTGGATATGTGGCTGCCGGAGCCGGGGCGGGTTTTGAGCCTGCCAACCGCGCATGTCCTGCCTGCTGCACCGCGCGAAGGCATTGTTATTAACCTACCGGAGTTGCGGCTGTTTTATTATCCCGATCTCTACACGGTGATGACGTTTCCCATCGGCACCGGCAAGGAAGGCTGGCCGACACCGGTGGGTGTGACCACCATTGCTAAAAAGCGAATTGATCCGGTCTGGAGACCGCCAGAATCCATCCATCTGGAAACACCGGGCTTGCCTGAAGAAGTGCCGCCGGGGCCGGACAATCCGCTTGGCACACATGCGATGAATCTGGGCTGGCAGGGATTTGTCATTCACGGCACGAACCGCCCCTACGGCGTCGGGCGGCGATCCAGCCATGGCTGCATCCGGCTATATCCGGAAGACATTCCCGTTTTGTTTGAGCAGGTGGAAGTGGGCACCAAGGTTACGGTGGTTGATACACCTTACAAACTCGGATGGCGGGGCAATGAATTATGGTTGGAGGTGACGCCCAAGCAGCGCCAGGCCGATGAGATTATCGAGCATGGTAGTATAAAATCGAAAACCGCACCAAACGGTCTGGACACTGCTGTTGTCGAAGTCGCGGGTGAAGGCGCGCACATAGACTGGCACGCGGTTGACGATGCTATAAAAGCGCAAAACGGCCTGCCGGTTGTTATCGCACAGAAGAAAAAAAACTGATTATTTGTCTCCGCCGTGCTGGAAAATACGGTCGGCTTTTTCCCCTGCTGACCTTGCGTTTGACGCTGCTTTTTCTGCGTCCTGCGCTGCTTTTTCGGCCTGCTGCCGAGCAAGCGCCGCATCATGTGCAGCTTGCGCCGCATTATCTTGGGCTTCCTGCGCCATCATGTGAGTTTCATCAAGCAGGGCGCGGTCTTCGGCACTAAGCCCCTGAGCGCATCCGGTCAAAAGCGACACCGCCGTCCCGGCTATCAATAATCCATATCTTTTCATGACAATCTCCTTTTTCAATTCATGCCAGAAGTGATCCCAGCACATTTTCGGGCATGCATATTTGATATTTATCAAGACGCTGAAAATGTGCGGCCGGTAGGCTATAGTTTTGATATTTATCAAGGAGGGAAAGAAATACGCCGCCTTATAGTTTGCGTGATTTTAAGGAGGCTGCGATGGATTTTGAAAAGATTGAAAACAACCTTCAAAACAACGTCACTATATTAAAGGCGTTTTCCAATGAGCACCGCCTGCGGGTGATGTGTCTTCTGTATCAGGGAGAGCATCCGGTCGGCGCATTGGAGAAGAAGGTCGGCCTGAGCCTTTCTGCCCTGTCCCAGCATCTTGCACGCCTGCGCCGTGACGGGCTGGTCAAAACGCGCAGAGACGCGCAGACCGTTTATTATTCAGCAAATGCGTCCGTGGCGCAGCCTATTCTTGAATCTCTATGCAAACTGTGATTTTACCGGGCATTTTAAATATCCTGTGCGCCCTTGATAAATATCAAATACGGATGATGCGGTTTTCTGCTGTGATTTCCCTGCTACCGGTGCGCACAAAGCACCGCCGGAAATTAACCCCATAAGTAAAAAGGAGATCAGAGATGACTTTACGTGAACTTGTGCACGGGAACCGCCCCTTTAATGTTCCGATCCGCCAACGTGGCCGTTCGCTGTTTAATCTGCAGGACGATATGAACAGCCTGTTTGATGATTTTTTCAGCACAAACGGACTGCGGAACTGGCCTGCTCGGGTTGGCGCGGCTTTTCCGGCCGTCGATATCATCGAAAACGACAAGGACTTCAAGGTGAAGGCCGAGATTGCCGGATATAATCCGGACGATATCGATGTTTCGGTGACCGATGGCTTCCTGACGATTTCCGGTGAGCACCGGGAAGAGGATGAAGAGAAAGAGGAAAACTACCTGCGCCGGGAAATGTCCTATGGCTCTTTCCAGCG
The DNA here is from genome assembly GCA_964552285.1 of uncultured Pseudobdellovibrionaceae bacterium. GTDB lineage: Bacteria > Pseudomonadota > Alphaproteobacteria > Micavibrionales > Micavibrionaceae > CAZKGT01. The sequence goes on along the minus strand of CAZKGT010000072.1, from coordinate 8,221 downwards.
TACCATCGCATTGCCGGACACAGCCAATTGCGATATGGCGGATGCTTCTTTCAAGAACGGAATCTTGAGCATCGAGGTGCCCAAAAAGGCTGAGGCCGTGCAGAAGCCGAAGAAACTGGCGATCAAAAAAGCCGCGTGATTTATTTTGCACGCCTTTACGGGTAAAGCGCCCATGGGGTTGGCGGATGGTTTATCTTCCGGCCCCATGGCGTTTATATATGATTTGTAATATTTTGTAATATAAGGAGAGTCTGGACGAAATATTGATTTTTGGCCTAATCATTTATAAGAGCCTCAGGGCGCATTTGGGCGCGAGACAAGGTGAGTAACATGATGAACAAGGTGAGTAACATGATGAATATGTCGGGACAGCTCGCTGAAAAGGGGCTAAAGCCGTTTATCGGAGAGACGTTTATTGTCGGCGGCCATAAAATGCCGAAAATCTGGATTTTGGTGGCCGATTCCAAAAAGGCTTATTTTTTCCGCAAGCCGGATCAGCATGTAGAAAAGATCGGTGAGGCCTATCCGGAAAAATCTGTGGGGCCTCACATACAAGGATCCGGCGGAGGCGGACGTTGCCGGCTGAGCACCAAGGCCAAGGCGCTGAATATTTCAAAAACCTTCGTGCTGGGCATTTCCAGCCTGAGTTTAACGACGTCTTCTGTCTGCGCCGGGTTTGACCTTCTCGGCGGTCCGGCCATCCAAGAGAAGGTTGATGAGCCGCACGCGGTTCAGCGGTTCTTATATGAAGATCTGTTGTCCGCACTTTTGAACGGTTAGCGTGCGGTCATAATCAGCTCTTGGCGATATTGCTTAAACGTTTTATCCTGCTAATTCGTTTCTTTCTTAACGGACAGTCCTGCCGTGCACCAGTTTCAACCGTCTGAAATACTTACCAACGTCGAAATGGCCAAGGCCGATCGCCTTGCGATTGAGGGCGGGGTCGAAAGTTTTGCCCTGATGCTAAATGCCGGGCAGGCGGTTGTGCAGGAGGCTACGCAGGCTTTCTCTCACTCGCGGGCGCTCATATTGTGCGGGCCGGGTAATAACGGTGGTGACGGGTTTGTGATCGGGCGCCTGCTGCGTGAAAAAGGCTGGAGCGTGCGGATGGCCTGTATGATTCCTGCGGATGCCCTGAAGGGGGATGCGGCCCGGGCCTGTACCGAGTGGAGCGGGGATGTCGAGGGGTTTGACGATTTGCTCGTTGCGCCGGATGAGCTGGTGGTTGATGCGGTCTTTGGCACCGGGCTCAGCAAGGCGCTGGAAGGGCCGGTTGTCGGTGCATTCGAGCGGGTGCGGGAGGCCGGCGCCAATGTGGTGGCGGTAGATATTCCAACCGGTGTTGACGGCGATACGGGCGCGGCCGATCCGCATACGCTTCAGGCCGATCTGACGGTAACATTCTTCCGCAAGCAGTTAGGCCATGTGCTGATGCCGGGGATGGCCTGGTGCGGGATGGTGGCGGTGCATAATATAGGCATTCCCTATGCCGTGCTGCCGCGTCTTGAAATTCAAACGAATGAGAATATGCCCGATCACTGGCTGCCGCATATCAGGCCCAAGACTTTCTTTGATAACAAATACACTTACGGCCATGCGATTGTTTTCGGCGGACCGCGGATGACCGGGGCGGCCTGTCTGGCGGCGCATGCGGCGCTGCGCACGCGGGTCGGGATGTGCACGATTGTCGGGGATGAGGGCGCGGCCGATGTTTATCGCAGTTACCTGCCGAACCTGATTTATGAGCCCTATGCCGGGCCGGAGGATTTTCCGGCGCATCTTCAGGACGAGCGGCGCAATGCCGCGCTGATCGGTCCGGGGGCAGGGCGGGACAATCCGGAAGGTTTGCGTCAGGCGGTTCTGGGCGCGTGCGCCGCCGGGGATGACAAGACTATTATCGTCGATGCCGATGCGCTGAATGTTTTTGAGGACAGCCGGGAGGATCTATACAAGGCCCTTCGAGAGAACTGCATCATTACCCCGCATGAGGGCGAGTTCGTGCGGATATTCCCTGATTTAAAGGGCAACAAGCTGGACCGGGCCAAGGAAGCTGCCAAAATTGCAGGCTGCGTCGTATTGTTGAAAGGGCCGGATACCGTAATCGCTGCGCCGGACGGACGCAGCGCTGTCAACACCAATGCACCGCCGGTTCTGGCGACGGCCGGATCAGGGGATGTTCTGGCAGGCGTGATTACCGGGCTTGCCGCGCAAAGGCTCGAGCCTTTTTACGCGGCGTGTGCCGGGGCGTGGATCCACGGCGAAACCGGCTACCTCTATGGGCCGGGCCTGATGGCTTCGGATCTGCCGGATTTGATTCCACAGGTGTTGCGGGAGCTTTCCTGATTACGATCCGTCTTCTTTCCTGTGGGGGAAGGCTCATAAAGTTTCCGGAATTGTCTTGAAATCCCCTTCGTTTTCTGGTTTTTGATGTTCTGGTTTTTTATGACCGGGCGGGCGTGGCGAAATTGGTAGACGCGCTAGATTTAGGTTCTAGTGGGGTAACCCGTGGGGGTTCAAGTCCCTCCGCCCGCACCAGCCTTCGCAGCTTGGTGAGCGAAGCGAACTTAGCGAGAAGGCTGCCGCGACGGAGCGACGAAGGAGCGTAGGCGGGCCTGTCGCTGCTACGGCTCGGCAAGCCAGCCTTTGAAAAAATGAAAAGTAGTAAAAAGAGAGAAGAATGAAAGTTGAAGAATTAAAGAGCGAAGGGCTCAACCGGGGTTTTAAAGTTACGATTACGGCAGCGGACATCGATACGCATATCGACGAGCGCCTGCTGGAGGTTGGCAAGACGGTGAAGCTTCCCGGTTTCCGTCCCGGCAAGGTGCCGATGGACCTGCTGAAGCAACGCTACGGCAAGGCTGTGCTGGGCGAGGTGCTGGAGAAGGCCGTTAATGACACGTCGACGAAGATTATTGCGGACAAGAAGCTCCAGCCTGCGATGAAGCCGAAGATCGAGGTCAAGGAATTCGATGAGGGCAAGGATCTTGTCTATACAATGGATCTGGAGGTCCTGCCGGAATTTGATGTGATCGACCTGAAAGGCGTGAAGGTTGAAAAGCCGGTCGCCAAGGTTGAGGACAAGGAAATCGACGAGGCGCTGGAGCGGATCGCCGGGCAGCGCAAGGACAGCAAGCCGATCGAAGGCAAGCGCGGTGCCAAAGAAGGCGATATCGTTGTTATTGATTTCAAGGGGCGCACGGCGGACGGCACGGAATATCCGGGCATGGCGTCGGACGGTCACCAGCTGGAGCTTGGCAGCGGCCAGTTTATACCGGGCTTTGAAGAGCAGATCGTCGGCACGAGGGCAGGCGACGATGTTGAAGTAAAAGTGACCTTTCCGGAGAAGTATCAGATGGCTGATCTGGCCGGTAAGGATGCAATCTTTGATGTGAAGCTGCATGAGATTCGCGAGCCGCAGAAAATGGAAGTCGGCGAAGAGCTGGCCAAGACCATCGGGTTTGAAGATCTGAAGGCTCTGCGTGCAGCGGTTGAGGAGCAAATCGGGCGGGAGTTTGACCAACTCAGCCGGATGAAGGTCAAGCGGGCGTTGCTGGACCAGCTGGATGAAACTCATACGTTTGACGTTCCGCAAGGGATGCTGGATATGGAGTTCGAAAGCATCCTGCGTCAGGTCGAGCACGAAAAACACCAGCACGCCCATGCGCACGGCGATCACGATCACGACTGCGAAACGGCGCATAGTGTCTCCGATGAGGAGAAGGAAGAGCTGCGCGAGATTGCCAATCGCCGTGTGCGTCTTGGCCTTGTGCTTTCGCGGATCGGCAACGAGAACAACATCCAGGTTTCCGACCAGGAACTGCAACGGGCCGTGATTAACGAGGCCCAGCGCTATCAGGGGCAGGAGCGGGAAGTGTTCGATTACTTCCAGAAGAACCCGCAGGCTCTTGAAGGTCTTCGTGCTCCTCTGTTTGAGGACAAGGTTGTCGACTTTATTCTTGAGTTGGCGCAGGTCGAGGAAAAGACCGTGAGCGCGGAAGAGTTGGCGAAGGATGACGACGAGGAGGAAGCCGCCAAGCCGAAGAAAAAGACTCCGGCCAAGAAATCTTCTTCCAAGGCCAAAAGTGAGGGCAAGAGCGAAGACAAGCCCGCAGCAGAAAAGAAGAAACCGGCCGCCAAGAAAAAGGCGCCGGCCAAGAAGAAGGCCGCTTCCAAGTAACTTTTCCACTTCACTGTCATCCCGGATACTTCTCTTTCCTGACCAAATCAAAGATTTGGAGGAACGCGGGGTCAGGGATGACGGTAGCGGGACTGGATGATGGTGAGTGGGTTAACTCTGCGCTTCTGAAATTGAAGGCTTGAACTCGCCGCACAGCCGCGATACGGTTTGTTTGTATCGGATTCCAACAATTATCCAGCCAATAGAAGAGACATGACTGAACGCGATCCCCTAGAGGTTTATAACAACACGCTGGTTCCCATGGTTGTCGAACAGACGAACCGCGGCGAACGCTCCTATGATATTTATTCCCGGCTCCTGAAGGAGCGGATTATTTTCCTGACGGCCGATGTGCACGACCATGTGGCGAGCCTGGTTTGTGCGCAGCTTTTATTCCTTGAGTCAGAAAATCCGAAAAAGGATATCGCCTTTTACATCAACTCGCCGGGCGGGGTGGTGACCTCGGCGCTGGCGATGTATGACACGATGCAATACATCAAGCCTGATGTTTCGACGGTCTGTATCGGACAGGCGGCTTCGGCTGGCTCTTTGCTGCTGACGGCCGGCGCTGCGGGCAAGCGTTATTCGCTGCCCAATTCACGGATCATGATCCACCAGCCTTCCGGTGGCGCCCGCGGGCAGGCAACGGATATCGAGATTCAGGCACAGGAGATTCTGCGGCTCCGTCACAGATTGAATGAAATATACGTCCATCATACCGGCCAGAAGCTGAGCACGGTTGAAAAGACAATGGAACGCGATAAATTCATGTCGGCGGAAGAAGCCAAGAAGTTTGGCCTGATCGACCATGTTGCTTTGTCGCGCTCGGAGATTGCCGGGGACGATAAAGACGACAAAAAATAGTGCCAGCTTGATTTAGAGCTTCTTCATACATAGGTAATAGAATAAGTGGTCATGCCCGTTTTTGCCTTTGGCGAGAGCCGATTCCATGGCAAAATAGGGGTATAGCAAAGAATTTATTCCGGAAGGGGCCTGAATGTTACTCGGATCTTCATCAAACAATAGCGACTCTAGCTTTGCGGTTTTGCCGCTAAGGGATATTGTCGTTTTCCCTCATATGATTGTGCCGTTGTTTGTCGGGCGTGAGAAATCCGTTCAGGCATTGGAGCATGTTATGCAGGAAGACAAGCAGATCCTGCTTGTGACCCAGAAATCGCCTTCCGAGGACGATCCGGGGGCGTCCGACCTGTATACGGTCGGCACGGTCGGTACGATCCTGCAATTGCTGAAACTGCCGGACGGGACGGTGAAGGTTCTTGTGGAGGGCGGGGACCGGGTCAAAATTACCGAATATAAAGAGAACACGTATCTGGAGGCCAGCACGGAGCCTTTGCAGGATACGTCGCCGATCAACGAAGAACTGGAGGCGCTGGCCCGGGCGGTCATGACGCAGTTCGAGCAATATGTGAAGCTGAACAAAAAAATTCCGCCGGAGGTGATTGTCTCGGTCAACCAGATCGAGGAGCCATCCAAGATGGCGGATACGATCGCTTCGCACCTTGCGCTCAAAATTGACGAGAAGCAGGAACTGCTGGAAATCCAGAACAGCGCCGACCGGCTGGAGCGTATTTACGGCTTTATGGAGGGTGAGATCGGTGTTCTGCAGGTCGAAAAACGTATTCGCGGCCGGGTTAAGCGCCAGATGGAGAAAACCCAGCGCGAGTATTATCTCAACGAACAAATGAAGGCGATTCAGAAAGAACTCGGCGAAAATGGCGAGGGCTTTGATGAACTGGAAGAACTTGAGAAGAAAATCGAGGCGACCAAGCTTAGTAAGGAAGCCAAGGATAAGTGTGAGGCGGAGCTACGCAAGTTGCGCCAGATGAGCCCGATGTCGGCTGAGGCCACGGTGGTGCGTAATTATCTCGACTGGATTCTGGCCGTGCCGTGGAGCAAGCGCAGCCGCGTGAAGAAGGATATCAAGGCGGCCAAGAAAATTCTCGACAAGGATCATTACGGTCTGGAGAAGGTCAAGGAGCGCATTCTTGAATATCTGGCCGTGCAACAGCGCACGAAGAAGGTCAAGGGGCCGATCCTGTGTCTGGTCGGTCCGCCGGGTGTTGGCAAGACGTCGCTTGGCCAGTCTATTGCCAAGGCGACCAACCGGAATTTCGTGCGTGTATCGCTTGGCGGCGTGCGCGATGAGAGCGAAATCCGCGGACACCGCCGGACCTATATCGGTGCGATGCCGGGCAAGATTATTCAGGGCATGAAGAAGGCCAAGACCAGCAATCCATTGTTCCTGCTGGATGAGGTGGACAAGCTTGGTTCCGACTGGCGCGGAGATCCAAGCTCGGCCTTGCTGGAGGTGCTTGATCCTGAACAGAACGACAAGTTCCAGGACCATTATCTGGAGCTGGATTACGACCTGTCGGACGTCATGTTCGTCTGTACGGCCAACACGGTGGCGACGCTGCCGCGGCCCTTGCTGGATCGTATGGAGATTATCCGCATTTCCGGTTACACCGAGGATGAAAAGCTCCAGATCGTTAAGCAACATCTGCTGAAAAAACAGATGCAGGCGGCGGGCCTTAAGAAGGATGAGCTGTCGGTCAGTGATGCCGCTGTTCGTGGCCTGATCCGTTATTACACCCGCGAAGCCGGGGTCCGTAATCTCGAGCGCGAGATTGCCAATCTGTGCCGCAAGGCGATCAAGGATATTCTGATGAAGGGGCGTAAGAAAGTTTCGGCTACGCCCAAGAGCCTTGAACGCTATGCCGGTATCAAGAAATTCCGTTATGGCGAGATCGAGGATATGGACCGTATCGGTCTGGTGAACGGTCTGGCCTATACGGAGTTTGGCGGCGACCTGTTGTCGATCGAGGCGGTGACCATGCCGGGCAAGGAAGGCAAGGTGACTACGACCGGGAATCTTAAGGACGTGATGAAAGAGTCCATTACTGTCGCAGAGATGCTGGTGAAATCCCGCGCGGCGCAGTTTGGGATCGATTATGAAGAGCTCAACAAGACCTGTATCCACGTCCACGTGCCGGAAGGGGCGACTCCCAAGGACGGCCCGTCGGCGGGCGCGGCGATGACGACGGCGATTATCTCGGCGCTGACCGGTATTGAGGTGCGCAAGGATATCGCTATGACCGGTGAGATTAACCTGCGTGGCTATGTCACCGCAATCGGGGGGCTCAAGGAAAAGCTTCTGGCGGCTCTGCGCGGCGGGATCAAGAAAGTGCTGATTCCTTCAGAGAACGAAAAAGACCTGCCGGAGATCCCTGTAAAGGTGACGAAAGGGCTGGAAATCGTTCCTGTGCGTACGATTGAGGAGGTTCTGAGCCACGCGCTTGTACGCCTTCCGGAGCCGTTATCGAAGGAAAATGAGGAAAAAATGTCCTCGATTCCTCCGGAAACAGCAGAAAATAAGGGCGAAGACGTTATTCGGCATTGATCCCTGCACAAAAACAGCGTAAAAAAGATTCGTCCTAAGCGTTATATTCTCTGGGTTTCCGGTGATTTTTACGTAACAGGGCCCGCCTTATTTCATGGTTTATGAAGGCGGATTTTTGAGACTTGTTAACTTCTAACAAATGGGGGTTCCCGTGAACAAACAACAACTCATTGAATTTGTTGCTAAACAAGCTGATCTTCCGAAAACCAAAGCTCAAGCTGCTATTGAAGCCATTTTCGAAGGTATCAAAAGCACGCTGAAAAAAGGCGGCGAAGTCCGTCTGGTTGGCTTCGGCACGTTCAGCGTTGCAAAGCGCGCTGCTACGACCGGCCGCAATCCGCGCACCGGTGAGAAGATCAACATTCCTGCTTCCAAGCAGCCGAAGTTCAAGGCTGGCAAGGAGCTGAAGGAAGCTGTTAACTAATATTCTTCTTATAAGCGTATTATTTTTTCGGCCATGTGCGTATTTCGTACATGGCCGAAAGTTTTTTGGTTAGTGCTTGAAATGCGCGCCGTTTTCTGTTTTCTCTATAGGACCTCATTGAGGGGGGCGGTTAGCTCAGTTGGGAGAGCATCTCGTTTACACCGAGAGGGTCGGCGGTTCGAGCCCGTCACCGCCCACC
>CAZKGT010000071.1:0-10638 GCA_964552285.1 uncultured Pseudobdellovibrionaceae bacterium | reverse complement strand
GCCTCAAAAGCGGCCTCCTTGGCTTTCTGGGCGGCAATGCGGGCGGAGTCGATGCGGCTCATCTGTCCCGCGCCGACGCCGACGGTCGCGCCGTCCTTGACGTAAACGATGGCGTTGGATTTAACGTGCTTGCAGACCCGGAAGGCAAAAAGCAGGTCTTCCAGCTCCTGCGCCGTCGGCTCGCGCTCGGTAACGACTTTTAGCTCTTCCTGTGTAATTCGTCCCGTATCCGAATCCTGCACAAGCAGCCCGCCGGCGATCCGGCTGACCATCCGGCGCGGCGCGGCCGGATCCGGCATGCCGCCTGTCGTCAGGACACGGATCTTGTCCTTTGCCTTCAGCACGTCGATGGCGTCCGGTTCGATCGACGGGGCGATAATCACCTCGACGAATTTTTTGATGATCGTCTCTGCTGCTTCCTTGTTGAGAGGGCGATTGACGGCGATAATCCCGCCAAAGGCGCTGACCGGATCGCATTTCAGGGCCTTGTGATAGGCATCCAGAATATTTTCCCCAACGGCCACGCCGCACGGATTGGCGTGTTTGATGATTGCCACAGCCGGCTCTTCAAACTCCGCGGCCAGTTCAAAAGCGGCGTCCGTGTCATTGTAATTGTTGTAGGACATTTCCTTGCCCTGGATCTGGCTGGCGCGGGCTGCGCCGGGCCGCTCGCTGCCGTCCACCAGATAAAGCGCCGCGTTCTGGTGCGGGTTCTCGCCATAGCGCAGGGACTGTTTCAATGTCCCGGAAAAGCTGATCCGGCGCGGGAAGGACTCACCCTCCTGGCCGGCGAACCAGCTGGCGATATTGGAATCGTAGGTGGCTGTCAGGGAGTAGGCCGTAAGGGCCAGCTTTTTCCGCAGGGCATAGGTCGTATGGCCGTCATGGCTGGCCATATCGGCCAGCACCTTTTCGTAGTCCTGCGGGTCGGTAACGATGGTAACGAACGCATGGTTTTTTGCCGCCGCCCGGATCAGGGCCGGACCGCCGATATCAATGTTTTCTATGCAGGTATCGAAATCGGCCCCGCTGCTCACCGTCCGGACGAATGGATAGAGATTGACGACGACAAGGTCGATATCGTCTATCCCGTTATCTTCCATCGCCTTGAGATGCTCATCGTTATTCCGTACCGCCAGAATGCCGCCATGCACTTTCGGGTGCAGCGTCTTGACGCGCCCGTCCATGATCTCCGGAAACCCTGTGAAAGAGGAAACATCTGTAACGGGCAACCCCTCGGCCACCAGCGCCTTTGCCGTTCCGCCTGTCGAGAGAAGCTCCACGCCATGTTCGTGCAGTTTGCGGACAAAGTCTGTCAGGTTGTTCTTGTCGGACACGGAAATCAGCGCACGTTTAATCTTTACGGCGCGCGGATCACGGATAGTGTCTTGTGTCATTTTTTGTTTCCTGATGTGGGATAGATGGCTGTCACTGACCGATAGTAATAGGAAGAAAAGGCTTACTTCGCAACAGAAACAGCATTCTGTCCGTGATCGCTGTCCTGCAGGATATAAACACCGCGCTGGCCGGGCATGGGCTTGAGCGCTTCGGTGATGCCGATGACGGTTTCCGCCCCGCCCAGGAAAAGAAAGCCGTCTTCCGCCAGAAGACCGGAAAGGTTCTGGAGAACTTTGCCTTTTGTCGCTTCGTCAAAATAGATCAGGACGTTGCGGCAGAAGATGACATCGAATGTACCCAGCCCTTTTATGTCTTCCAGCAGGTTAAGAGGCTGGAACCTGACCATCCGGCGGATCTCGTCTGATATCTGCCATTTTTCCTCCTGCTGGACGAAATATTTCATCAGATACTGAATCGGCAGCCCGCGCTGGACCTCGAATTGCGTAAACAGCCCCTTTTGCGCCTGTTCCAGAATCTGGCCGGAAAGATCGGTAGCCAGAATTTCAAAGTTCCACCCGGATAGCAGGGCGGCATTTTCCTTCAGCAGCATCGCAAGGGAATAGGGCTCCTGTCCGCTCGAACAGGCAGCGCACCAAATGCGCACGCGCCGCGTGGTGACGCGGGTTTTCAGGAAGTGCGGCAGAACCGTATCCCTGAACAGATCAAAAGGCTTCTGGTCACGGAAGAAAGAGGTCTCGTTCGTGGTCATTGCCTCGACCACATCCTTGACCAGCGTGTTGTCCGGCACCCCGCGCAGCGCCATGGCCATGGCATCAAGCGAAGCATAACCCCATTTCTTGGCGACAGGTGTCAGGCGTGAATCCAGCAGGTAAGACTTGTCCGGCGTCAGTGTCAGTCCGGACTTTCGGATCAGTAGGTCTTTATACAGTTCGAAATCGCTAATCCGCATTCATCTTCACCGTGGGTTCACACAATCCCTGATCCAGGGGCCTATCCTGTCCAGAGGCAGGACCTCTGTACACAAACCTGCCGTTGCAACGGCGCCCGGCATGCCCCAGACAACGCTTGATTTCTCATCCTGGGCGACGAGCCGCCCGCCAGCCTCTACAAGTGCTTCCATACCTTTCAGGCCGTCCGAGCCCATACCGGTCAGGATAACGCCAAGAATCCTTTTACCATAGACTTTTATGGCGCTTCGTACCATCGGGTCAACGGAAGGTTTGCAAAAATTCTCAGCCGGTCCGTCGACGACATGAATTTTTGTCAGGCCATTGTCGTTGACAACTTCCATGTGAAAGCCGCCGGGAGCGATATAGGCGTGCCCGGATTCCAGCTTCATTCCTTCAGTGCCTTCATGGCACGGAACGCCCGCCTGATGTTCGATATGCTCGGCCAGAATTCTGGTGAAAGTTGGCGGCATGTGCTGGGTGATGATGATCGGGACATCAAGGTCCTTGCAGTTTTTCATCACCTCGAACAATGCCTGCGGACCGCCTGTAGAGCTGCCGATGGCGATGATACCGGGCCTGCCGGACCATGCGAGCGGATCGTTGCGCAGCGTATATGGCGTGGATTTTTTTTCGATGACTGCCGGTGCGGAAGTAACAGCTCCGGCCTCCTTTTTTGCGGCAGGAACTCTGGCCTTCCGGATATCATGATCGGGGCCAAGGCTTTTAACAATATGCAGGAGCTGGGACTGGAAGTCGGATCCTGAGCCCGCATCACGTGTGCTGGAGGGTTTTGCTATGCATTCCACGGCGCCAAGGGCAAGCGCCTGCATGGTGACCTTTGCCCCTTTCTCGGTCAGCGTCGAACACATGACAACCTTAACATCCGGCTTTTTTTCAAGAAGCAACGGCAGTGTCGTCAGGCCGTCCATGACCGGCATCTCGATATCCAGCACGACGATATCGGGGCTATGGCGTACGATAGAATTGACGGCGATCTGGCCGTTGGGCACGGAGGCGGCGATTTCAATTTCAGGGTCATCTTCAAGGCTGCGCGCGATCAGTCCGCGCACGATGGCAGAATCGTCAACCAGCATGACCCTGATCCTGTCATGGCCATCCTGCTGTGATGGTGGGTGCGTGCCGGTTTGCGTAGTCATCCTTGACAGCTTATCCCTCTGTCGGCTCCAGAAGACCGATTTGTACAAATTTTGAACGGATAATATCGCTGTCGAAAGGCTTCATAATATATTCGTTGGCGCCGGCCTGAATGGCCCTTTGAATATGCCCCAGGTCATTTTCCGTTGTGCAGAAAACAACTTTCGGGTGCTCGCCTCCTTCCATCATGCGCAGTTTTTCAAGAAACTCGATACCGCTCATAACCGGCATATTCCAGTCGAGAAGTATGGAATCGGGCATTTCCTCCTGACAGGTATCATAAGCGTGCTGGCCGTCCTCGGCCTCGAGGCATTTAAACCCAAGATCTTCCATGATACGCGCCGCAACTTTCCGGACAACACGGCTGTCGTCGACTACCAGACATGTTTTCATTTTGTTTCCCCACCCTCTTTGGGAGAGCTTCTACCACTACCGTTATATGCTTTCTGCCTGCGTTTTACCACAGAGTATCACAGCCATTTCGGGAATTAATTGTGGACGGTGTCCAGCAGCTTCGGCACATCCAGCACAACCAGAAGCTCTCCCTCCAGCCTGTAAATGCCGGCCGAAATATCCCGCCATAAAGGATCCAGCGTCGGCGGGTTGGTCTCGTAATTTTCTTCTTCAAGCGCCAGAACATCCCCAACCCGGTCTATGATCAGGCTGTAAAGCTCACCCTTATGATCGACGACGACGCTCATTTCTTTTTGGTCTTCCCCGGAAGACTCCAGGCCAAGCCTGCATCTTACATCAATCGCTGTAACAATCCGTCCGCGCAGGTTGAGTGCCCCGGCAACTTCCGGCGGCGCCAGCGGGATTTTGGTAACTTTCTGTGCGCCGAGAACATCCTGAACCTGCAGGACCGGAATGCCGAAAAGCTGGTCGGCGATATAAAGCGTCAGGAAGTCATCGCTCTGACTTAGGGCAAAACCGTCCGTGTTTCCCCGGCCGTTAACCTCATAGGCGTTACTCATAGGGCTTCTCCGTTTTCCGCAAGTGTGTTTGACAGGGTGGTCAGCAGGGTATCCCTGTCGAACTTTGCGACATGTTGTAAAAAGCCTGCTTCGCGCCCTCGTTCAATGTCTTTGGGGGTGGCGTGCGAGGAAAGGGCCAGCATCGGCGTATTTTGCCAGGAGGTGTTTGCCCTGAGCCTTTCGGCCAGTTCGAACCCGTCCATTTCCGGCATTTCGATGTCGCTGATAATAACGTCGAAGCATGCGCCGTCTTCACATATTTTCAGCGCCTCAAGCGGGCTTTCAAGTGATGTGACTTCATATCCGGCCACCCGGAGCAGGGGGGTCAGCATATTACGGAAGAACGGGCTGTCATCAATCAGCAGAACACGCTTTTTAAGGGCGCCGTTGCCGTTTGCATCGCCGCTTGAGGTATAAGGCTGTCCGCCGTGATCTCCATACCAGTTATGGTCGACATTGCGCAGATAATGACCGACATCCACAACGTCTGTGGCCTTGTCGTTTATGATGGCACTGCCCAGCAGGCTTTTTGTGCCGCTGGATATTTGCACGTCAACATGCTCGTCAACAATATCGATAATGCTGTCGACAATCATGCCCATCGATTTTTCTTCGTCCGCAAAAACCAGAACCGGCTTTTCTTCTGTTGTATCAAAAGAAACGCCGGCATCGAACGGTACCAGTGGCATCAGTTTTCCGCGGTACTGAACCATCATCTTGCCGTCCGAATATTCGACGTCTCTCTTCTTGATGTTCTCGATCCGCGAGACAAGGGAGAGCGGAACGGCCTTTGGAGCCGTTTTGCCGGCCTCGAACAGGAGCAGGGTTGTCTTCTCCGCGCCGCTGCCCTCGGCGGCAGCTCTTTCTTCTTCGGTAACATCCATCGTATCGGAATGACTGATTTCGCCGCCTGCCTTGGCAATCCCCGAAGGGTCAAGGATCATGATGACGCTGCCGTCACCCAGTATGGTGTTGCCCGAGAAAATATCGATGTTCTTCAGAATGGTTGCCACCGGTTTGACGACAATCTCCTCTGTGTCGAACACGCGGTCTACGATAATGCCGAACAGATAGGCTCCGACCTGCGTGACGACGATATATTGTGAGTCGGCATCGTTTCCCGTCAATGTGTTTTCGAGCGTATCCCTAAGAGATACCAGCGGCAGCAGATGATCGCGCAGGCGGTAAACGGGCGTTCCCTTGATCATTTCGATGCTGTTCTCACCCTGATAGGACGCCTTGACCAGTTCGCGCACAGCCAGTTGCGGTATGGCGTAACGCTCTCCGCCCGACTCAACGATCAGGGCCGAGACGATCGCCAGCGTCAGCGGTATCTTGATAAGGAATTTGGAGCCTTTTCCTTCTATGGATTTCAACTCGATAGAGCCGCCGATCTTTTCAATGTTGGAGCGAACGACATCCATGCCGACACCGCGCCCGGATACGGACGTAACCTTGTTGGCTGTTGAGAAGCCGGGATCGAAGATAAATTGCTGGATTTGCTGCAAAGGCATGGTTTCGAGCTCGTCGGCCGTGGCCAGTCCGCGTTCCAGAATCTTGGCCTTGATCTTTTCGGTCGGCAGTCCCTTACCGTCATCTGTGATCTCGATAATGATATGCCCGCCCTCGTGATAGGCGTTGAGGACGATCTTCCCGGTTTCCGGCTTGCCGGCGGCGGCTCTGTCTGCCGGGGCTTCAATGCCGTGGTCTGCGGAGTTTCTGACCATATGGGTCAGAGGATCCTTGATGAGGTCAAGCACCTGTCTGTCCAGTTCCGTGTCCTGACCGTGCATTTCAAGCTCGATTTTCTTGCCCAGATCGAGGCTGATGTCCCGGATAATCCGCGGCAGTTTGGCCCATGCATTGCCGATAGGCTGCATCCGTGTTTTCATCACCCCGTCCTGAAGATCGGAGACGACATGATTGAGGCGCTGCAGGGGCGCAGAAAAACCGCTTTCGCTCTGTGAGCGCAAAATCTGGAGAAGCTGGTTGCGGGTAAGCACCAGTTCACTAACCATCGTCATCAGGTTTTCCAGCACATCGACATTAACGCGCAGCGACTGCGCCGCTACGCTCGACTCCCTAGGAACAGCGCTTTCTTCGGCTTTTTCTTCCTGTGCCTGTTCCGGTTCCAGTTCCGGTTCGGCTACTTCCGCAGGGGCATCGTTTGCCGTTTGCTCAATGGCTTCCTGAACGGCCTTTTCGAGTTCTTCTTCGGAAAGGTTTGCATCATCTCCCTTTCCACTGCTTTCATAAACTTTGTCCAGCTTTGCGATCAATTCTCTGTCATCGCCTGAAGGTTCGCCGCCGGTTTCCTCAATCCCGCCGACAATCAGTTTAATACGGTCAATGGATTCGAGGATCAGCGTTACGTATTCGGGGGTGACTTCCAGTACGCCGTCACGGAATAATCCAAGCACGTTCTCTGCATGGTGTGCTACGGTTTCGAGCCGCGGAAGGCCGAGAAATCCGCATGTACCCTTAATTGTGTGCATCAGCCGGAAGATCTTCGACAGAAGGTCTGAGTCGTTTGGGTTCTGTTCGAGCTTGATCAGGTCGGCATCCAGCTCTTCAAGACTCTCGTTTGTCTCTGTCAGAAACTCGGCAATCAGATCATCCATCGGCTTTATCCCTTTAATAGATAAAGATGCCCCAATTGTCTTAAGGACATCTTACTGCATTGAGTATACAGAAAAATCGTTACCGGGACGTAACCTTCCGGAGCCGTCGTACACTTGTATGCACTCCGGTTTTTATGATGGGCTTTGCAGGAGGATTTCGACCTTGCCGGGCCCGCTTGCCCGAATGGAGACCTGGAAGCCATAGCTCTCGGCCAGGGTGGAAAGCATATAGGGATGCACGAGTTTCGGCTCAAGGTTGTCGACAGGGATCGACCGGTTCAGGGCATCTTCGACATGTTCGCGGATACCGGCATCCTGGCCTTCGGCGGTGACAACAGTCTGCCCCTCATCGCCGGGCCTGACGGAAATTGTACCGCCGCGCGGCAGGCACTCCATGGCCATAATCAGCCCGCCCATCAGCATTTTGCAAAACCCGTCCGGATTGCCTTTGGGGCCAAGTGGGCCGTAGGGATCCCAGGTCTGGGTTATTTTTCCATCGGCAGAGATCAGGCCCGAAAAGGCACGCTGGATATCTTCCGGTTTGATGTTCGGGTCGCGGCCGCCTGCACCGTATACGATCCGGAAGGCCTGCAATTTGGCCGATGCCTGCTGGGCGCTGTATTTAATCAGCGCAAGGGAATCCTCCAGCGCGTCCGCACCGATTTCTTCCAGAAACTCGACACCGTTATTAACGGCGCCCACAGGGCTGACCAGATCATGGCAGATTCTTGATGCAAGCAATTCCAGTACGCGTGAGTCCACTTGTTTTACCTCGTTTTTGTTCAGGCAGGCGGAAAAGAAAAATCGTAACCGATCCCGCCCACGGCGTCAGCAACCATTTGTTTCATACGCTCCAGCCCCTCGCGGGAGGAGGATTCTGCGCGGGTGACAAGGGAATTCTGGGTATTGGATGGCCGCAGAAGCCACCATCCATCCGGTGTAATCACCCGCACACCGTCAATATCGACAATCTCCGTTCCCTCGTCCAGTTTTTCGCGCAGGTTTTCCGCGATCTGTTCGACAAGGCGGAATTTTTCGCTCTCCTCGACCTCGAAGCGTATCTCCGGCGTGTTGTAGGGTTTGGGAATATGCGCCACCAGCGAAGAGAGAGGCCCTTCCGCCTCTGCTGCTTCACCCAGAAGCCGCACGGCGCAGTAAAGCGCGTCATCATAGCCGTAATACTTGTCGGCAAAAAAGATATGGCCGCTAAGCTCCCCGGCCAGCGGCGCCTTCAGTTCGGCCATCTTTGTCTTGATCAGGGAATGCCCGCACTTCCACATCACCGGTTGGCCGCCCAGCCGTTCAATTTCGTCATAAAGCGCCTGGCTGCATTTTACGTCCCCGATGATCGGCGCGCCCGGCATTTCAGCTAAAACTTCGCGCGCATAAACGGCCAGCAGGATATCGCTGCGCAAAATGTCACCGTTTTCATCGATAACACCGATCCGGTCGCCGTCACCGTCAAAGGCGATTCCGAGATCGCATTGCTGTTCCCTGACGACGTTCTGGAGGTCGCTGAGGTTTTTATCGACCACCGGGTCGGCATGGTGGTTCGGAAAAGTCCCGTCGATATCGTCGTAAAGCAGGATATGCTCGCCCGGCAGCCTTGCAACCAGCTTGTGCAGCAGATCGCCGGTTGAGCCGTTCCCGGCATCCCATGCTACCTTCAGGGGGCGCGGCATTGAAAAGTCGCGGAGAATACGCTCGATATAGGTTTCCGATATATCCGTTTCCCGGATCGATCCCTCGCCGTTTTCAAATATACCCGATTCCACGATCCGGCCGATTTCCTGCACGGAATCGCCAAACAGCGGCCCGCTTTGCAGCGTCATCTTGAAGCCGTTATCCTCTGGCGGATTGTGGGAGCCTGTCACCATGATCCCGCCGTCGGCCATATGATCCTTGACGGCGAAATAGAGCAGGGGTGTCGGCCCCAGCCCGACATTCTCAACGCTGACCCCGGTGCTGGCCAGTCCTTCGATCGCGGCCTTGGCAAGTTCCGGTGAACTGATCCGCCCGTCATAACCGATACAGACCGAGCTTCCGCCGTTCCGCCTTACCAGTGAGCCGAAAGCCATGCCGATGGCACGGGCATCCTCGGCGCGTAAGTTAACGCCGGCTTTGCCGCGAATATCATATTCGCGCAAAATCGCCGGATCGAGGCTGGAGGCACAGGACGTCACAGGTGTTTCATCCGGCAGCGACATTGGATTTATCCGTCTGGTTGTTGTCGAGATAGCTTTCCATGATCCGGCGCACGTCTTCCCCTATTTCAGGGTCCTGTAGGCCAATCGCGAGATTGGCCTCGATAAACCCGATCCGCCCGCCGCAATCAAAGTGATCGCCCTTGAAGCGCAGGCCGTGGAAAGGCTGTCTGCCGATCAGTTTTGCCATGGCGTCCGTGAGCTGTATTTCGCCGCCGGCACCGGTTTCAAAGGCCGAGAGCGGCTCGAACACCTCCGGCTGGAGGATGTAGCGGCCAATAACGGAAAGTGTGGACGGAGCGTCTTCCGGAGCGGGCTTTTCCACCAGCCCATTCACCTCGACCGTATCGCCTTTTTCCGCGCCGATATCGAGAATGCCGTATTTCCTGGTTTCCGGCAGGGGCACATCTTTCACCGCAATGACGTTTCCGCCGAATTCGTTATACACGTCAATCATTTGCGTCAGGCATCCGGTTTTGTAATGAACGATATCGTCCGGCAGCATGATGGCGAACGGCTCGTCCCCGACCAGCTTCTTTGCGCACCAGACGGCATGGCCGAGGCCGAGCGGTTTGGGCTGGCGCGTCATGAACAGGGAGCCCGCCGGCATCTCCGAATCGCGCACCTTTTCAAGCATGTCGTCCTTACCGCGGCTCTGGAGCGTTTGCTCCAGTTCCGGCTGGTAGTCGAAATGCTCTTCCAGCATTTCCTTGTGCCGCCCGGTGACGAAGATAAACTCCTCGATTCCGGCGGCGCGGGCTTCCTCGAACACATGCTGGATCAGCGGCCTGTCGTTGATCGGCAGCATCTCCTTGGGCATGGCTTTGGTGGCAGGCAAAAATCTTGTCCCAAGCCCTGCGACAGGAAAGACGGCCTTGCGGACAGGTTTAAAAGAGGATGTCATGAACTCACTGAATATTGTTATCTCAGACCAGAGAATCCTTGGCATTTTTTGACGCCGTTGGCAAGACGGGCCGTTTTTTCCAGTCGTTTCAGAAGCTTTGTTATTTTGTGAAATGACGGGCAGAAAATTCTAGAAAGGCATTTCCCTGCATCTATAGACATTATGATTGTCGGCAGTTCCTGATATATGGCAGTGCATTGAGCGCCCTAAATTCCCGGAATGGCAGGATCCTGCTCCGACACAACCGTAATCACAGCTGTTACAGGAACCATTACTATCGACATAGGAAAAGACCCATCTGTAGTTGCCGGTTACCGCTCCGCAGATGCAGTTGTAATCACAGCGGCAGTTATAACCGTTGACGTTCTGGTCTCTGGTGTTGGCATTGCACGCACCGTCCAGCCGGATACCGTTCGGGTATTCAAGATAACAGCCAATTGTGCGCTGGCATATGGAAACGTCCGGGCAGAT
>CAZKGT010000070.1:8970-10669 GCA_964552285.1 uncultured Pseudobdellovibrionaceae bacterium | reverse complement strand
CCGCCTTATCCCAGCTGTGTCCGGTAGTGTGACAATCCCGTTAAACATAATAAAAATTACTTGGGTGTGCTATGAGTGAGCAAGGCCGGGACGGTTTTTTCTCGCGGCTGAAAAGAAAGCTGAAACGCAGCAGCGGTCTGAGCAGCACCCATGAGGGTGTTTCGCAGGTGTTCGGGCAAATGTCCGAAACGAATGCGAAGGAACCTCAGGCGGTAAATGCCGCGCTTGGCGCTTCTTTGATCGTTGCCGCCGTGGCGCAGTTGCCGCCGGATATCGCGGCGCAAATCATGGATTTTGTGCAGACGTCTTTTTCCCAGCTAAGTCATTCAGTTGCTGCTCAGGGGCTCATTCCTCAGGCCGGGGCAGTTGTGGGTCTTGGGACCGGTATTTCCAGTATGTATCATAAGACGACGGATCCTGAAGGTGAAACGCCGGTGGCGAAACTGCGAAAGCCTTTTGGATTGATATCGGCTTACTGGCTGTCCGAGAAATGGTGTGAGGCATGGGGGTTGACGCTCGGGGTTTTCGGCCTCAAGACGTTACACAGCGCTTCGAGTGTGGGTATGGCATTGTCGACGGCGGAGCTCATCAGTGAGGTTGCTCAATATAGTCCGGACGACCCTGAAAAACTGGCCGCCGTTGCGGCCGGTGGCGGCGCTGTCGCAGCATATTATCTTGGAAGAAAGGCGATGGATGAGGGCGGGCATTTTTTGCAGGCGCAACTCCACCGTTTATCCGCAAGATGGGATGCCGCGCAGTTCAGGGATGCCCTTGCCATCAAAGGCGTGTTGCCTTCTCTTACCCGGCAAATGGCTGTGGAGGGAAAGGCGAAGGTCCCGGAGAACATCGATGCAATTCTTGATGATCCGCTTGTCATGCTTAAGGCTGATGTTATGCAGCTATCGCTGGGTGTCTGGGGCGCCGCAGGAACGTTGTGGTTTATGAGCCGGGAAGTTCTGGAGCGGTCGCAGAAAGTCGAGTTTCTCGATAACTGGGCGAATGATTTTCATGCGCTGGCTGCCCAGTACATCAGCCCCGAAATCGCGAACAATATCAATCTTGCTCCGGGCGAATACGGAACGGCTGTGCTGGCGGCGGGCACGATGGCTTTGTATGTCGTGCCGATGACATGGGCCGCTTACAAAATGAGTAAGTGGACCAGAAGCAACCAGAAACAGATGATGGAAGCTTTCGGACGGCGGCGCAGTCATTTGCAGGATACGCTGAAAAACTCTCATCTTACGGCTGCGTCAGAAGGCGAGGGTGTTTATCGTGAGCTTGACGAGCGTTCCTAACGCCTTGTTGACCGTCTCTGGAACAAACAGATTACGCTGGCCAATCTTTATCAGAGCTTTGCCGATTTATACGATCAGGGAACGCGGGTCATATCCTATGTGGCGACGGCGCCGGCTTTTTTATCCGGGGCGCTGACATTTGAGCAGGCAACGGCAAACGCTGAAATGCTTAAGCAGGTTATGGACGGTGTCTCCGTTCCGGTCAATCTGATGCCGTCTTTTGCCTCGATTTCTGCCAATACAGACAAGATTACCGAACTGGCGCGGGCGATAGAGGAGGTTTGCCAACAGGATAAATTCTACCGCGAAACAGGCATCCGGGAATTTAAATTTCAAACCCTGGGGGCGGATGAAGGGATAAAGCTTCGCAATGTGGCGTTAATAAAGCCTGCCGCCGAGGGTAA
>CAZKGT010000070.1:0-8960 GCA_964552285.1 uncultured Pseudobdellovibrionaceae bacterium | reverse complement strand
GGCCGATGATGTCACGCTTGAAAAAGGGACGTGGACGCGGATCAGCGGCGAGTCGGGGTGCGGAAAAAGCACTCTGTTTGAGGCGATCATCGGGCTGTTTCCGCACGGACGCGGAGAAATAGGCGTCGGGCAGGGGCAGCGCATTATGTATGCAACGCAAACGCCTGATTTGCCCCGGACACTGACGTTAAAGCAACTGGCGGCCTATCCGATGAAAGAAGAAGATTTTAGCGATGAGGATGTGGCGAAGACATTTCACGCGCTTGGCCTGGGGCAGTTTGCCGGCATGATGCACGATGAAAACCGGCAGTGGCATTTACGACTGTCCGGTGGACAGCAAAAAAGATTGCTGGTTGCCAGGGGATTGCTGCAAAAGCCGGACATCTGGTTGATGGATGAAATTGACGCCGGGCTGGACCGGGAGTGGAAGCAAAGAGTGCATCAGCTTATGGAGGACCGGCTTTCCGGTACGACCGTTGTCAGTATCCTGCACGAGAACCCGCCTTTGCGGGGTGACGGCTCCGAATTTTTTGACTCGGTTCTGCGCGTTGAGAACGGCATGGCAGAACTGTTTCCTGTTCCGGGGCATGAGTCCAACGTTCACAATATTCATGAAGGGCAGATTATACAGGCCGGGAATGATATATGTGCTGTTGCCGTTGATGAGTCTTCACCGGAATGTCCGGCTAAGGGGCAGGAAATCACGCCGTTGGTGTAATGGCCTGTGCCAGCAATTTGAATTCGTCCGCCCGCGGGCTTCCCTTTCTCCATGCCAGTCCGATCTGGCGGGCCGGTGCGGTACTTTCAAAAGGGATAAGGTCGATGTCATCCGGCAGGGCGGCCTTGTCGGCAGCCATTTCCGGGAGCAGGGTGACACCGTAGCCGTGACGGACCATCTGGATCAGGGTCGGCAGGCTGGTAGCGCTGAAGGTTTTGCGGCCGCCGGGTGATTGCAGGCGGCAGGCGGCTAGCGCATGGTCGCGCAGGCAGTGACCGTCCTCAAGCAGCAGGAGTTCTTCGTTTTGAAGATCGCCGGTTGAAACGGATTTCCTGTCTTTGAACCGGCCTTTCGGGCAGGCGAGAACAAAGTTTTCCGGGAAGAGGGGATATTCCTCTACGTCTTTCATATCAAAGGGCAGGGCCAGCAGTATAAGGTCGAGTGTGCCCTGATGCAGTTTTTCAACGATGCGGTTGCTTAAATCTTCATGGAGTTGTGGTTCCAGATCAGGGAATTTTTCCTGAATGTCGGGCAGGATATCCGGCAACAGGTAAGGGGCGATGGTCGGGATGACTCCCAGTCTTAGGGGGCCGGAGAGCGGGGTCTGCAGGCTTTGGGCTCGGGCGGCAATATCTTCGGCTCCGGCAATCAGGGCACGGGCCTTGCCAAGGACTTCCTCACCGAACGGGGTCAGCATTACCGCCTTACGCGAGCGGTCGACAAGGTTTTGTTGCAGCAAGGTTTCCAGTTCCTTGATCCCGGCGCTTAAGGTTGACTGCGTAACATTGCAGGTTTGTGCGGCGGTGCTGAACGAGCCTTCATCGGACAGGGAAACGAGATACTGAAGCTGTCTTAATGTTGGGAGTGGGTTCATAAATCTATCCTATCACTACTAAATAAAAGTTTATATCGATTTAATCGATATTTGTTATCTAAATTAATTGTTGGCTTTTTGGCGTCCAAGGGTCCACATTGGGGGCAGATTTCATTTCAACCTGAACCTTTATGGAGGACAATATGCTTGGTGTTGGCGATCGTTTGCCTGAATTTTCCGTGACGGGTGTTAAGCCCGGTGCGATGGACCCTGACAGTGCGTTTGAGGAAATCACGCAGGACAGTTTTCAGGGCAAGTGGAAGGTTATTTACTTCTACCCGAAGGATTTCACCTTTGTCTGCCCGACGGAAATCGTCGAGTTTGCCCGTCTGAACAGTGATTTTGAAGACCGCGATGCGGTTGTTATGGGCGGCAGCACGGACAACGAGTTTTGCAAGCTGGCGTGGCGCCGCGATCATAAGGACCTGAATAATCTGAACCAGTGGTCGTTTGCGGACACAAACGGTTCCCTGCTTGATGGTCTTGGTGTGCGTCATCCTGAAGCAGGTGTTGCGCTTCGTGCGACGTTCATTGTCGATCCGGACAATATCATCCAGCACGTTTCCGTGAATCCGTTGCCGGTTGGCCGTAATCCGGCTGAAGTGTTGCGGATCCTGGATGCAATCCAGACCGAAGAGCTTTGTGCCTGTAACCGTCCGGCTGGCGGTGACGTGCTGAAGGCCGCTTAACCGTATATGTCATTCTGAGCGCAGCGAAGAATCTCTGTATAGCCATCACGAGATCCTTCGCCTGCGGCTCAGGATGACAAAAATAGGAGTGTTCTCTTATGTCCATTGAAGCCTTAAAAGAAAAGCTTCCAGAATATGCCAAGGATCTGAAACTGAATCTTGGATCATTGTCCAACGATCAGACGCTTTCGGAGCAGCAGCTTTGGGGGACGTTTCTGGCGTCGGCATTAGCGGGGCGGAATGCGGTTGTTATCCGTGAGGTTGAGGCTGAGGCAGCGCAAAAATTATCGCCGGAAGCGCTGAATGCGGCAAAGGCCGCGGCGTCGATTATGGCGATGAACAATATCTATTACCGCTTCGTCCACCTTGTCTCGAACAAGGATTACCAGACCATGCAGGCCAAGCTGCGGATGCAGGTGATGGCCAATCCCGGCGTGGAGAAGGCAGATTTCGAGCTATGGTCGACGGCGGTGTCTGCGATTAATGGCTGCGGCATGTGTATGGACGGCCACGAAGCCAATCTGCGCAAGGAAGGCCTGACGAGCGAACAGATCCAGACGGCAGTCCGGGTGGCGTCCACTGTCCACGCAGTGGCGGCAACACTGGACGGGGGAGATGCGCTTTCGGGAAGTGTTGCCACTGCGGCTTAGGCTGTTTTTATCTCCGGCAGTTCGTGCACGTAGATTTCGCGGTGGGGATACGGGATTTTGATGCCGTGTTCCCTGAAGGTATCCCACAGGGACAGCATGACTTCGCCGCGGATGTTGGTGACGCCTTTTTCGGCGTCCTTGATCCAGAAGCGGAGCTGGAAGTTCAGCGAGCTGTCGCCGAATTCGGTGAAGTGGCAAACCGGTGGCTGTTCCGTAGCAATCCGCTCTGGTTTTGTCGCTGCCTCTTCGGCCAGCTTCTTGATCTCGTGCGGGTTGTGGCTGTAATCAACGCCGAATTTCACCTCAATCCGGATCAGTGTTGAGCCGTGCGACCAGTTGACCACGCGCTGGGTGATGAAATCCTCGTTCGGGATCAGGAAGGATTTGTTGTCGCGGGTGATGATTTCGGTGTAACGCGCGCCCATATGATCGACCCAGCCGAAGGTGCCGCCTTCCAGTTCAATCACGTCTCCCGGTTTGATCGACTGGTCGAGCAGGAGCAGCATGCCGCTAAATAAATTCGAGATGCCTTTTTGCAGGCCGAAGCCGACACCAAGGCCAACCGCACCGCCAAAGACGGCCAGCAGGGACAGGTCAATCCCGGCGGTGGTGACACCCACCAGCAGTGCCGAGGTGACCAGCGCAATACGGATGATCTTTCCAATCAGCACGCGCGAGGAAACACTAAGCCCCTTGACGGCGTTGACCCGGCGCTCCAGGAAACCGGAGACGAACAATGCGCCGTAAAGCAGGACGAACAGGGCAAACAGGCCCTTGACCATGGCAAGGGCGGAAAGCCGGAAGTTGCCGATATCCATACCGACAGCATCCAGTGTAGCGGTGGTCTGATCCAGCACGCCGACAATGCTGAGCGCTGCAACGGCCCAGATTGTGAGCGCAAAAATATTGCGAACGAAATTATTTTCGACGAACTGTACGGCAAGACGAATGATAATCCACGCTAGAAGCAGCTTCATAACGGCGGCGGATAGCCCGATATTAAGTCCTACGAGATCTGAGCCGATAATTGCCGTGCCCAGAAAGACAAGCGCCAGCATGATGCCGGGAAGGATCAGTTTTCCGATATTTTTCAAGATCTGTTTCAGCCGGTAAGCGGCATTGCCTTCGTCGATCAGTTTTTCCAGTTTTTCGCTGGTGATTCTATAGGCAACGCCTGCGACCAGAAAGGCCGAGGCAATCAGGATAAGCTGCACAGCCGTATCTATGGTCCAGACATCGGTCTGGATCCATGTCAGAAGCTGTTGCTGAATTTGTGCAAGATCGATATTTTCAATCATCGTAAGATCAGCTTACGGGCGATTGCATGTTCTGGCAAGGAGAGGGGAAGGAAATGGAATATCTACACACGATGATCCGGATCAGCGATGTTGGTGAGTCACTGGATTTTTTCTGCAACAAGCTCGGGATGGTCGAGGTCAGCCGTAAGGAAAGCGAAGCGGGGCGTTTCACCCTGATTTTTCTGGCTGCGCCCGGGGATGCCGCCAAAGGAGCAGGGGAGGCGGAGCAGAAGTCACCGTTGCTGGAGCTTACTTATAATTGGGATCCGGAGGAGTATACGGGCGGGCGCAATTTCGGTCATCTTGCCTACCGCGTCGATAATATTTACGAGACATGCCAGAGGCTGATGGATGCGGGTGTGACCATTAACCGCCCGCCGCGGGACGGTTATATGGCGTTTATCCGCTCGCCTGACAATATCTCTATCGAGCTGCTGCAAAAGGGCGACGCTTTGCCAAGGCAGGAGCCGTGGGCGTCGATGGAGAATACCGGAAGCTGGTAGCGAAAAATCCCCCTGTCGTTAGCAGGGGGATTTTGTTTTCTAGAAGCTTTTCCTCCAGCCGATTGTTATGGCCCAGTCACTTTTAAGCT
Source organism: uncultured Pseudobdellovibrionaceae bacterium (assembly GCA_964552285.1). Classification (GTDB taxonomy): domain Bacteria; phylum Pseudomonadota; class Alphaproteobacteria; order Micavibrionales; family Micavibrionaceae; genus CAZKGT01. The sequence goes on along the minus strand of CAZKGT010000070.1, from coordinate 4,139 downwards.
GTGGGCCGTTGAGGTTCTGGTAGAGGGGCGCGGATATTTCGGCGGCCAGGTGATGGCCTTTCAGGATTCCGGATGGAATGCCGTAATCGAACCCCAGTGCGGCATTGAGTTTGGTGCTGCCAAATCTGTCAGGATCAGCGCCCTGCGTTGGGCCTATGATTTCAGAGTCTATGCCGTCGATCCGTCCCTTTTTCTCAGCCTGCAGGCGTGCGGAAAGATTCAGAGATCTCCCAAATCTGTATCCGGTCCAGCCTGTGACGAAGGCCTGTGTTCCCACTGAATAGCCCTCATCATTACGGCCCATCGGAAAACGTCCACGGGCCTGAACGCCCCAGTTCCAGCGATCTTTGTTGCCGGTGTAGGTCAGGCCCGGCAGGAGGTCGAACGTGCCGGTGCCGAGCTGCATGCCGTAGCCGTAGCGCATGTTCATCCGCATGCCCGACGGCATCAGCATTTCCCCGCTTTCGGTGATAGAGCCCGTCGGCAGGCTTAACCCGGCATGAAAGTGGACATGGTGAAGGCCGTCATCATGCAGGAGCAGCAGGCCGGTCAGAGACGTATCGCCGAATCCACTGCTTTTCATTGTGCTGGAGCCGAGGACTGCCGTGCCCGCGCCGCCGGAAAAAACGGTCGATGTCATTTCCTTTTCCAGCCAGGTGCCCATCGCCATGACGGTCAGCCAGTCCGTGACGCCAGCCATGACGCCGAACATATGCATGTCCGTCTCCATTTTTTCCGGGATGACCCGCAAAGTGGCGGGCTGCATAGGCATTCCTGCGAAACGGTTGGCCACGGTGGTGGCGATGGTTTCGGAGCTGAGGTCATCGCGTCCGTCACGGTTTTCCTCCATGCGCATGCGCATGACGCGGTATGAGAGCATCCATTCGCCCGGTTTGTGCATGTGGGTGCCCATCAGCGGGATCGGCGTCGGGGCGTGGTGGTGAATATGGTGGGCCATATGCTGATGATGGCTGTGGTCTTCCGCAAAAGACGGCCCGGCCAGAGCCAGTGCACCGGCTATGATGCCGGTTGTAACAAGTTGTTTTAACATTTGTCGTTTCTTTGGTTTGTCTGGATTTTCAGTTTCGTCATGCCCGCGGAGGCGGGCATCCGGGTAAGTTTCAGAAATCTCTTTTTCTGATGCCCGACAGGACCCCCGCCTGCGCGGGGGTGACGATGAATGGGGGGGCTAGGCTTTGGTGGGCGGCCCGCGGGCTGTGTATTGATGGTTTGTATGAGAAACAACCGCCTCTGTCCTGAAGACAGGAAGGAAGGCCTGTCTGTCTGTTAAAACAGGGGAGGGAGCCAGTTGCCAGTCCGGTACGGTCATTGAAACCGTGCGCAGCATGCACAACGGGCAATGGTTTTTTGTTTCCGGCTGAGGTTCTTCCTGCGGGCCGTTATTGTTGAGCGTAATGGTTTTCAGGCCCTGCGCCGTACAGATCTGCAAAGCCACCGGTCCCGCTGCGTCCAGCCAGAGCGGCGCCATCTGAGCCATGAACAGCATGGCCAGTGCGAGGACGGATAAGAGTTTTCCGGTTGTTTGTTGTGTCCTGCGACTCATAATAAGCGGACCATATCAGGTCTGGATATGGACGCAAGCCATAGCCTGCTGGTTTTCCTGCACTTTTTCCTGATAATATGGAATATTGCGGAGAAATTTTGTATTCGGCCTCAAATGTGCATAATAGGGGCCTTGAGTAAGGCGGATATAGCTGACAATGGAAGTCTGGATACTCTTTAACGAGGAAATCGAATCTCCGACAGCAGAGGCGTTTGAGATACGGCGCTTTCTTGCCGAGGGCAGGGAGATGGGGATTGACGTCAAGGTCTTCAACCCGGAGCAATTCGATTTGCTTGTCACGGAAGAAGACCGCGAGTCCGTCCTGATCGACGGAAGCCTGATGCCGCTTCCCGATTTTTTGCTGCCGCGGACGGTCGTGCAGGATACCGGGTATTTTGCGCTGGCAGTTATCCGCCAGCTTGAGCGTCTGGGCGTTCATGTGTTCAATGGCGCTTCATGTATTGAACTGGTGGCAGACAAGTTGCATACGCATCAGGTTCTGGCAGAGCACGGTCTGCCCACGCCGACGACAATGCTTGCCAAGTTTCCGGTTGATATGGATCTGGTGGAAAACTTTATCGGTTTTCCCGTCGTGGTGAAGACCCTGCTGGGAGCGAATGGCAGCGGCGTGTTCCTGATCGAAAACCCGGAAGCGTTTAACGACCTGATGGGGTTGATTGCCGAGACCAGCCCGAATATTCAGGTTATCTTCCAGAAATATATTGCCAACAGCCGTGGGCGCGATCTGCGGCTGTTTGTCGTTGACGGGCAGGTTGTCGCCTCGATGGAAAGGCGTGCGCGCGAGGGCGGTTTCAAGGCGAATTACAGCACGGGCGGAAGTGTTGAGCGGTTTGAGCCGGATGAGGTGGCGATTGAACTGGCGCTGAAAACGTCGGAGGTCCTGGGGATCCAGGTGTCCGGCGTCGATCTGTTGTTTACCGATAGCGGCTATACGATTTGCGAAGCCAATACGTTTCCCGGCTTCAAGGGCCTTGAATCCTGCTGTGATGTGAATATCCCGCAAGAGATTTATCGGGCGATGCAGCGCAGGCTTGTTCTTGATTCGGAGGATGAGCCTGTTGCCCGTTTCGAAGACCTCAAGAACGGCAAGACATCGGGCGTTCAGGTCTAATATCTTAAATCCTGAAATGTTGTCGGGGCCGGATCGATTTCTATGATCTGGCCGTTACGGTATTCCAGAACGGCCAGCCCCCGCTCGATCAGTCCGTCCGGGCGGAAGCGGAAGATTCCGTCAATACCGGAAAAACCGTTCGGGTTTGTCAGGGCGCTGTCATGGAAGGCCGGACGTCCGTATTGCTGAACGCCGGACCGGCCAAGCACGGTAGCCAGCGATGTTGCGTCATAGGCAAGAGAGGCCAGGCGCGGCGGGTTTATTCCATATATTTGCCGGTAGCGCGTTTCAAAATCCGTGCGCAGTTTTGGTGACGGCGCGGCAAACCATGCGCCTTCGAGATTGGTTTCTGCTGCCAGTGCCTCATCATCCCACAGACCGGTGCCAAGGCGGCGCACCTTGTCGGGTGCCAGGTCGTAAAAACTGAGCAGGTTGGAGATCGAGCGGGCCTGATCGCCGCCGACCGGCATCAGGACGGCGTCAAACGGAGACTCTCCCCAGGATGACATTTTTTCCAGTTCGGCCAGAAGCAGTTGCGCCTCGGTGTCGTTCGGGTTTGCCTTGATGCGGGCCTTAAGGGGGCGTATCTGCTGGTTCAGCAGTTCAACCCGCTCGTCGTAATCGGTGAAGGTCCGCACAATCGGCGAGATATTGTTGTCTTCGGCGGAAAATTTCACTGTATCGGAAACCATGATACCGTTTTGCATTGCGCGGGGCCGGAAGACGGAAACCACGGCGTTGCCGTAGTGTGTATCCGGAGCGAGGACGCCAACCCGGAAGATGCCTTTTTGCGCCGCGAAGTCGGCAATTCTGGCGACCTGCGCAAAGGGAAGGAAGCCCATGATATAGGTGTTGCCGCCGGCAAGAGTCCAGTCGGTCGAGAATGCCATCATATTAATGCGGGCACGGCTTGTGACCGGTTTTGCGGCCCGGACAGAGCTTGCGAAAAGCGGCCCGAGAACAAGCTGTGCTCCGGCATCAACAGCAGACTGGGCGGCCTGCTGTGCGCCGTGCGGCGTTCCTTTCGTATCGCGCGGTATAAGTTCGAAGGATTCAAAACCGATATCAAACAGGGCCATTTGCGCCGCGTTCAGCATTGCCTTGCCAAGGGGTGCCTTTTCTCCACTTAAGGGGACCAGCAACGCCACGCGCACCGGCGCTGTGGCGGTGTTATGCGGGTCCGCGCCGTAGCGGTTGCTGTAACCGGTGCCGGCGGCGCCATGGGGAGAAGGCTGTTGTTCATGTGGTGAAACGGAAAAATAGCCGGAATCGGCATGCTGCGAATCTTCTCCCATGCCCTCAGGCGCTGTCAGGGACGGATCATGGCGGTTTTCCGGATCAACTCTGCGGTATCGCTTCGGATCCTCGAAAGCATCGTAATATTGATTCGTTTCCGTTACAGGCTGGGCTGTTTCGGCGGGCGGCAGTCTTGCGTCTTTTGTC
>CAZKGT010000069.1:6407-10703 GCA_964552285.1 uncultured Pseudobdellovibrionaceae bacterium | reverse complement strand
CCTGCGACCTTCAGGTTATGAGCCTGACGAGCTACCGGGCTGCTCCACCCCGCGTCAAGGTGGTGAGTGCTAGGTTGTAAAGAAGTTCTGCCGATTATTCAAGGGATTAAAAAAGAAATAGTGTCGCATGCGGCGCTTTTCAAGCGCCCGCACCCCGCTTTACCTCCTCCCGCACGCGAAAAATCCCGGAAATCGGCATTTTGTTAACCGGCTGTTTACCATTGGGCATTAAGAAGGGAAGCAATAGGAACGGACAAACTGCGGAAATAAACACTGCAAAGGGGAATAAAAAATGTCTGGCGTATTATCGGACAAAGACCTGGCAAGACTGCAAACCCACTTCTGCCTGCCTTTGATTGCAGGTGAAGCCATGGAGGCGCAGCGCTTGCTCACGGCGGATGAGGAATATGCGTTTCATGAAGTGCTGAGTGATATGCAACCGGATGCAGCCCTGATCTGCATGGCGCTATGCTGTGAGCAGATGAGCCTGAACCATGCCGCGGATATCCCGGCCGCCGCCGCCCTGATGATGGAGGCGGACAGGATTCTCTCGGCTTACGGCCTGCTCTGGCTGGCGCATGCGGATCAGGATGAAGACCTGCACGAGGCGCTGGTCATGGACATCCTGAAAAACATCCCGGAAGACATGGAATGCCTGGAGGAACTGGTTGCCGGGCTGGAGCTGGAACTGCCGGCCAACGCCTACACGGCCGCACAAATCCTGAACATCGTCAGCATCCAGATCGACGCCCAGACCATGGTGGCCGAGTGCCATCTGGAGGCCGCCGGACTGTGCCGCGCCGAACAGCAGGAAGCTGCACCAATCATGCTCTCTTCCGTTGCCAACGATAACGGTGCCCGGATCAGAGCGTAAAGGCCCGGTCAGGCCGCTTTTGAAAGCATGGGTCCGAGGGCCTTACCACCCAGAATATGAACATGGAAATGCGGCACTTCCTGCCCGCCGTTCAGGCCCGTATTGGCAATGACGCGGAAACCCTTCTCAGGCAAACTCTGCTCCTCGGCAATTTTCGAAACCGCACGCCAGAGCGCGGTTACTTCTTCCGATGAAGCTTTCTCCCCAAAATCGGCGACACTCACATACGCCCCCTTCGGGATCACAAGGATATGCACCGGTGCCTGCGGGCTGATATCATTGAACGCCAGAACATGATCATCCTCATACACCTTGCCGCACGGGATCTCCCCGCGCAGAATTTTGGCGAAAATGTTGTTCTCGTCGTAGGACATCGTTTTCTCCTCTTTATTCAGAAATTTCGTACGGTCTTGCCACAGGCAAAAAGGCTTTTCGCTCCGGATCATATTTCCGGATAATGCGATCAATAACCCCGTTATTGATCAGAAAACGGGTGGTATGATTGAGAAGTTGCCGGAAATCATGTTCGCCCCTGCGCACAGCAACAGACTCCTCATATGCGCGAACCGATCGGTTCAGGGGAACCCGGCGCAGTTTTTCCTCATGGTTTTTGTTATAAATCTCGACCGCCGCCGGCGTGTAAAACACAATATCGGCCTTACCTGACGTAACATTATCCATCGCCTCGGATATCTGCGAGAGCTGCGGCAGGGTCATGGTTTTCGCCTTGGGAAAATCGGTGCGCGCAATCACGGAGCCCACATCGCCATCGATATAGGAAATCGTCACCGATTCAGAATTGATTGCCCTGTAATCATGATCGAAGCGCACATCATCTTCCCGGACATAGGCCTGCGGACCGTTGTAGCTGATCGGCGTAACGAAATCGGCAGCTTTCGCCCGCTGCGGATCAACCCAGATCCCAAGACACATAACGTCAATCCTGCCGCTATCCAGCGCAACGCCGAAATCACCGAGCCCGACTTCCTCGGCCCACTCAATTTCAAAACCAAGCTCCCGCCCCAGCGCTTCCATATAATCATACCAGATACCCGATAGCTGTCCGCTATTGGCATCCTGAATGATGTAAGGCGGCCCGACGAAATACCCGCAGCGAATGGTTTCTGTTCGCATCACCCGTTCATAAACAGACTCCTTGTCTGCCGCCAAAACAGGAAGCGTAAAAAACAGCGCCAAAATCGAAATAATACAGAAAGCTCTCATAAATTAGTCCTTCCGGTAAGGAACCTCAGCGCGCAAATAGGTAATACCCGGCTCCGGCTCCCATTCGGTCAGCATACGGTCAATCGATCCGTCATAGAGCAGGTCCAAAATGGCGTTATCGATGAAATCCTTTAGCACCATTTCGTTTCGCTCAACCGCCAGATTAAACGGCTGCAATTTCACCGGATCATGCACGGCCATTAAACGCAGCTGACCGTCATTATAGCGGTTAAATTCGATCTTGCCGTTATGGTCCGTCAAAAACACATCGGCCTTTTTGCTCAGCACATTCATGACAAAGGAGGCCTTATCGTTTCCCGGCGGCACCGTCATCGTTTTTGCCTTTGGGAAATGCGCCTTGACCAGGCTCTCCTGCGCATTGCCTTCAGCCAGCGCAAAAGTGACGGCTTCATCGTTCAGAGAATCCAAGTCATCATCTTTAAAGCGCGCATCATCCGTACGCACCATCGGGTAAAGCCCGGCGTAAAACATTGGAATTGAAAATGCCACGGCGCGGCCCTGCGGAACATCCGGCCACATCGGCGTGCAGGCCACATCAAACCGCCCGGTTTGCAGGGGCGAAACCCAGTTACCAAAACCGATTTCCTCGGTCCATTCGATTTCAAGATCCGCGCGGCGGCCGATTTCATTCATCATGTCCACTGAAAATCCTGAAAGCTCATCGGTATTGGGATCGCGATATGTTACCGGCGGGAAAACGTAATAGCCGCACCGGATGACGCCGGTTTGCATGATGCGTTCGAAGGCGGATTGTTTTTCCTGCGCCAGTACCGGAAAAGACAAAGAAATAGCCAGAAGGAAAAAGCATATAAAATGGCGCATAATGAAAGCCTCTTTAAAATCCAGCATGGGAATCAAGAGACATTATTAGCCGTTCACCGCGCCTAAATCATCTGATTTTTCGTGAGGGGCTAGATTTCTATGACCAGCACTTCCGCATCTGATAGCGCTTTCAGAGAAAGCACGTCCTGACCGGATATCTCCGCGCAATCGCCCGATTTAAGGTTTTCGCCGTCGAGAGCGGCCTCACCGTCCGAGACAACCACATAGGCCTTATCCTGGACCGGATGCTGTAATTCGGTGCCGGACATTAAACGCCCGCCGTAAATGGCCGCATTCTGATGAATATAGAGAGCACCTTTGCCCTGATCTTCATCCCGCCCCGACACCAGAAGCCGCAACGCCCCCTCCACGGGCTCAACCGGAAAAGCCGCCTGCTCCCAGCGCGGTCCAACGCCTTTCTTATCGGGCAAAATCCAGATTTGGAAAATTGTCGTTTCTTCATCCGGGTCGGCGTATTCGGCATGGACAATCCCTGTTCCCGCCGACATTACCTGCACGTCACCCGCAGGTGTACGCCCCTCATTGCCCAGACTGTCATGGTGAATGATCGTACCCGTACGGACATAAGTGATGATCTCCATGTCCCTGTGCGGGTGAAAATCAAACCCGGTTCCGGCCTTGATCGTATCGTCGTTAATCACCCGAAAATTCCCGAAACCCATCCGCGCCGGATCACGATATTCCCCAAAACTGAAATGGTGCCGTGAATCGAGCCAGTCCGTCTGTAACTTCCCTAAATTATCAAACCTGTACACCCGAGCCATTGCGTCCTTCCTTGCCGTCAAGAGGAGATAGAGCAAAAAGTTAACGAATCAATCTTTCGTACGGGAAGCATTTTCCTCGTGCCCGCTGGTGCCAAAACGCCGTTCGAGGATCGCGCTCACATCCTCCGGCCTTACGTCCATATGCGCCCAGAGAATCATCAGGTGGAACAGCAGGTCCGCCGATTCCGAGGCCAGCTTCTCCTTATCGCCGCGCACAGCCTCGACAATGACTTCCGCCGCCTCTTCATTAACCTTCCCGGCGATTTTATCGACGCCCTTGGCATAAAGGGACGCCACGTACGAATCTGCCGGTTCGGCTCCCTTGCGGGCCTCAAGGACCTCATAAAGGCGGTTGATAATATCCATCATGTTCTCCTGACATTAATACCGGCCTCAGCCATGGCCTCTTTGGCCTCCTGAATGGTGTACGTGCCGAAATGAAAGATCGAGGCCGCCAGCACCGCCGAGGCATGGCCTTCCGTAATCCCTTCCACCATGTGATCCAGCGTACCGACCCCGCCCGATGCAATCACCGGAATGGAAACCGTGTCTGCCACCGCACGTGTCAGT
>CAZKGT010000069.1:0-6397 GCA_964552285.1 uncultured Pseudobdellovibrionaceae bacterium | reverse complement strand
TCCTCAACCTTTGGTGAAGCCAGATCAAACCCCTTCTTCGTCCCGTCCCGGTCCATCGAGGTCAGCAATATCTCTCCTGCTCCGTATTCCGCCATCCGCGCGGCCCAAGCCACCGCATCAATGCCTGTTGGCTCACGCCCCCCGTGGGTATAAACCTCCCAGCCTCCCTCGCCATCAGCCTTGGCGTCGATGGCGACGACAATGCATTGATTGCCGCATTTATTGGCTGCCTCACGAACAAATTCCGGGTTTTTCACCGCCGCCGAATTAATGGCCACCTTGTCGGCCCCGGCCTCCAGAAGCTTCCTGATATCGTCAAGCGTCCGCACACCTCCGCCCACCGTCAACGGCATAAACACTTCCTCGGCCGTATGATTCACGACCTCGAAAATCGTATCCCTGTTTTCATGTGTCGCCGTAATGTCCAGAAAACAAAGCTCGTCCGCCCCTTGCGCGTCATAAACCCGCGCCTGCTCGACCGGATCCCCGGCATCGATCAGGTCAACAAAATTGACCCCCTTGACCACCCGGCCTTCCTTGACGTCCAGACAGGGGATAATGCGTGTTTTAAGCATGAATACCGCTCGCAATCTCGAGCGCCGCCTTCGGCTCGATTTTCCGGTCATAGAATGCCCGGCCGATAATCACGCCTTCGACACCATAGCGCTCAATGTCCCTGACCTTCTCAAGATCTTCCAGCGACCCAACGCCACCTGAAGCAATCACCGGGATAAGAACGCTTTCCGCCAGTTTCCGCGTCCGCTCGGCATTGATGCCATGCCCGGTGCCGTCCCGGTCGATATCGGTATAGACAATCGCCGCCGCCCCGGCATCGTCAAAGCTTTGCGCCAGTTCGATCACGGACATCTCGGACGTCTCCGCCCAGCCCTCAACGGCAACATAATCCCCGCGCGCATCAATACCCAGAACGACCTGCCCCGGAAACAGGGCACAGGCCTGACGCACCAGTTCCGGATCGCGCACCGCCACCGTACCGAGAATAACCCGGCTGACGCCTTCGGCGAGCCACGCTTCAATCTGCCTCAATGTACGGATCCCTCCGCCAAGCTGGACCGGCAGATCGGTAGCCCCGATAATCGCCCGCACCGCCTCCGCATTCACCGGCGCGCCGTCAAACGCGCCGTTCAGATCGACAATATGCAGCCAGGAAAATCCCTCCTTTGCAAAGGCCTGCGCCTGCGAAGCCGGGTCCGCATTATAAACCGTCGCCTGCTCCATATCGCCCTGATACAGGCGCACGCACTGGCCGTCCTTAAGGTCGATTGCCGGATAAATAATCATGGAAGGGGAGAGTAGAGAGGAAGGGCCAAAGCTTCAAGCCAAAAACCGGTTCACCTGATTTCGTCATTGCGAGGAGCGTATAGCGACGAAGCAATCCAGTTAGAAGTCTCGAATCTTCGTCACTCTGGATTGCTTCGCTCCCGTTGGTTGCTCGCAATGACGGCATTTATGTCTAAAAAAACAAAGAGCCGTGCGAGTCTCTCAAGCACGGCTCTTCGCGAATTCTGTTTAGATATTAAGGTGCCGGAGCAGACGGACCGCTGATAGAGCTGCGACCTGTGTTGGCCGGACGGTCTTCGTTTTCGACCGTTTCTACTTCATCATATTCAGACATAACACATCTCCTCATATCTGAGTTTTTGCCGTTATTGGCAGGTCCTACTGTGAAAAATTGCCGCACCCTTTGTCAAGAAGAATCTTAAAAATTGTTAAATATCAATATACTATGGTTTGTCTTGTTCATGCATACACATGTCCTGAGATTCGGAATACTTTGCCTCTGCAAACCAAATATGAGAGATAGAAGACAGAATTAACTGCGTAACTTGTTGGGATTGACCCTTTTGCACCAACAAACCATGACCTGCCCTCCCGGCGTATTTGGGAGGGCATTTTTTTATGTTTCGGCAGGCGGCTTTTTGTTCAGTTCCTTGTAGTAATAAGCCCCCTGTACGTACCGGCCGTCGATACGGGCATAAAGCGGATGCGTCCCGATTTTCCGGTACCCGAATTTTTCGAACAGGCTGATCGCAGCCTCCATCGTTTCCCGCACATCGAGATTAATCACGGAAAAATCTCTATGCATCGCCACGGTTTCAACCTCTTCCAGCAACATCTCCGACAGGCCGTATTTCCGCGCCCACGGCGCAACAAAAACGGATGTCAGGTGCACGGCATGGGCCTGCGCCTCGTTATTGACCGGCGGGCATATAAGCTGCGCGGTACCGCAGATCGCCCCGTCCAGCCTTGTGACAAACAGCATCCGCGCCGGCATCGCCAGCACACCGCGCCAGTAGCGCTCGAGAATCTCACGCGACGGCAGCTTGGTCCAGCCAAATCCGCCTCCGGCCTCGATCGCGGCATCGGTCGCATCGCAAAGGTCGAAAATCTCGATCTCGCTAAGCTCCGTCACATGCTCGGCCGATAAAACCGGTTCCTCGGGTTTTTTGATCGTCTGGTCGTTCATAGCAGGCACCTCTTGCAAAAGGCTTTTATGGGTCCCAGTGCAGGAAATCGGCAATCAGCCGTAATCCCGCTTTCTGGCTTTTTTCAGGGTGGAACTGCACGCCCACCATGTTGTCGCGCCCCACGACGGCGGTCACCGGACCGCCATAATCACTCAAAGCCAGAATGTGATGCGTATCTTCACATTGAAACACAAAAGAATGAACAAAATAAAAATGATCATCCGGTTGCATGCCGCGCAGAACCGGGTGACGGTTGTCCTGATCGCCCGGAGACGGCGCATATACGGTGTTCCAGCCCATATGCGGAATTTTTAAATTTTTATCGGCAGGCTCCATCGGCGCAACCTGTCCAGGTATCCAGCCAAGACCACCATGGATGCCATGCTCGAGTCCGCGCGTCGCCATCAGCTGCATCCCGACGCAAATACCCAGGAACGGCGTGCCCTTTTGAATAACGGCCTCTTCAAGCGCCTCCAGCATCCCGTCAACACTGCCGAGTCCATCCATACACGACCCAAACGCCCCCTGCCCCGGCAGCACAATTCGTGCAGCACCTCGAACAGTATCGGCATCGGAAGTAACCGTCACATCAAACCCCAGCCCCTCATCCGCAATCACCCGCTCAAACGCCTTGGCGGCAGAACGCAGATTGCCGGAACCGTAATCGATGATGGCGATAGTGTCGGACATAAAAATCTACCCAGCGGAAAATCAAAGCCTCTTTTATCAGCTTCACCTGAAAAGCACCATGGGCCATTGCGCCCATACGAAAAACATGCTGATTATGGGCATATAAGGAGACAGGTATGAAAATCAACTTTTATCTCTGGAAAGACACGGACACCGCCACGAAGGAAAAAATCCTTCGCCGGTCCGAAGCCGATATTGAGAATATCGAAAAAGCCGTCCGGCCGATCATCGACAATGTCCGTCTCAATGGCGATCAGGCCTTGTACGACTACGCCAGAAAATTTGAAAAAGCCGAGCTAAAAACCATCAAGGCCACGGATGAAGAATTTGAACAGGCCAGAAAAAACCTGCCGGGCGACCTTCAGTCAGCCATACGCCACTGCGCAGACAACGTACGCCGTTTCCATGAAGAACAAATGAACCGCATTGAAAGGCGCTGGATGGTCGAGGTTGAACCCGGCGTCTGGGCGGGTGAACAAGTCACCGCCATCCCGTCGGTCGGCCTGTATGTGCCGCGCGGCAAAGGCGCCTTCCCTTCGGCCATGTATATGCTGTGCATCCCGGCCATTATCGCCGGCGTTTCTGAAGTCGCCGTTGTGACACCGCCGACACCCGAAGGCAAGGCCGATGATGCATCCCTTTTTACAGCCGAGCTTTGCGGCGTGGAAAACGTCTACAAGGTCGGCGGCGCACAAGCAATTGCCGCGCTGGCCTATGGCACCGAAACAGTACCGAAAGTCAGCAAAGTCCTCGGCCCAGGCAGTCCGTATGTTGCCGCCGCAAAACGCGTCCTTTCCAATGTAATTGACCCCGGCATGCCCGCAGGCCCGAGCGAATCCATTGTCCTGTGCGACGCCAGCGCCGATCCGGACAACACGGTTCTCGATATTCTGAACGAGGCCGAACACGGCGAAGACTCTGCCGGCATTCTGATTACACACGACGAAACGCTGGCCCGCGCCGTACTTGAAAAGCTGCCCGCCGCCATCAACGCCCTGCCGGAACCGCACCGCAGCATCTGCGAAAAAGTCATGGGAGATTACGGCGCGGTCATCCTGACCGAAAGCCTGGATAAATCCGTTGAGCTGGCAAACCTGTATGCCGCCGAACATCTGGTGCTGAAAGTCGAAAACCCGCATAACATAGTTCCCCGCCTCTATCACGCAGGAGAAATCCTGATCGGCGAGACTTCACCATCGACACTGGCCAACTTTGGTATTGGCGTAAACCACGTCCTGCCCACGGGCGGCCATGCCCGCACACACTCCGCCACAGGCATCTGGGATTTCCTTAAACGAAGCTCTTTAGCATATGTCGATAAGGACGGGTTGGACTCGATCAAAACGGATGTCTGTAAGGTTGCATTCTACGAAGGGTTTCCCGCGCATGTGAACGCCGTTATGCAACGCAAAATCAAAAATACGGACGAAGAAATCGACCCACAGAGCTTTGCCGCCTAAAGCATACCCTTTGTGCTCGGCAACTCTGTACCATCGGCCTTGATTGCCTGCCGCAGGGCACGCGCAAAACTCTTGAATATCGCTTCCACCATATGGTGGGTGTTCTCACCTTTTGCACTGATATGGCAGGTCGCTTTCATGTTTTCGCACAAAGAACGAAACACATGCTCGACCATATCCACGGGCAGATTGCCCACCATGGAGTCCGCAAAATCCGCTTCATACTCTAGGTGCGCCCGTCCTGAAAGGTCCAGTACCACCTGCGCCAGCGCTTCATCCAGCGGCGCCGTAAAACCGAAACGGTTGATCCCCGCTTTGTCGCCGATCGCCTCCTTAAGTGCCTGCCCCAGTGCAATCGCGCAATCCTCCACCGTATGATGCGGATCGATATGCAGGTCACCCTCGCAATTCAGCACCAGCGAAAATCCGCCATGCCGGGCGAGCTGATCCAGCATGTGATCGTAAAACCCGATCCCGGTGCTGATTTTTATCGGCGTCTCGGCATCGAGATTGACCGTGACATCAATCGCCGTTTCCTTGGTTGTCCGCTGGACGCTGGCCGTACGCTGCTTTGCCGGAACAGGAAGTGGCTCCCCTTTCATCACGGCCAACAGTTTATCCATTTCCTCATCCGTGCCGATACTGATCCGCACGCAATTCTCTAAATTCGCCTGATACGATTGATCCCGGACAATAATACCCTGCTGCAAACATTTTTCATGCAGCGCCCTGGAGTCAGTCACCCGGACCATCACATAATTGGCGTCCGTCGGATAAATATGCGTAACCACTTCGATTTCCTTTAAGGCCCTTACAAAACGCGCGCGGCTTTCTAATAGCTCTTTTTGCCTTCCCTGAAGACGCTGAACATTCGCTGGATTTAAAACCCGCACAGCAGCCTGTGCCACCGGCACCGGCACCGGATAAGGCGGCAGAACGCGGCGCATCACTTCCAGCAAATCATGCCGGGCAATACCAACCCCTGAGCGAAGCCCGGCGCAGGCATACTCCTTGGACAAAGTCCGGAAGACCAGCAGGTTGGGATATTTCTCGATTTTTTCAGCAAAAGACGGCGCGCCGGAAAAACAGTTATACGTCTCATCAACAGCCACCACAGCCTTTCCGTCAAAATGCACTAGAAGATCTTCGATGTCTTCTGTCCGCATCAGGTTCCCGGTTGGGTTATTGGGGGAACAAACAAACACAATCTTGGTGTTTTCATCCGCCGCCGTCCTGATGCTCTCAACATCAAGCTGAAAATCCTGATCCAGCGCCACTTCACAAACGTCTGCGCCCTGAATGTGCGCTGAATGCGCATACATCGGAAATGTCGGCGGACAGATAATCACATTATCCTGCCCCGGCACACAAAAAGCCCGCACGACAAGCTCGATCGCTTCATCCGCCCCGCGCGTTACCAGCAAATTACGGCTCGACACATTATAAAGGCGGCAAAGCGCGTCAACCATATCGGCAGGCTGCTGGTCGGGATAACGGTTATACCCCAGCGCCCCGGCCATCGGGGCGTACGGGCACTCATTGGCATCGAGATAAATAAGCCCCGGTTTTCCCTGCACCATTGATCGTGCAGACTTATAGGGCTTGAGTGCCAGAATCCCCGGCCGCGCGCGTTTAACGATGTCGTTCATGAAAAATCCTTTCGCCAGCGCCCATTTACACAAAAAAACGTGCGGTTTTCAATTGCGTAGAAAATCCGTTGCGGTACATTTGGTTGCATGCGCGCGTTTCTTCCATTTT
>CAZKGT010000068.1:4226-10719 GCA_964552285.1 uncultured Pseudobdellovibrionaceae bacterium | reverse complement strand
ACCTTTGCCTGTCAATGTGTTCTGATGCAGAGTCCGGTAGTGTGGTGATCTTCATAAAAATTAACACTTTTGACCAGATGGTCGGTAATAATTATCGGATAAGTCGTGTCCGTCAACATGGCACATCCTCCTGATTTTATATTTTTCTTTTTACAATCTATAAAAACGGTACCGATCCAGTATGGGAGATGTCAAATTTACGTCCGCTCGGACATGAAAAATCATTGTCAGGCAACCATTTCGTCATGGGTATCGGCGTTATTGTACTCGTCCGTAGCGTTTTCATAGGTCCGGCATTCCTCGACAACACTTATTATATTGCCGCTCGGATCTTCCGTCAGAAAACGCGGGCATCCGCATACGCACATTTTTGGCTTGCTGAGCAGTGTCAGGCCTTCCATATAAAGGTGATCCCACATTTCCTTAACATTTTTAACCGTATAGCGGATCTGTATATTGGCGGCGCCATTGCGCCGCTCTTCCGGAATATCGGAATGATTGACGTCGACGATTGCGATTTTCTGGTCGGGGAAACCGTTTCTTTCCAGCAGGATATATGAATTGTCGACTTCTCTGACGGGAACGAAATCAAAGAAGTCCTCGTAGAAATTCGCTGTCACGACAACCTTGTCGGTACAGATGACTGGATATATATATTGCGAATCCATAATGGATCTCTCAAAACGACATTAAGTATGTATGGGCCCAATATATTGACATGATGTCAGTAAGTCAATAAAATTATAGAAAACAAAGATAAATCAAATGAGTAAGTATGTGGGGCCGAATAAGGAGAACTTCGAAGCGACCAGGAAGACGATTCTGAAGGTTGCGCGGGAGGAGTTTTCGGAGAACGGCTACATCAAAGCGTCGACGGCGCGCATTGTTCAGGAATCGGGTGTGGCGCGCGGCACGCTCTACTACCACTTTGGCGACAAGCGCGGGCTTTTCCGGGTTCTTTATGAGCAGGTTCTCAAGGAAATACTTGCCGCCGTTCAGGAAGAAATTAAAGCACACGAAGATCCGTGGGAGGGGTTTGAGGGGGGCTGTAAGGCCTATATCGAATGCTGCCGCCGCAAGGACGTTCTCCGGATTGCCCTGATCGAATCCCGGCTGGCGCTGACCTATCAGGACCGCATGCATATCCAGTCCTATACGCTGGGCGGTGCGCTCCGGCATCTTCTGACAGGTTTGATGGAAAAGGGACTGATTCCGAAACAGGATCTTTATTCCCTTTCGGCCATTCTCTTCGGTGCGCTCAGCGAATCCGGCCGGGCGCTGGAACTAGCGCCTGACCCGGAAAGCAAAAAAGAAGAAATGGTTGAGACCATGCTTTGGCTTCTCCGCAGTATGCGTTCAGAGCGGAAAGAAAAATAACACCCCCGGAATGTAAATCAGGGCGAACAGCGTGCCTGCCAGAATAGTGGTTGCGGCCTTCTCCGGCGTCAGGTTCAGCTGTGTGGCAAAGGCGGCGATATTGGCCGCGGGCGGCACGATCGAGAGCACCATGAACAGCTTGTGAACTTCAGGATCGAACAGGTTTGTTACGGCCCGGTCGAAGCTTACAACGGTAAGAGCAAGAAAAGGCCAGGCAATGAATTTACCGGCAAACACAATACTGAGAAATCGCGGCCCGAAGACAAATTCCCTGACATAGGACAGTGCCACGCCGATAATCATCATGCCGCAGATCACATAAGCGCCTTTGAAGTAATCCAGATAGGTAAAGAACACATCCGGCAGGGGCAGGCCCGAAAAATTGACCAGCAGGCCAAGCGTTACGGCGTACAGGGAAGGGAAACGAAGCAATTTGCGAATGCTTTGTCTTACGGTGAAATTGCCGCGTGCTGCGATGTAATATCCTACCGTGGCCTCGAACAGGATATTACCCAGCAGCATGAACATGTATACGCCGATCCACTCCGGCGGGAACAGCAATAGTACCAGAGGCAGTCCGAAATAGCCGAAATTTCCCATAGCCGTGCACATCGCCATCAGGTTGGGCGTGCTGTCATCATAGATTTTACGTCCAAGCCACAGTGTGCCGCCGGCAATGACCCATTGAATGCCATACATAACTAGCGGCAGCAGGGCATAAGAAGGCTGAAGGTCAAGCGTTGAAACAAACCCGAACAACATCACGGGCATCAGCACAAACAAAGAAAGGTTGGCCAGCGTTTCCCGTTGCACCCCGAAATGCCGTCCGGCAAACCAGCCGATGCCGATCAGGATATAAAGCGGGAGAAGATTGCTGAAAAGTGACCAGAATACGTCCATTCGAAAACCCTCATATACCGATTTCACAAAGCAGGATGTTTAAGTTTCTGTCAAGTAAACATGTGGGGCATAATGGAGAGGGTTTTTTTCAGGAGGACGTTTTATGACGGCAAGGAAATTTATACTCTCTCTCACTTTTTTATGTGCTCTGTTTCTGGCTGGATGCGGGCGGACGCCGCTGACGGAAGAGCAGAGCGTTTATGCCGGGCGATGGATAGCGCGCGACGGGTCTTGGATTGCGATTTCTGAAGACGGCGCCGCGTCCTTCGAAATCCCGAATTTTAAGGTTGACGGCGGATCCATAGAGTTCACGGACAGGGCTTTTACGATCGGGTTGGGTATCATCAAAAAAGAGTTTGTAATTTCCTACCCGCCAAAGCTTGAGAATGAATACTGGCAGGTTAGCCTCAACGGGGTTACCTACAGGCGTCAGGCCTGGGTGGGGGAGAAATAATTTCCGTTACCGTATGTTGCTACGTGGGAATGACGTAACGGGCTGTACTCTGTACATGAGACTTAGAGCAGTATTTTTCGCGCTTCTGCACAATCCTGTTTCATCTGCTCAATCAACGCCTCGACACTATCGAATTTGGCCTCACCGCGCAGGCGTTTGACGGGCCGGATGCGTAAAGTCTGACCGTAGATTTCCTGATTGAAATCGAGGATATGCGCTTCAACCTGCGCCGTCGGGACCTCGAACATCGGGCGGATGCCGATATTTGTTGCAGATGGCAACAATGTTTCGTTTTCTTCCGTTTTGATCCAGGCGGCATAGACTCCGTAGCCCGGATGCAGCGTATCGCCAAGAGGGATGTTGGCGGTCGGAAAGCCCAGTTCGCGGCCCCGCTTGTCGCCCTCTACAACGATTCCTTCAATTTCCCACTCCCAGCCAAGCATGGCGTTCGCCTCGCCGATCTTGGCGTGGCGCAGGGCTGTGCGGATGCTGCTGGAGGAATAGGCTTCCTGTCCGTCTCCGACAACGGCATCGACGGTCGTTACCGGAAAACCCGCATCGTCCAGCGTTTCGGGTGTGCCTTTGCGAAGCTGTCCAAATCGGAAATCGTAGCCGACGACAATATGCGCAGGCCTTAGCCCGTCCAGCAGGACGTTGCGGGTAAACGCATCGGCACTCTGGCTGGCAAAATCCCAGTCGAAAGGAATCTGATACAGGATATCCACCCCGCATGCGGCCAGTCGTTCGTTTTTGATGGCAGCGGGCGTGATCCGGAAAGGTGGATCGTCGGCGCGGAACAGCGAGCGCGGGTGCGGCTCGAACGTCAGGATAGCCAGCGGCCGCTGCCTTTCCTCCGCAATTCTGCGGGCTTCCCTGAGCAGCGCCTGATGCCCCTTATGGACGCCGTCGAAATTTCCGATGGCGACAACGGCATCAATGGCATCGTCCGGCAGGCTTTTATAGCTCTCAAAAATACGCATGACTGTGGTTTAGTTTGTATGCGCGCAGGATACAAGACTGTTCACAATCAATAAAGACGGGTAATATTTGCCGGCAAGGAGTTTCACAGGCGATGACGGACGGTAGTGAATTAAAAACAAAACGGCGCGGCATGCGGCTGATAACGGTTTCATCGGGGCAAAGGGCGCCGACAATCGTGACGGCCAGCGCGTTGGCCAGCGAGCTTAAGGCGTTCGGCCTTGATGCCTTGTATTGTCCGCTTTCGGCGGAAGAGGAGGCTGAAAACCCTTTGGAAAAACTGCCCGTGGAGGAGCTTTCCGGCGCGATCGGTTCTCTGTTCCCGGAAAGGGGAGAGGGGCACTGGGATATTTTTGCAGGTCCTGCCGACGGCATGGAGGAGCAATCACTTCCGCTGACCGGTGCTCTGTTGTGCGGAACCTTTCCGGACGTTCTGGTTCTTTGCCACAGACCGGATGAGCAGGGCAACCTGTCCGAAAGTATCAGCGAAGCAATGGATCTGTATACCGGCATTGTCAGGCCGGGAAATCCCGGTGTACAGTTCGCCGGCATTGCCTGCGATACAGGCAGGATGGATAGCGGGCAGTCCGAAGCTTTTCTGGCCGAGTTGCAGGATGTTTACAAGCTTCCCTGCGTCGATCCCGCCCGCCACGGCGTGCGCCGGATTGCTGATATGATTTACCGCGAGTGGGGCTGGCGCAGTCGTTTGTAACGAATTTTCCGCTCACCCGTTCGCCTGATCCTGAGAGAAAATATAATGTCTGTAGCACCCTCACTTGCAACCAGAATAGCCGGCGCCTTTCTTCCTTCCTGCCTGTACAACGCCTCGGGGCCGTTATGCACGAGCGAAGAGGAACTGCACGCCATCGGCAAAAGCAGCGCGGGCGCAATCCTGAGCAAAAGCGCGACGCTGGAACCGCGCCAGGGCAACGAAGAACCGCGATATATAGAGACGGACTGGGGCAGCATCAACAGTATGGGCCTGCCCAACAATGGCTATGCGTTCTACGCCCGTTTTTCAGAGCAGGCAAAAGACTACGACAAGCCTTACTTTGTTTCGGTTTCGGGGCTGAGCCACAAGGACAACCTGCATATCCTGAAAGAGCTTTCTGGCTATGAGCACATTACCGCCATCGAGTTAAACCTCTCGTGCCCCAATGTGCCGGGAAAACCGCAAACGGGATATGATTTCGAACAAAGCCGCTACCTGCTCGAAAGGGTCTTCGCCGATGCAAAACAGCCCATTGGGGTTAAGCTCCCCCCCTATTTTGACATGCCGCATTTCGAGATGATGGCCGATATTCTAAACGATTTTCCGGTTTCATTTGTCACCTGCATCAACAGCATCGGTAACGGTCTGGTGATAGATACGGATTCGGAAGCCGTTGTCATCAAGCCCAAAGGAGGTTTTGGCGGGATCGGCGGGGATTTCGTCAAGCCGACGGCGCTTGCCAATGTCCGTAAATTCTACACGTTGCTTGATAAGAAAATCGCGATTATCGGCTGCGGCGGGGTGAAAAACGGCATGGATGCGTTCGAGCATATTCTGTGCGGTGCCAGCGCCGTGCAGGTCGGCACGCAGTTCATGCGCGAAGGAACAGGGTGTTTTAATCGCATCGCAGGCGAGCTTTCCGATATCATGCACGCCAAAGGCTATGCCGATATTGAAAGCTTCAAGGGAAAGCTGAAAACGATAGATTAGTGGCGGAAGGCCGTTATTCTGTTGCCGCCGTCTTTTTTTGAAAAAGTCCCCTGATATCTTCAATGATCATATATAGCGCCGGGATCAGGATCAGCGTCACCAGAATTGAAAACAGGATGCCATAGCCGAGCGAGAGCGCCATTGGGATAAGGAACTTCGCCTGTCTGGACGTCTCGAAAATCATCGGCGCGAGGCCGACAAAAGTTGTCAGTGTTGTCAATAAAATGGGCCGGAAACGCTGGGTTGAAGCTTCCATCAGGCCTTCGTTCATCGTTGCGCCCTTTTCACGTTTGCGGTTGGCAAAATCGATCAGCACCAGCGAGCCGTTCACCACAACGCCTGCCAGAGCCATCATGCCGAACAGGCTCATAACGCTTAAGGAATAGCCCATAATAAAATGCCCCAGCACCGCGCCGACGGCGCTGAACGGAATGGCGATCAGTACCATGAAGGGCTGGACGTAGCTTCCGAACAAAACGGCGAGCAGGGCATACATGATGAACAGTACGGCAAGCAGGCCGTAAAAAAGGCTTGTGATGCTGTCGCGGATTTCAGCCTGGCGTCCTTCAAAAGAATAGGTCAGGCCCGGATAACGCTGCTGCAGTTCGGGCAGCGTTTCTTTTTTGAGTGTATTGATAACACGGTTGGCCTGTTCGGGCGGTTCGACCCCCGCGCGCACCTGAATATTGCGTCGGCCGTCGCGGCGGCTGATTGTTGTATAGGCGCGCCCTTCGGTCATGGTCACGGCATCACGAAGCAGAACCTCGGAACCATCGGGCGCTTTTAATATCAGGTTTTTCAGCGAATATTCGGACGTGCGCTCTTCTTCCGGCAGGCAAACCAGAACCCGCACTTCATCACGGCCGCGCTGTTGTTTGAAAGCTTCGCTGCCGTAAAAGGCGGCACGCACCTGCCGGGCGACATCGGCAGTTGTAAGGCCGAGCGTATAGCCCAGCTCTTTCATCCTGAAATCGTATTGCTTCTTGCCCTGAGCGCTGCCGTCGTCGATATCCTCGGTGACCGGAAATTCCGCCAGCGCTTCGGCCAGTCGCATCGCGGCCGCGTCAAGCACATCGGTATCG
>CAZKGT010000068.1:0-4216 GCA_964552285.1 uncultured Pseudobdellovibrionaceae bacterium | reverse complement strand
CGGTGGGAAAGCTCAACGGTCAGGGCCGCGCCGCCGCCCGGCCCGCCGCGGTTGGACTGGAACGCCATATTATCGACACCCGGCAGTTCACCGACTTTTTCCCTCCAGATTTGCGTGAATTTGGCGGTGGTGATCGGGCGGATTTTCGGGTCGGTCAGGAATGCGCGCACTTCCGTGCTGTTGCCTTCGATTGTGGCGTAAATACCGGTTGAAAGCCCGTCACCGCCATGTTCATTGATTACCTGCTGTGCGGCATCGACGAGCGCCTTTGAAACGGCTTCTATGCGCTCTTCCGGCGTGCCAAGCTTTAGGGCGGCAGATGCAAACGCATAGTCCGATTCAACACGTGGAAAAAGCTGCATGCCCATGCGTCCGCTGAAAACGTATCCGCCCATGCCGACCAGAACGGCCATGAACACAGCCAGCGTCAGGTATCGGTGTTGCAGAACTTTTTGCATCAGGCCGCCGTAATGGTTATTGACGAAATTCTCAAACCGCCTGTTAAAGCCTTTTTGGAAGCTTACAAAGCTCTGGAGCCGTCCATGTTTTTCTGTGTCAATTTTTTTGAATGTCAAATGCGCCGGCAGGACAAAGAGGCATTCAATCAGTGAAAAAGCGAAGACGGCAACTACAACCACGGGAATGACACTGAACACCTTGCCCATGATGCCGGGGATAAAGAGCAGAGGGATAAACGCAACCATATTGGTGATTACGCTGATGACGATAGGCACGGCGATTTCTTTTGCTCCTTCCACGGCGGCTTTGAGCGGGCGGTAGCCCTGTTGGCGGAAGGTGTAAATATTTTCACCCGAAACGATCGCATCATCGACGACGATGCCGAGCGCAATGATGAAGGCGAACATGGAAACGATGTTCACCGTAAAATCCGTCATCGGAAAAACAAGAAAAGCACCGAGAAAGGATATCGGGATGCCCATAGACACCCAGAAAGCCAGTCTTATATCCAAAAACAGGGCCAGAAAGATCACAACAAGCACGAGGCCGAATGCCCCGTTCTTCAGCATCAGCGCCGCGCGCTGTTCAAAGAGCTGCGAGTCATCGTCGGCTATGCCGATTTGCAGCTCTTCAGGCAGGAAGCTGCTCATATTTTCAAGCTCGGCATATACGGCTTGCGCCACACCAGTCGGGGTCTGGTCGCCGATACGGTAGACGTCCATTAAAATGGCCGGTTTGCCGTTAAAGGTGGCGCTTTCAAAAGTGTCTTCGAAGCCTTCGCTGATGGTCGCGATCTGGCCGAGCAGGACCCGGCTGCCGTTTTCAAGCGTGATAACGGGGATGTTTTCAAATTCCGTGGCAAAATCGCGCCGTTCGCTCATCCGCACCAAAATTTCCCCGCGTTCGGTCTTCAGGCTGCCGCCGCCCAGCTCCAGCGCGATCGTCCTGATCCGCGTGGCAATCTCCGGCAAGGTCAGGTTATAGCGGCGCAGGTTTTCCTGCGGTACTTCAATATGAATTTCCATATCCTTGGCGCCGGTCAGTTCCACCGGCCCGATTTCCGGATGCGCCTGCAGCCGGTCGGCAAGCTGCTCCGCCGCCTCGCGCAGCGCTCGTTCATCCAGGTCGCCGTAAAGCGCAAGCTCCATGACGTCGCGGCGGCGGCTGTTGATGCTGACGGTTAAATCTTCGGCTTCCGCGGGAAAGGTTGAGATGCGGTCGGTGGCGCTCCTGATGTCCTGCGCGATGCGCATCATTTCATCGGGGTCCAGCACTTCTATTGAGACGCTGGCGGATCCTTCGCGCGCCGAAGAGGTAACTTCCCCGATCCCGTCGACATCGTGTACCGCTTCCTCAACGGCCAGGACGATAGCCTGTTCTACTTCCTCGGGGCTTGCGCCGGGATAAGACATGCGGATGGAGATCGTATCAAGGGTGAAGGTCGGAAAAACCTCCTTGGTGGTCTGTGTCAGGATATAAAACCCGCCGATCAGGCAGATCAGCATCAGGAGGTTGGCCGCAACGCTGTGGCTGGCCATCCAGGCAATCGGGCCTTTTCCGGCTTCGGCTATTTCTTCCTTTGTGAAACGGGCCATGCGCTATTCCTGTCCTTTCGGCCCCTTCATCTTTTCCATGACGTCCGTTCGCGCTTCATCCACCGTACGGATTTTCATGTTTTCAACCGGCACGGCGATGTCGGAAATGACGATTTCATCATCGGCCGAAAGTCCTTCACGGATATAGGCGTAAACACGGTCTACATAGGCCATTCGCACAGGGCGGAAGGCCAGTCTGCCGTTGTCCCTGACCCAGACGATCTGGCCGTCCCGCACCCACGAAACGGGAATGCGCACAATTTTTTCCAGTTGCCGGCCTTCCAGGACGATGCGCGCGTAATCACCCAGAATCAGCGCCGGTTTGTCCGTATCGCTTCCGTTCAATAAAAGCGGATCGGAGACGCTCACCAGCAATGTCGCAAGCCGTGATTGTTGATCGAGCGAGCCGGTCAGCCGCAACAAATGCCCCTGACGCTCGCCGCGCCCGCCATCCAGAACGATTCTGGCCGGGCTGCCCGGATCTCCCTTCCGGCGCGGGATCTCCAGCCATTGCAGATCGGTGACCGGTACGGATAACGTGAGCCAGTATTCATCCGTACTCACCAGCGTCGCCAGCATTTCCCCTCCCGAAATTTTATCGCCCTGCGTGGCCTCGCGCGTTTTTACCAGCGCGTTGAACGGGGCGGTTATGGATGTACGCTGTAAATCAAGTTGCGCCGCCTCCAGATCACTGCGCGCCTTATCGAGTTCGGCCTGTGCCTGTGCCAGTTGCGGTTTGCGCAGGGCAAGGTCGGGGCTTTCGGGTTTGCGCCCGGTCGTCCGCTCCAGGATTTTCAGCTCGTCCTGTGCCACCGACTGACGCCCCATCTCAAGATCGTATTCGGCCTGCGCCTGCCGCAAGACGGCCTTCTGCTTTTTCACGGCCAGTTCGTAATCGGACGGGTCGATTTCTAAAATGATATCGCCTTCGTGGAAGAAACCGCCGGGAATGAATTCGTCTCCGGCGGTAATAATTTCCCCGCTGACCTGCGATTTCAGCCCGACCTCGAGCGCCGGGCGCACCTGTCCCATTGCCTCGACAAAGGCCGGGTAACTGCCGTAATCCGGCTTGCCTGTTTCAACCAGCAGGGCTTTTGCTTCGGGCACGGGACGTTTTTTCGCTTCGTCGGGATTCGTGACAAACCAGACGCCGCAGCCGATCCCCAGCGCAAGAATAACAAGCGGCAGAACAATTCTAATCATGGCCGGCCTCCGCCAGTTCTATTTCCGGTTCTATTGTCTGCGTCCCCCACATGCACAGGCCGAGAGCGCGGTAAAGTGTGACACGGCTCAGCGCCAGATCACGCTTTTCCCGCACCAGTTGCTGTTCAAGGGACTGTACGCTGATCAGGCTGTTAAGCACCGAAATATATTCGGTGTCGCCATTGCCGTAACTGACCGTCGCCTGCTCCAGCGCGTTGCGGGAAACCTCGAGCTGTTTTTCAACCGCCCTGATCTTGTCCGCCTGATGATAGTTCAGCGTCAACGCGTCTTCCACTTCCCCGATCGCGGTCAGCACCGTTTCACGGTAATCCTGAAAACGTTCGTCGGCCAGCGCCTTCTGTCGTGCCTGCTCGGCGGCGCGCTCTGCGCCGTCAAAAAGCGGCATCGCCATATTCAGCGCCAGATCAAGCGCCCATATATCGAACAGGTTTCTGAACTTCGTACTTGAAGTCAGATAGTCGGCGGAAATATCAAACTGCGGCAGGCGCTCCACCCGCGCGGCTTCCGCCGCCCAGTCCGCCGCACCAAGGCGCAGCCACGCGGCATGGATATCCGGCCGTGCCCGAAGCAGTTCCGCCGGAACGCCGGTATCCGGCACCGGCAATATGCGCGGCAGCTTATCGCCGCCGATCGATAGCGGAACGGAAGGATTGTCCCCGGATAAAAGCGCCAGTTGATGCATGACAAGTTCCTGCTCGGCCCGGACATCGGGAAGCTGGGCCTTTGCCCGTTCCAGCACTTCCGTTTGCTGTAGCACGTCGAGCGCTTCCGCTGCGCCGTTCGCATAGCGCCTGTGCTGTAAATCAAGCACCATTTCGTTGGTCCGGATCTGGTCCCTTAGCAGGGTTTCCTCCTCGCGCAGCGCCAGCAGCCGCAGCCAGTTCTCGACAACCGAGGCGCTGAGCGTTACGGCGGCCGTGCGGACATCGGCGGCTGCC
>CAZKGT010000067.1:0-10786 GCA_964552285.1 uncultured Pseudobdellovibrionaceae bacterium | reverse complement strand
TTGAAATTCCAAAAACAGAAGAAAAAACACCTACTTTTGCAACAGGTCTAATGTGAACGGTTACTGGTCGAATGTCGTTAAGACCATAGACGGCTTTATAGATGCCAGCTTTGTTCGCGAGGTCGACCGGGCCTTGTTTTCCGTGGTGGATTCGGTGGCAGATGTGCCGCGAGCCTTGCTTGAGGCGCCGGACAAAATGCAGGAAACAAGGACCAAATGGATATAGATCAATGCATTTTGTTATCAGTACCTTGATATATTCGCGTTATAATGAATTTACACTTTTTCCTGTAGAGTTAGGTTGGTAAGGTTTTGACAGAACAGTAAGGATCGACGGGGCTCTTGAGTTACAAGCACGACATAAAGCTTGCCAATGAATATGCCAGTGAGGCGCTGGAGCGGATGCATGCCGAAGGGCTTGCGCCGACGCCGCATAATTTTGAACTCTGGTACTCGTATTATGCCAAAATCAATGCGGACATTACCCGCGCGATCGAGATCCTTGAGACCAACGACCAGAAAATTACCGAAGAGCGCTGTCAGGAGCTTTATCAGCGCTTCCTGAGCAGTACGCAGGTGGAAGAACAGGTCCGAATGGCCGGGGATCAACTGAATTCAACAATCGAAAGTGTTTCTTCAGCAGTGCGGGATGTCAGGTCTGCAACGTCCACCTATAGCGGCACGCTTGAAAATGTTACCGGCAAGCTGGGAACGGCCCAGAATGCGGAGGATCTGGAAGATTTATTGAAGCTTGTCGTTACCGATACGGAACAGATGCTTCAGCAGAACAAAATGCTGGAAGAGCAGCTCGATATGTCGGCCAGTGCCATGGAAGAGCTGCGCCGCGATCTTGAAACCGTGCGCAAGGAAGCGTTGACGGATGGTTTGACCGGCCTTGCCAACCGTAAATCCTTCGATGATGAAATTGCCCGCATCGTTCGTGAGTCGGAGGAAGAGGGCGAGCAGTTTACGATGCTGATGGTCGATATCGATCACTTCAAAAGCTTTAATGATAATTTCGGCCACCAGGTGGGTGATCAGGTGCTGCGTCTTGTCGCCCGTACGCTGGTTGACGGTGTGAAGGGCCGCGATGTTTGCGCTCGTTACGGCGGTGAGGAATTTGCCATCCTGTTGCCCGGAACCTTTTTAAAAGCCGGCGTGGCGGTGGCGGAAAACCTGCGCCGCGCTGTGGCAACCAGGGATGTGATTAACCGTTCGACCGGTGAAAAACTTGGCCGTATTACCATGTCTGTCGGCGTGGCGGAACATTATCAGGGCGAGCCGGTCGAGGAGCTGATCGAGCGCGCCGATGCCGCGCTCTACACCGCCAAGCATAACGGTCGTAATCAGGTTGCCGCTGCCTCGACGCCGGCAAAGAAGAAAAATTCCGCCTGAGCCGGTATTGGGGATTCCTTCAAACCCTCCCCACGGACATTAAATCGTGTTACTTTCTTTTGTGCTGTTATTTAAAATTAAATAATCCGGTTCGTTTCCCATGGTTTCTTACGGACATTTCATCGTTTTCCTCGTTCTCGGCGCATTCGCATGGGCGATATATACGTTTAACCGCCTTGTAAGAACAAAGCAGATGAAAGAAGAAGCCCTCAGCGGTATTGATGTGCAGTTAAAACGCCGCGCCGATCTTGTTCCGCGGCTGGTTGATATTGTTAAGGCTTACGGCGAGCATGAAAAAAAGTTTTGAAGGAGGTGACAGAGGCAAGATCCGACGCAGGACAGTCTGACATTCATGATGTCAAGGCGCGCCAGTTTTCGGAGACCCTTTTTACGGCAGCGATTTCAAAGTTGCTGATTGTGGCGGAGAATTATCCTGACCTGAAGGCGGATGTGACGTATCTGGATCTTCAGAAAGAACTGGCGGCTATCGAGGATGAAATACAAATGGCGCGCCGTTACTATAACGGGACGGTGCGGCGGCTGAATATTATGATCCAGTCCTTTCCCAATTCGTTGATCGCGTGTATATTCGGATATCGTGTTGCTGAGTATTTTGAACTTGATAATATAAAAGAGCGTTTGCCTCCGGCAGTAAGGATAGCTTCGGAATGAATCGGCTTTTGGCGGTAGTACTGGTTTTCTTGAGTATGATTCCATCTGCATTGGCCGCCGAACGTATTCTTTCATTTGACAGCCAGATCGTCGTTTATCCGAATGCCAGTGTTTCGGTGACGGAAACGATTACAGTTGTGGTGGAAGGGGAAGAGATCAAGCGCGGGATCTATCGCGATTTTCCGACCCGTTACAAAACCTCATCAGGTCTCAATAAAAACGTAGATTTTGAAGTCATCCAGATTTTGCGTGATGGCAAGCCGGAGCCATGGCATACGGCTACCTATGTTGGCGGGGAGCGTATTTATATCGGGCGGGAAAGCTATTTTCTGCCGCGTGGGACATACACATATACCATCAAGTATCAGGTTGACCGGGTTGTCGGTTATTTTGACAGCTTTGATGAGATATTCTGGAACGTCACCGGCAATGAATGGGCGTTTCCCATCGAAAAGGCGAGCGCCCGCGTTATCATTCCCAAAAATACGTATGTTCTGAAACAGAGCGCCTATACAGGAAAATACGGCGATCGCGGCACTGAATACAGGGTCGAGCAACAGGACAATCACGCCGTTTACCAGACGACGAGTGTGCTGGGGCCGGGTGAGGGGCTCAGCGTTGCCGTTAGCTGGCCGAAAGGTGTCGTGCGGGAGCCAAGCGATATTGAAAAGAACTGGCTTCTGATTTTGGATAATCTGACGCTGGCTCTGGGGCTTCTGACGCTGGTTTTGCTGGCCGGGTTCTATTTCAGTGCCTGGCTCAAGGTCGGAAAGGATCCGGAAAAAGGGCCTGTGATTCCGCTGTTTCGTCCGCCGGAGGAATTTTCGCCTGCCATGACCCATTACGTGATGGAGATGGGGCACGGCTATGGCCGTAAGGGCTTTGCCGCGGCGCTGGTGAACCTGGCGGTGAAGGGCTATCTGAGAATCGAGGAAAAAGACAAGAAATATGCGCTGATCAGAGAGAGCGGGAAGAAGAAGGGGGCGCTCAGCCCGGGCGAGGAAATTTTATTCCGGGAGCTTCTTGGAGCGAAGCGCGCAAAGCTTGAGCTCAAAAATAAAAACCATTCCATCCTTCAACGGGCAACCGAGAAATTCCGCAAGAAAATCGAAGAAGAGTGCGGCCAAAGCTATTTCAAGACCAACAGGAAGTATGTGTATGGCGGTATTTTCATTACGCTGATTTACCTTGCCGTGGCGGTTCTTTTGTCAGATTCTCCTGCGGAAGCCATGATCGTTGTTGCTGTTTTCGGTGCCTGGATTTTGGTAATTTCTTCTCTTCTTGCCAGAGCATTTTACAGCTGGCGGCAAACGCTTGCGGGAAACAGCGTCTTACGTGTTCTGTCCGCGATCATGCTGTTTGCTTTCCTTTTTCCGTTAATCGGAATGATGATTGCGTTTGGCTGGATGATGAGCCAGATGCTGACGCTTTCCGTGCCGGTTATCATCATTTTGATGGCCATCGTGTTTCTCAACATCGCGTTTTACGAGTGGATGAAAGCGCCGACTTTGCGCGGGCGCAAAATCATGGATCAGATAGAAGGCTTTACCCTGTTCCTGAAAATTGCGGAAAAGGACAGGTTTGAAGCGATGCACCCGCCGGAGATGACGCCGGCGCTGTTTGAAAAATATCTTCCCTATGCGATCGCGCTTGGCGTTGAGAATGCCTGGGGCGAGAAGTTTGAAAAGACGGCGCGGGAGGCCTCCAAAAAGCCGGAGGAATATCAGCCGGTATGGTATTCGGGGTCCGGTTTTTCTTCCGGGGCTTTTAAAGCTGCAGGCTTTACGTCTGCTCTCGGGCCGGCCCTTTCCAGTTCGATTGCGTCCGCATCGGCGGCGCCGTCTTCTTCCGGCAGCAGTGGCGGCGGATTTTCGGGCGGCGGCGGCGGTGGTGGTGGCGGTGGCGGCTGGTAAAGGCTGAGCGTACCTTTTCACTTGAATTTTTGTGCTTAATTACGTAATATTGGCTCCATAAAAAGCAGGGAGCAAAGGAGATAATTATGGGTTTTCACGGAGCAAATAATACAAGGATCCAGAGCGACTATGAGGTCCGGCGTACGGGCCTGAACCGGCTGTGCATTGTTATTGACGGGTCGGAGGAAGCCGCCGCAAATCCGCGCCTGATCCTGAACGGCACGGAAGCGATTCTGATTCACGACGAGGTGAACGCTATTGTTCTTCCTGAATTTCCAATGCAGTACGTTAATGAGATGCTGCGTAGCGGTACGGTTTTAATCGGTGAAAAGGAATCTGTGCCGGCAAACGGCTTCATGGCCAGCTATTCCGGCAATACGCCCGTTCGCCGCTTTTATGAGGCGAGTGTCAGTGCCGTGCGCGAAGGTGCGATGACTATACCGATGGCCGCAAACGGCTAGGCTTGCAACCTCAGGCTTGACAATAGAACAAATATAGAACATCCTGCTTGTCAAAGCAGTAGAATTGTATCTGCAGACCGGCCCGCCTATTGGCGGGCTTTTTTGTTGTTTTATCTAACAAGGAGATATCATCATGGCGACTTTCCTGCCCACCGATTCCGAGAATAATCCCATTCCTGCGCTGCGCCTGAAAAGCAGCGGCGCGCATTCCATCAGCGTAAGCGGAAGCTCGGCCCGTAACAGCACAGCTTTTGATGGGGCAACGCGCGTTATCAGTCTGTATGCGACCGGGGCGGTTTATTTGAATTTCGGGGACGTGAGCGTGACGGCGGCGGCAACCGATCATTACTTCCCGGCGGGCGTCTATTACGATGTCGCGATCGGCGGCGGTAAGAGCGGGCATAATACGCATGTGGCAGCGCTGCGCGTTACCGATGACTGTACGCTTTACATTTCCGAGAAGGAATAGGACCATAGGCAGGCAGCTTTTTTGTTGCCTGCTTTATTATCTTTTCTTTTTTTGGGGGGAGCCATGACCGCGCATCAACTGGGAGCACTGGTTTCAAGGGTTTTCGGCCTTTATTTTCTGGTTCAGGCGCTCAATTCGTTGCCGTCTGCGATCGGTTCTGTCGTTTCCCTGATGGGTGCGGTAGACAATTACAGCCATATTACGCTCCTGATCGTTTATCACGGCTCTTTTCTGCTGATCTACCTGCTGCTGGCGGCGTTGTTCTGGCTGAAGGCGGAAGGGCTGGGGCGGTGTCTGGCGGGTCCGGAAGGGGGCGCGGATAAAAAAACGGCACCAGATTCCGGCGCCGGGGCGGCTGTATTGATGGCGGCCGGGTTCCTGATTCTCAGTCAGGCTATCAAGCCTTTGCTTGAGTTTATCATCAACGTCAGAAAATTTATGACAGGCCAGAGCGAAACGATCATATATGCCTTTGGCGTACAATGTGCGCTTCTTCTGGCCATATCGCTGCTTCTGATCTTTGGGGCGCGGGGTATTCTTAATCTTGTGAAGAGTGCACGGCACACCACTTAATTTGTATCCTGTCACCGAAATAGGGGGAGGGTCAGGCGGCGCTGCGGGATTTCAGGGCTGTTGTGATGGTGCCGTCGTCAAGATAATCAAGCTCGCCGCCTACGGGCACGCCCCGGGCCAGGCGGGTTACACTGACGTTCGTTTCCTCCAGCCGGTCGGTCAGGTAATGGGCGGTGGACTGGCCGTCGACTGTGGCGCTTAGGGCCAGAATGATTTCCGTGGTTTCTTCCTGCCGGGCTTTTTCAATCAGGGATGCGATGGAAAGATCGTCCGGGCCGATCCCGTCAAGCGCCGAGAGGACGCCGCCCAGAACATGATATGCGCCCCTGTACGCGCCCGTACGTTCAATCGCCCAGAGGTCGGCGACATTGGCAATCACGCAGATCGTACCGGTATGCCGGGCAGGGTTACGGCAGACCCGGCAGGGGTCGGACGTATCGAGATTGCCGCAGGTTTTGCAGGTCCGGATGGTCTGGGCCGCATCTTCCAGTGCCTTTGTCAGCGGCAGGAGCGAGGTTTCGCGGGCCGTCAGCAGATGCAGCGCCATACGCCGCGCCGAGCGCGGCCCCAGCCCCGGCAGGGCGGCCAGCATGCGGATGAGATTGTCAAGCGGGCCTTCGTTCATGGCGTCATTCGTTATAGTTTGCAGCGGTGCCGTGTTCGGGATCGCGGTAGACAAACAGGCTGTTTTGCAGCGGCATTCCGGTTTCCAGCTGGAAAAGTTCGACCTCGGTGATCAGTCCCTGCGCATCGACCACGCGCCATTTTTTGAGGCGGAACGGATCGTTCTTGAAGGCAAGGCTCAGGGATCCTGATTCGGGATCGTCAGTCTGGGTAAGGGTTAGCTGCAGCAGTCCGCCCTTTTTCTTCGCTTCGCTAACGGCAATGTCGCCGGAAAGCTTCAGGTCGGTACGCAGCAGGAAATCCGCCAGTGTCTGGCCGATCGGGGCGTTGGTCTGCTCGCCGAGCTGGCTGTCATAGAAATAAATGAAGAACCCGTCGGCGACGATGAAATCCTCAATTGGCTCGTCATATTCAAAGCGCAGTTTTCCGGGGCGGTTCAGGTAAAAAGTGCCGGGGAACTGGCTGCCGTCATGGGTTGTCTGGATGAAACGGGCTTTGGCTGTTGTCAGCGCGCGCAAATATTTTTCGGCGCGCTCAACGTCCGATACGCCTTCGGAAGCGCCTGCCGGAAATGACAGGGCTGTTAAGGCGATCAAAATAAATGCGGCAATCCATGTTTTCATAGAAAACAGATATAGAAAGAAAATAGGGCAGGAAAAAGGTCCGGTTGTGACATTTGTGCCCCTTATACAGATGTTTCCATCTTGACTCGGCGGCGCTTTTCGAAAATCAATAAAGAAAAAAAGCGTAAACAGGGAGCAGCTACCGGTATGAGTAGCCGACAGTATTATAACGTCTGGAACGGGCAAGATGTCCGGACATATATCGATCGGATCGCAGATGAGGATGATCGTCTGTGCGAATATTTGTGGATCATCCTGAACAAATCCCTTCTCAGCCGGGAAGAAAACCTCCAGCTTGCAACCGAGTTGCCACAATTTGCGCCGGAATGGCTTAAGAACAAGTGGGATATATGCGGACCGTTTCATACGTTCGTTCCCGATCCGGCGCTGGGCTCTTATGTAAGAACGCTTGCGGACTGGCTGCGCGTGGAAATGGCGTCTGGGGCGCAGTGGACAGGGCGGGTCAATGATCGCGGCATTCCCAAAAAACTTTACCATCTCAATCTTGAAACGGCCTTGCTGGAGGCGGAAAGGGTTCGGAAGAAAGGCGCCCCTGTTGAGGGCGGGCAAACGGAAGTTGTCGAAGCGCTTGATAACGGCTTTTCGATTGTAAGGCTTCTGGACAAGGAGGCTATGCGCCATGATGGTCTGATACTCGGCCATTGCCTGAAAAATCCGGACAGCCTTAAAAAATATAATTTCAAACGTGAACAGGGAATTTCTTATTTTTCCCTGCGCGATCGAAATGGCCGTTCCTGCGCGACCTTCCAGGTCGATGAGGAGGAGGGCGTGTTTTCGGAGTGCAACGGCGAGGGGGGCTGTCCACCTGCCAGAGAAGACATGGATCCTATTCTGGCGTTTATCGACGCCAGGAGGTTCAGTGTTATGGGGAAGGCGCGGGATACCGGGCTGGTTATTCAGGATGACAAGCGATACAGCATATATGATCTGCCGGAAGAGTTGATCCATGACGGACCTCTTGATTTGTCCGGGGTCCACATTCCTTTCCGGTTGCCTCGCAAGCTCATTGTTCGTGGCGCCCTTATTCTCGATAAGGCGGAGGGGCTGACAGAATTGCCAGCCATTTTGCAGGCTGAGAGTCTGTCTATGAATGAATGTCCCTCTATTGAAAAAATTGACGGTGAATTTCATGTGCGGTATGGCATTTCAATGTCCCGCTGCGCCAATTTACGCGAGGTGCGGGGTCGTATTGTTGTGGGAAATGCCCTTTATTGCAACCAATCGCCGCGCCTGGAGGTTTTCGATACGGATTTTGTTTCACGGTCCGGGCTTGACCTGTCGTGGTGTCCGTCTTTAAGGAAGCTGTCCGGCTCTTATGCCATCGGCAACTGGGCCAGCTTTGAGGGAACACCGGTTGAGTCCTGGCCGGAATCGTTCAGGATCATTCCATTCCAGGAAAGCAATAACCTGCCCCTTCCCCGTCTCGGCCAGGGTTAGGGCGGGGTAAATCACGCCTCACTGTAATCACCGACCAGAACTTCGCGTTTTCCTGTTGGGGTGGCTTTGGAGATGACGCCCTGGCGTTCCATTTCCTCGATGATGCGGGCGGCGCGGTTGTAGCCGATCTGCAGGTGCCGCTGAATGAAGCTGGTGGAGGCTTTGCGTTCGCGGGCGACGATGGCCACGGCCTGATCGTAAAGCTCGTCAACGCCGGAGCCGTCCCCGCCTTCACCGAAAAGCGCGCCCATGATATCGCTGCCTTCTTCAAAGCCGCCTTCAGTGATGGAATCGATATAGGCAGGCTCGCCCTGCGCCTTGAGGTAGGTTACGGCGCTTTCAACGTCCTTATCGGAAACAAACGGGCCGTGGACGCGGGTAATGCGTCCCCCGGGGGCCATATAGAGCATGTCACCCATGCCGAGAAGCTGTTCTGCGCCGCCGTCGCCCAGAATGGTGCGCGAGTCGATCTTTGAGGTGACGGCAAAGCTGATGCGGGTCGGGAAGTTGGCTTTGATCACGCCGGTAATGACATCGACGGACGGTCTTTGCGTGGCCATGATAAGGTGGATACCGGCGGCCCGGGCCATCTGGGCCAGGCGCTGGATGGCCGCCTCGACGTCTTTGCCGGCAACCAGCATCAGGTCGGCAAACTCGTCGACGATGACGACGATATAGGGCAGTTCTGTCAGGTCCAGCGGCTGCTCTTCATAAACCGGCTTGCCACTGTCAGGATCAAAGCCGGTCTGGACCTTTCTCATCAGCACTTCGCCCTTGCGGCTGGCTTCGCGCAGGCGGGCGTTGTAACCCTCGATATTACGCACGCCGAGCTTGGACATGGCGCGGTAGCGCTCTTCCATTTCCTGTACGGTCCATTTAAGCGAGACGATGGCCTTGCCCGGTTCCGTGACAACCGGGGAGAGCAAATGCGGGATATCGTCATAGACAGAAAGTTCCAGCATTTTCGGATCGATCATGATGAAGCGGCATTTTTCCGGCGGCAGGCGGTAAAGCAGCGAGAGGATCATGGTGTTGATCGCCACCGACTTGCCGGAGCCGGTCGTGCCCGCGACGAGAAGGTGCGGCATCTTCGACAAATCGGCTATAATTGGCTGACCTCCGATATCCTTGCCGAGGATAAGCGGCAGTTTTGCATGGGTTTTTTCGGATTCACGGGTGGTCAGTAATTCGCGCAAATAGACGGTCTGGCGGACGCTGTTCGGTAGCTCGATCCCGATGACATTGCGGCCGGGGACGACGGCGCAGCGCACCGAAACGGCTGACATCGAGCGGGCGATATCGTCGCTTAAGCTGATCACGCGGGAGGTTTTGGTGCCCGGCGCGGGCTCCAGCTCATAGAGTGTTACGACGGGGCCGGGGTGGATGCTGACGATCTCGCCCTGAATATTGAAGTCTGCCAGTACGCTTTGCAGGAATTCGGCATTTTTACGCAGGGCGCTTTCATCGGGAAGCATTTCTGTGATGTCGGGCGGGGCTTCCTGCAGCAGATCAACGGGCGGCAGTTCCCAGTCACTGGCATCGCCAAGGTTAAAGCGGCCCTGTACGTTTGAGGATTTGCGGGCCGGGATCGAAACATGGATGGCCGGGGCCTGTCCGGCAAGCGGCGGGTCCAGCGTTTCCTCGGGCTCTTCCGAACTGACCGGCGGCGCTTTGCGCGGGGCCTTGGGCAGGTTGATTTTTGGCGGCCTCCGTTTGGGTTTTGTTATGTCCGGGTTGTTGTAATGGCCAACCCAGTCGGCAAAGGAAAAGGCAAGTGCTGCGCAGGTTTCAGCCGCATAGCACAGCCAGCCCCAGCAGGCGGCGGCAAGATATTTCCATTCCTTCCATGAGATACCTGTCGCAATGGCAAAGGCGCAAAGGCCAATAATACCTGCTATAAGGGCAATAATCGTGTGTTCCCAGCCGCCGGCGAGGCCGTGCAGCAGGCCTGCCAGTTTATCGAGGATAAGCGTGCCGCCGCTGCCGCCGAGCCACGGGTGGACCAGCCAGCCGCCCGAGGGAATTCTTGCCAGCGCGACCGAGAGCAGGACGGCGGCCGGGACCAGCATGATCAGCCGTAGCCAGAACGGGCGCAGCGGATACCGCTTTAGCAGGCGGTAACCCCAGATCGCGGCAATCAGGCCGAAGACGGCGCCGCCAAGGCCAAGCGTCTGGAGCAGCAGGTCCGATATATATGCGCCGGGCGTGCCGATCCAGTTATGGATGGATTCTTCAATGGCGGAAGCCGTATTTAGCGAAGGATCGCGGTGGTCGTAGCTGATGAGCGCCAGCAGCGTTCCGGCACCGGCCAGCGCAAAAACAATCCCCGTTACATCGATTACGCGGCGGGCGATGAATGCCTGCAGGGATTCCGGCAGGAACGGTGTTTTTTTGCGCGTCCGTTTGCGGGACGTTTTGATACGGCGTGCCATGGGCCTGTTTTGAAATTCGTGAAAGGTCGGACCGACCCCTAAAATATTAATGGTCTTATGACATAAAAACAAGGTCGACGTATCTTGCAGCCTGCGATCCTACTAATTTCCCCCTATTTCGGTGACAGGATACAAATTAACGATTTAATTTGTATCCTGTCACCGA
>CAZKGT010000066.1:0-11061 GCA_964552285.1 uncultured Pseudobdellovibrionaceae bacterium | reverse complement strand
TCAGGGGCAAACGCCAATGCGTTCGGGGCTGAAAAAAAATCTGCCCCTTCAAAAGAGGGACAGTTGCCCGGATTGCCCGGCAACGAAGGTGACCGGCGGACCGGCCAGCACGTAATCGGACCCGCCGTGCCGGACGCGCATGCCTTGATAAAAACCGTTGGGGTCTGGGAGCCGAGATGGTGCGAGAAGGCTGGGCACTGGACTTTACGCGCTACAGCGGCGGTCACTACGCCGCCGAGCAAGACGAAGCTAGAGCCTTTTGCGATCAGGAAGAATCGCTGGGGGGATTCCTTAATTGTGCGGAACATGATTCACTTGTTTCAGGAGGTGAATCATGGGCAAAGCACTATCAATGGATTTACGGAAGCGGATCGTTCGCTATTGGGAAGAAGGGGCATCGCGCCGTCAGGCGGCCAAGGTCTTCAAGGTGGCGCCGAGCGTAGCGATCAAGCTTATAGACAAGTATGAAAGGACGGGGGATTTTTCCCCCGGCAAGGCCGACGGGGACCGCCGGAGCAAGCTGAAAGAACACGGGCAGTGGCTTCTGGAGCAGGTGGCTCAGACGCCCGATATAACCTTGTCCGAGTTGTCTGCCGCGCTGGAAGGCCGGGGCGTTACCATTGACCCTTCCAATATCTCACGTTTTCTGATTGCTTCGGGGCTCAGCTATAAAAAAACGCTTCTGGCAAGCGAACAAGATCGCCTTGACGTACGGCTGGCGCGGGAAGAGTGGCGGCGTTACAGGCAAAAGGCCATGAGCCGGGAGATAAAAAGGCTGGTCTTTATCGACGAGACCGGCACGAACACCAAAATGACGCGCCTGCGCGGCAGAGCGCACAAAGGCGCGCACCTCATGGCAAAGGCGCCGTTCGGACACTGGAAAACAGAGACCCTGATCGCAGGACTGCGCCATGACGGCCTGGTGGCTCCCTTCCTGATCGATCGTCCCATGACCCGTCAGATTTTTGAAATCTACGTCAAAACACAACTGGCGCCCACCTTGTCAAAAGGCGATGTCGTGATCATGGACAACCTTGCCGCTCACAAAAGCCAGAGCGCAATCGACGCCATCAGGGCAAGAGGCGCATGGGTTCTCTACCTGCCGCCATATTCGCCAGATCTCAACCCCATAGAAATGGCGTTCTCCAAACTCAAGGCTCATTTGCGAAAACAAGCTGTCCGTACTATCATGGAGGGCAGTCGGACAAATCTGCAATCTCTTTACCCCTGAAGAATGTCACAACTATTTTAAGGCTGCGGGATATGACCTCACTTGATCGCAAAAGGCTCTAAGTTGAAAGGTGGCGGACTGTGGGGCGGGACGTTCGACCTGCCTTGGAAATGGCGGCGTCGCAAATAGACCCAACGCACAGGAATCAAGTGCGCCCAACGCCCAACAATTCTTGCCACAAGCCGAAGCAGACCGAAAAAGACAATGGCGGATTTCTGCGGATTACGGAGGACCCGTATTTTGTGGCAAAAACGGCCCCGAAGGGCCATTTCTTGACGTAATTATCTTCTAAACTATTGTTTTTATTGTGGTCGGGGTGGACGGATTCGAACCGCCGGCCCTCTGCTCCCAAAGCAGATGCGCTACCAGACTGCGCTACACCCCGCCCCTTCACAGACTACGGGTAATACACCATGAGGGGTTATTCGGCAAGCGTGTTGCCAAAAAACGGATGGATAATGATGTCCCCCGGCTTGATATTCAGCTCTTCCGCCATGCCGCCGTTGATCTCCAGGACGGCCTTTGCCGGGCCGTTTGACGGGATCGGTGTCAGGTCCAGGGGTACGGCATTCGCGTGGATATGGTGGATGGAGCCGTTCTCCCGGATAAAAAGCAGGTCGAGGGGAATGAGTGTGTTCTTCATCCAGAAGGATAGCTCGCTCTCCCTGTCGAAGGCAAAGAGCATCCCGGCATAGGTGTCCAGCTCCGTGCGATGCATCAGCCCCTGCATCATTTCGCGGCGCGTCCGGGCGATTTCAATGTCGAAGACATGACGCTCCCCGGCCTGCGTCTCTATAACGAGCGGCCATCTGTATGCTTTCCCGTCCTCAGCGGCTGTCGCTGCGGTGAGAGGGGCAAACGCCAAAATAAGAAGTGCCAATAAAAAACGGATCATCCGTTAAAGAATACCAGCCATACGTAACCGGTCGCAATAATATTGGTGACCACCATTAGCGGAAATCCCATGATCAGGAATTTCATGAAGGAAATCCTTTGCCCTGCCCGTTCTGCAAAGCTGGCGACCATGACGTTGGCGCTGGCACCGATAAGAGAGCCGTTCCCGCCGAGGCAGGCGCCAAGCGACAGGCACCACCAGAGCGGTTCGATAGCATCCGCGCCACCCATATCGGCCTCCATGGATTCGATCATCGGAATCATGGTGGCAACGAAGGGAATATTATCGACGATGGCCGACAGGATAGCCGAGGTCCAGAGAACCAGATAGCCCGTAACTGCCATATCGCCTTCAGTCAGCGCCATAACTTTTTCTGCCATCAGGCTCAGTACGCCCGTATGCTCCACGCCGAACACGATGACGAACAGGCCAAGAAAGAAGAAGATGGTTTCCCATTCAACCTCGCATAGAGCTTCATGCACCTTGTGAGATTGCTCTTCCGGCTTGAGCCTGTATATATCCAGCAGTAGCAACAGGGCCGCGCCTGTCAGGGCAATAGTCCCCGGTTCCCAGCCCTGCCCGTGACCGAAGACAAAGCCGCCCAGAACCAGAGCCAGCACAAACAGGGCTTTGTAGAGCAGCTCTTTATCCGTCAGCGCCTGGAACGGGTCGTATCGCAGCAGGTGCGCGCGCGCCTTCAGTGTGGTCTTGAACTTCCGGCCCCAGATAAAGTCAAAGAAAATCAACAAAAGGATCATAATGATAAAAGAGGCCGGGCCGACATTGTAGACAAAATCCATAAAGCTGAAACCGACGGCCGAGCCGATCAGGATATTCGGAGGATCACCGATCAGGGTTGCCGTTCCTCCGATATTTGAAGCAAATATCTGTGCGAAAAGAAATGGATACGCCGGTAACTTCAACTGCTCTGTTAATAACAGAGTGATCGGGACGATCAGCAGAACCGTGGTCACATTATCCAGCAATGCCGAAAACACAGCCGTAATCGTCGACAGAACCAACAACAGCAGGCGTGGATCGCCGCGCACCGACTTTGCAGAAAGAATAGCGACAAACTGGAATACGCCCGATCTTTTGGTGATCCCGACGATCACCATCATGCCCGTTAACAGGAAGATTGTATTGAAGTCGATGCCCTCAACAGCCAGTTCATGATTCAGAACACCGATAAAAACCAGAAGGCCCGCCCCCAAAAGAGAGATAACGGCACGGTTAATTTTTTCGGTGACGATAAAAGCATAGGCCAGCACCAGAACAGCCGTCGAGGCCAGCATCGGGCTCCAGCCAAAAATAACCTCGGGTACGGCATGCGCGGCGTGCGCAGCATGCTCAACAACAGCAGATTCTACGGATGATTTAACAGTCATTTTGGCCGCCCTCTTCAATAAACTCGCTAAAAATTAATGCGTTAGAGTTCGCCGGAATCCTCAAGCTCCTCGATGATACGCTGCAACTCGTCAATCAGGGATTGTTCGGAAATAATGCCCAGAAATTTGCCGCTGTTTTTTTCAACAACCGGCAAAGGCATACCGTATTTGGCAATCAGGCGTACGCCTTCCCATGTAGAGGTGTCCGGGCGAACCACCATAATCTCTTTCTCTACAAGGGTGCCTACTTTCTGGGGCTTTAATTTGCGCAGGCGCTTGGCTACACCCGGCGTGGCGCCGGCAATAAAATCAAGGCGCTGCAAGCCGTCTTCCATTGTCACGGAAACAGGGAGAAGGTTTTTCATCAGATGACGGTTACCGAACACACCCATCAAAGTTCCGTCTTTTTCGAGCACAGGAACCATCCGAATGTTGTGGTCATGCATGAGTTTGATGACCTCTTCCACCGTCATATCCGCCGTTGCCGTAACGACTTCAGTGATCATTGCATTTTCGCAGGGCATTCTTGGCCTCCTTATTTAAAAAATTGGCGGCACTATGCTCCGGTTTTTATTGCTTTGCAATATGAAATTTACTGGTTTTTCAGCGGAACTTTACTGAGAAAGCTGTATACTCTGGCGGACATTTTTCCGGCGGGAAGGTCGTTGTGGCCATTCTCCGGGTATATTTCCTGCTCCTTTGGTTCGGGGGCTGCGTCAAACAGCCTTTGCCCGATATAGGGCGGGATCACGGAATCCTTTTTGCCGCGCATTACAAGCAGCGGCATTTTAATGTCACCGATTTTTTTGATACTCTCGAATTTGTCCTTCATCAGGAGATCTACCGGAACGAAGAAATAACGCGTTTTTGCAACGCCCGGCAGGCTTGTATAGGGCGCCTGAAGAACAAGTGCGCGTGCATCAGGGAGTTCGGTTGCCATCTGCACCGCTACGCCGCTTCCGAGCGACTCACCATACAAAACGATATCTTCCGTTTTAATGCCTGCATCGTGCAGGCCCCTGATCCATGCCCTTGCATCCTTATAAAGGTTTTCTTCCGTCGGCTTGCCCGGATTGCCGCCATAGCCGCGATACCCCGCCAGCATGACGCCGTAGCCGAGATTCAAATAGGTCGCGACAAAGAACGCGCGCTGGCCGTGGTGAGAGGCGTTGCCGTGAAACCAGAGGATTACCGGATTGCCTTCCTCTTTAGGTGCAATGTACCAGCCGCCAAGCGTCAGGCCATCATCGGTTTCCACCCTGACTTCCTTCATCTGTGGGACGCCGTATTCGGCGGGCGTCGGGTGATCACGGTCCGGAAAATAGATCATGGAGCGTTGGGCTATATAAAGCCCAAGAACAAGAGCGCCGTATAAAAG
Organism: uncultured Pseudobdellovibrionaceae bacterium; assembly: GCA_964552285.1. Lineage (GTDB taxonomy): Bacteria > Pseudomonadota > Alphaproteobacteria > Micavibrionales > Micavibrionaceae > CAZKGT01. The sequence goes on along the minus strand of CAZKGT010000066.1, from coordinate 6,169 downwards.
TACAAAGGTAATCAGACCGTCCATAATCTTTTTCTTCATTCCTCATTCTCCGCCACCCCATGATACATGCGCGCATACAGGCCCCCCATTTCCATCAGTTCGTCATGTTTTCCTTTTTCAATGACCTGTCCGTTCTGTAGGACCAGTATCTGGTTGGCGTTCTGGATGGTTGAAAGACGATGCGCGATGACAAGAGTCGTCTTGCCCTTCTGCAGCACCTGAAGCGCGGCCTGAATGGCACGTTCGGCCTCTGTGTCAAGAGCCGAGGTTGCCTCATCCAGCAGCAAGATCGGCGCATCGTGCAGGATCGCACGCGCAATGGCAATTCGCTGGCGCTGGCCGCCGGAGAGCTTGACGCCGTCCTCTCCGGCCCGCGTGTCGTAACCGTCCGGCAATTCGCGGATAAACTCATCTGCGGCGGCGGCCTTTGCTGCCTTAGTAATCGCCTCATCCGTCGCATCGGGCGAGCCGTAGGCGATATTGGCACGGATGGTGTCATCGAAAAGGGTGATGTCCTGCGAGACAAGCGCGATATGTTTGCGCAGGCTTGCAATCGTGACGTCGCGGATATCCGTACCGTCAATGAGAACGCGCCCCTGCGTAACGTCATAAAAACGCGGAATCAGATTGAGAATCGTGGTCTTGCCGCCCCCGGAAGGTCCAACCAGTGCCGTTACCTTACCTTTTGGAATTTTAAAGGACACACCGCTCAGTGCCTTCTTCTCATCATCGTGATACTGGAACTCAACCTTTTCAAAAGTGATGTCAGGCGTTTGGGAACTTAGTTCGATTGCGCCGTCCCTGTCGGTAACATCCGGGCTGTGGTCCAGCATGTCCAGTACGCGCTCTGCCGCGCCAAGTCCCATTTGCAGGCTGTTATTCAGGCGCGCAAGTTTTTTCATCGGCTCATAAGCCAGCGTAAAGGCGGCAATGAACGACATCAGAGCGCCCGGCGTAATATTGTCTGCGGCAACCTGATAGCCGCCATAGACGATAACGCCGAAAATCGTGCCGCCCGCCAGAAACTCATTAACCGGGGTGGAAAGGTTGCCGATGCGGATCGATTTGATCATCAGTCTTTTGACCTTTTCAACAGCAACTCCGGCGCGTTGTTTTTCATGTTCCTCCATGGCGTACGCCTTTACGAGACGTACACCCTGGAAAATCTGGGAAAGCAGGTCCGAGAGCGAGGCCATATGCGCCTGAATGCCGCCAGAAACCTTTCGCAGGCGCCGCCCTATCCATGCAACAGTCCCTGCGGCGAAGGGAAAGATGGTAAAGGCCGCAAGCGCCAGCTTCCAGTCCTGTGAGAACATAACAACAATAAGAAACAGAAGCGTTAACAGGCTTTTACCAAATCCAGTTAAAGTATCGGATAAAGCAATACGCATAACATTGACGTCACTTATTACACGCGAAATCAACTGCCCGCTCGGGTTTTCGTGAAAGAATTTCAGGTCCAGCCCCATAAATCGTGCAAAGAGCGCATTCTGCACATCGGCGACAACGGACTGGCCGATCTTGTACATCATAATGGTGTGCAGATAAGTTGCAAATCCGCGCGTAACAAAGACGGCGAAAAGTGCGCCTGCCACCGGTAGGATCATATCGACCTTCTTGCCGTAGAGAACATCGTCCAGAACCGGCTGGATCAGCTTGGCAAAGGCCGCTGTCATGGCCGCAGCTATGAACATGAAGAACAGGGCAAGCGCCAGTTGCCCCGAATAGGGCCTCAGGTAGGTTCCGGCCAGTCTTTTAATAAGTGACCATGTCGATTTGTCTGGAAGCAAGGCAGGCATACCGGTGTCTTGAGCGCTTATTTCGTGTTACACTTTAATAAGATAGTGGCAAGAGCAAGGCAATGAGCAAAGAGAAAAATATTGAGTCCGGTCATTCCCCTGCCCGCCATCCGATGATCGGTCTTGCGCTTGGCAGCGGATTAGGCAGGGGGTTTGCCCATATCGGCGTTATTGAGGTCCTGGAAGAGCATGGAATAAGGCCAGGCATTATCGCCGGCTCCTCCATCGGCTCACTGGTCGGCGGCTGTTATCTCGCCGGAAAAATTGATGAATTCAAGGAATGGGCGCTTGATCTTAACAGGATGAAAGTTTTCTCCTATCTGGATTTTCGTGTACGCAGCGCCGGGTTGATTGGCGGCAAACGTCTGGTAAATCTTCTGGAAGAGCATTTTGAGGATATGACGATACCTGATCTGGGCTACCCGTTTGTATCAATCGCAACCGATCTTGTCACCGGTCACGAAGTCTGGCTGCGTAAGGAGTCCCTGATTGATGCCATGCGTGCATCCTTTGCGTTACCGGGAGTCTTTCCTCCCGTGGAAATAAACCATCGCCGCCTGATTGATGGTGCGCTGGTCAATCCCCTGCCCGTTTCCGCCTGCCGGGCGCTGGGCGCGCACCTGATTATCGCCGTTGACCTGAATGCCGACCTGATGGGCAAGGCTGCAAAGCCGGGGCAAAATTACCAGACCATTGCCGGATTTGACCTTTTTGGTGATGAGAGCGCACCGAAAGGCCTTGCGCAGTTCAGTCTGACCCGCCGTCTGTTCGGACGCGAAGCCAACAGCCCAAGCCTGTTCGGTGTTATGGTCTCTGCCCTGAATATCATTCAGGACCGCCTGACCCGTTCCCGCCTTGCCGGTGATCCACCGGATGTGCATATCAAGCCCGAGGTTGGGGATATCGGCGTACTGGAATTCGAAAGGGCTGAAGAGCTTATCCAGAGAGGCCGGGAGGCAGCCGAGGAAATGATCCCCGAGATCAAGGAAGCGGTCGAAGTTTTATTGCCGCAGATTGAAAGACCTCCGCTCACATGAAGCATATGTTCCTGTTCCTGCTGGTTCTTCTGACCTGCCTGCCCGCACGGGCGGCGAATGAGCCGGAGCTGTTGTTTCCCGTCGATTGCGTATTTGGCCTGGACTGCTGGATCCTTCACTACATGGATGTGGAGCGTAAAATAAACATGGCGCGCGATTTTGAATGTCACGAGCGCACATACGATACCTATAACGGCACAGCAATTGCCCTGATGGACAAGTTTTCCATTGAAGAAGGCTTTCCTGTGCTGGCCGCTGCGGACGGAACGGTGCTGGGTACCATCACGGGCGGTAACGGGTACAATGAGAATAACCCTTGCGGCAACGGCGTTGTTATCGAACATAAGAGAAACTGGCGTACGCGCTATTGCCACCTGAAGCAGGACAGCATATCCGTGTCGATCGGACAGGATGTCAAAAAAGGTGAGACGCTTGGCCTTGTCGGCATGACAGGAAAAACGGACTGGCCGATGCTGCATTTCGACGTCATGCACAACGATAATTTTATCGATCCGTTTACAGGGCGTACAAACTATATGGGATGCGGACTGAAGCCAAGACCGTTATGGGAGAACCCGGAAAAATATCCCTACCAGCCCTTTGCCGTTTTCAAGGCCGGTTTTGTTGCCGGTGTGCCGGATATCGGAAAAATCGAAGGCGGATTTCCCCGTCTGATCGGTATGCCCGTCAATACGCCTGCCCTTGCACTATACGGCCAGATCTACGGATCAGAGTCCGGCGACCGTATTGACCTGACCGTCCTCGACCCGCAGGGCCGCGAGTTTCTCAATCTGAACGGCACAATCGAGGAAAAGCTCGACCGCCGTTTTGTTTACGCCATCAAGACACGCGATAATGAAATCTGGGAACCCGGTTTGTATGTGGGCACGATTACAATCTCAAGATTTGAAAACGGCAAGGAAGTAAAGGACGTCCGGACAACCAGTATAAAGCTGCGTTAAGACGTTGTTTTTCTGCTGCGCCTGCCGGTGGTTTTCCGTTTCTTATGGATCTTGTGCTTGCGGTCCGGCAACGCCCGGCCCCACTGGAGCCTGTTAACCAGATAATTAGGCTTCACGCTGTTATAAAGGCTGACGAGAATATTCAGTGCTTTATCCATCTCCGCCGCATTTGTCACATGCCGGAAATTCGAGGCATGCAGACCCCCGCGCACAAGGCAGGAATCTATACTGGCCGCCCAGCCGCCCATGATATCGTGCGCCATCGTATCGCCGACAATGACGATCTGGGCGCGGAAGATATCCTGTGCCTGCATGGCCACCATACATTTGTTGAAGATCGGTTGGTGGGGTTTGCCGATATAATGAACGACACCGCCAAAATCCTCGTAACGGCGAGCGATAAGGCCAGGCCCCATGACATAGGCGGCGCTCAAAAGGGCCCGGCTGTCCGGGTTCATGCATATGGCCTTAAGGCCGCGGCGCACAGCTTCTTTCAGGATTGGCTCGTATTCCTCCATCGGTTTCAGCAGCGCATTGGCCCCGCCGATCAGAAGAAAGTCCGCTTCCTTGACATCGTCGACAACATCAACGCCCGCATCGGAGAGAACGGACGGATCCTCGAGTTTGTTAAACAGGAAACATTTCTTGCCGATATTCTTGAACGGGCCTTCTTCCTGAGCGCTCAGGCCCTGCAGCACCATTTCACCTGAGGTAACGATCATGCTGTACAGGCTGGGGCCAACGCCCATTTTCTTTAGCTGCGCCTTGATGGCATCGGCGCGCATACCGGAATTGGAAAGCAGGATAATGAATTTTTTGCGGTTCTTGAGCTCTTTAAGGCAGTCTGCAACACCTTCATAGGCCTTGTCCCCGTCGTGGATCACTCCCCACAGGTCGATAATGAATCCCATATAGGTATCTGAGATATCGGAGATGCCCTGACAGAATTTGGTCTTGGCCATTGCAGATACTTACCTTTGCGTTTTACCACCCCATATCGCCCGGACGGACGGTTACGATCATAGGATAAAAGCCCTTAACAAAGCATTATCATCTGAAGTGGTCGCACAATCAACCGGGTTGCGTGCAATTTTTAAGCGGCACGGGCGGCATTTCTGCTCATCTTCGGTTCGCGGCCTGCAGCACTGCACAAAATGGTATACAGGCGGCCGATTTCGCTGGAGACGAAAGTTGCCGCAAGAAGGTCGCCATGATCGTTTGCGCTTGCCTGATCGTACAGTTCCTCGAACTGGCGCAGGAAGCGCTGAACGTAGGTACGGAATTCCGTGTCATCGGCAAACTTCTTGCGAACCTTTTCCAGCGGCAGGTTATCGCCAAGTTGCGCCAGCCTGCGGGTAAAGGCTGCCGTATCGCCCTTCTGGAAGGCGCGCCAGGTTTTCTCGGGCACTTCGCCGTCAACCATCCGGGTAAGATCCACGGAAAGCGAATGCAGGCTTTCGACAATGAACTTAGCCGAACCCATGAAAGATTCGCGCCGCGTGCGCCAGTCAGCCTTGCGGATTTCCTCTGACTGGTGGGCGGCGTCCTGAGATGCCTTGAAGAGAGAGGCCGACTGGCGGCTGAAGGATGAGGACGCCTCGTCGGCGGCCTTTACGGCTTGAGAAGAAACGGTAATCAGGCGATCCGTTTCTTCCGCGAGATTGCTTCTTGCCCCTTCAATCTGCTCGTAGACCTTACCGGCTGCATCTCCTACAGTATCAACTTGTGACGTCAGGACGGAAACGGATTTGCTGATCTTATCCGCCGCATCGCCGGAAGCGTCAGCCACCAGAGATGCCTGCGAGCGCAGTTCCTGGCCGTATTTTTCGGACGTTTTCAGGGAGGCATTCATCTGCTCTGCCACCTCGCGGGCGCGGATCGAGAAGGTATCCCCTGCTTTTTTCAGTTCCAGCAGGGTTTCCTTGGAGCGTTCCAGAAGGGTGTCGGACTCAACGCCTACTTTCTTCACAAGTGCGCCTGAAAGCTCAACGGAACGCTCGGCCGCTTTGTCAAGGCGCTGACTCTCTTCGAATGCCTTTGTGCCCGCCTCATCAAAGCGTACGATGATGTGGTTGGCCGTTTCATCTACCTGCGCAGCGGATTTGCCAAAGGCATCACCTGCTTCACCCAATTGAACGAGCGCCTGACCGATTGAGGCCGAGAGTTCATGGAACTGGTCGTTAATGGCGTTCTGGATACTCTCGATTTTCAAAAGCGCCTGGTCGGTCATCAGGTGGATGTCCGAAGCCTGATTGTCGAGTGAAGTTTCCAGAACGTGCATCTTCTCACCAGCCGAGCGGGCAGCGGATTCAATATCGCCGACTCGTTCCTGCAGATGATCGCTTGAGGATTTCAGGATGTCCGCTGCCTG
>CAZKGT010000065.1:0-11334 GCA_964552285.1 uncultured Pseudobdellovibrionaceae bacterium | reverse complement strand
CCCTGCTTCGGATCGGCATGCTCGAACAGGGCTGTTCCGTCAAAATAGCTAAGCCCGTGCTGGTCGACCGGGAAGTGCGAAGGCACCCAGTCCATGATCACGCCGATACCCGCCTGGTGGAAAGCGTCGATCAGTGCCATCAGGTCTTCCGGAGTGCCATAGCGCGATGTCGGCGCAAAAAAGCCCGTCACCTGATAGCCCCATGATCCGAAGAACGGGTGTTCCATCAGCGGCAGGAACTCAACATGGGTATAGCCCATTTCCTTCACGTAAGGAACCAGTTCCTCAATGAGATCACGATAGGACAGGGAATGCCAGTTATCGTCCTTCTTGCGCTTCCATGAGCCAAGATGAACCTCGTAGATGGACATCGGCTTTTCACCGACCTGATAATCATGCCTCTTTTCCATCCACTCCCGGTCGTTCCACTCGTAACTCAACCCGCGCACAACGGAAGCCGTCTTCGGCGGAACCTCGGTGCAAACCGCAAACGGGTCTGCCTTTTCGACCTCGTAATCATTGTGATGGGAAACGATGTGGTATTTGTATACTTCGCCGTCCTGAAGCCCTTCAATCACCCCGGCCCAGATACCCGAGCTTTCCTGCGGATGAAGATAATGCGAATTCTTGTTCCAGCCGTTGAAATTGCCGATCACCGAAACGCTTTTCGCATTCGGTGCCCAGACGGCGAAATGGACACCGCCGTCGACATAGTGCGCGCCCAGCTTGTCAAACAGCTTGAAATGACGCCCCTCATTAAACATGAATATATCGTCATTGGTGATCATTTTCGATCGCGTATTCATTAGCATTTCGTCCTCCTGTTATCGTTCACAGCGCTCAGGATGTCAGTGACGCTCCTGTCTGCACTCCATGTCTCGAAACTTACCGAAAACTTTTTCTGCCAGTTCGGGTAGTCCATGACCCCTGGCATGTTCTGCGGCGACACCTCGGCCCACAGATCCTCAAGAGACACCATAACATATCGTGCGGCAGATTTTGCCGTTATTTTCAAAATGGATGAAAAGGGTGACTCATCTATCTTTAAACTCTTGATTTGCCTTACTCTGTAACTCATGGATTGTTTTGCCTCATCGGGACCGATCAGTTTCCGGGCCTCCTGCTGTGCAATATCCTTGCCAGACCAGAATGCGGCAAAAGGAAACATGTCATGCGTGTTGAGCGTGGCGATTGCCCCCTCCGGAATGCTGTCGAATGTTTTCTTTGCACTGTCCCGGATCTCAAAGGGAAACACCCACATCCGGTGAATCCCGTGCGCACCCATCGCATCGCGCACCAGCGGCGGCACTGTCCCCAGATCCTCTCCGATCAAAGCGCCGCTATAATGATGCGCTTCAAGACACAACACGGCAAAAAGTGCCTCAAACGGATAATGCAGATAGGCCCCTTGCGTCGCGCCCGCCCCGTGGGGCACGCAATAAATCCGGTAAAGCCCCATGATGTGATCGAGCCGCACCAGCCGCGCATAGCGAAAATAATGACGGATGGAGCGCCGGAAATAGGAGAATTTATCCGCCACCATCTTTTCCGGCGAAGCCGCCCTGAAACCCCAGTCCTGACCGTTCTTCTGGAAGGAGTCCGGCGGCGCGCCGACATTGAAATCCTCTAAAAACAGCTCCGCATAACGCTGCGCATCATACCCGCCCGGATGAACCCCGACCGGATAATCGAGATAAAGCGCGGCAACCCGTCCCTCATCCGCATCCGTCTTCAGGGCCTGCAACTGCATGTGGCAGGCATACTGCGCATAAAGATGAAACTTTTCATCACCCCGGAACCGGGCATAATCTTCCGCATCCGGATACAGCTCCAGAAAATGCCGGAAGGCAGGCGTGGCCGCACCACCGTGCTTGAAAAACTTTTCCGCCGCCTGCTGAATGAACGGCTTTTTGTACTGATACACCTTCGCATAATCGACAAACTCTTCCTCGCGAAGAGCATCCAGAAGCTCTTCATCCTCCTGCTCTGGATGGTAGATATCATTGCCGCCTGGCAAATTCTCAATATCTAAAAACACCTCATTCCAGAACAAACGGCTGACTGGCGAATAGGGGCTGAAGTCAATATGATCTCCCTCCAGAACAGACGGAAGCATCGGCAGAGTTCCCAAAAAATCACCGCCGGATTTTTTGATGAATTCAGCCACCTGCCGCAATTCCCGGAAACCGCCGATCCCCGGCTCTTCCCCCGTCCGGATTGCATAGGCCGGAGCGAAAGCCCCCCATGCGTATCCATCGTCTTTAATCCTGCGCGGCGCGGATACGACAACAGCGCGCGCCGGTGTCATCCCTTCACGAGCGATTTCAAGCTCATGCACACCGAACGGGAGTTCGGCCCCGACAGAAAGCTCAACCTGAGACACATCCCCCGCTAATGAAAAAGAACGCTGCCGGCTAAAAAGAATGCCGGAAGGCATATTTATCCTGCCCCCCTCTTCCAGATGAAATACGCACTCCGGTGCGCCTGCCTTCTTCATCCAGCACCGAAGCGTCGACAATTCTCCGTCCCAGGCAACAAGCACCGGCGGCAGACCTCTTTCCACCCGCTCTGCGCGCAATTCGTCAAGCGTTTTTCGGACGCCGGCCGGATCCACACCATCTTCATCCACCAGTTCCCTGCCACTGACAATATTAACGAGATGCGCCAGCGTCTCCTCAGGTGCCCAGACCAGTTGGTTATCGACATTGAGATAAGAAGCGGAAATACCGTAAGCTCGCGCCAAAGCCCTTAGCAGCGTCAGCTCGCGGCTTGCGGCCATTATTCGTCCTCGCAGCGGCTGCTCAGCGCAGGAAGCAGGTTAAGAATGCCTTTCAGCGGAATATCCACCCAGTCCGGACGGCTGCCAAGCTCGTATTCAACCTCGTAAAGCGCTTTTTCGATCAGGAACACCTCCGTCAGAAAACGGACTTTTTCCGGCGTATCGGGCATCAGGTCGGATCCGCCGCATACTTCCATATAGCCTTCGATAAACCTGGCCGACATCCAGTGTCCCCACATCTTCAGCCAGGGACTCATCTTCTCGCGGTCGGCATTCCGGAAGACCCTTTCTTTCAGGTAATAGTAAACACAGTAATCGATGGACCTTAAAACGCCCGCCACATCCTGTAACGGCGAACGCTTCAGCCTGCGCTCACTTACCGTACGCAGCGGCTCGCCTTCATAATCGATGATAATAAAATCCTTACCGTCAAAAAGCACCTGCCCAAGGTGATAATCACCGTGAATCCGGATCAGTTCCCCGCCGAGATTTTCTTTGCGGACCATCTCGAAATGGGCCTGAATCGCGCCCCATTCCTTCAAAAGCTGCGATGCCGTCTTTTTATTCTTCTCGGACAGGTGCGCCTTTGTTTTCTGCAGGTGGCTCTTGACGCCCGAAGCCCTGTTACGCAGCGACTGGTAAAAGGCACGCTGGTAGAACGGCGTCAGTTCCTCCGGTTTAAAATCCTTGTTCCCCTTCGACTTTGCCAGCGCCAGATGCATCTCAGCCGTCCGCCGCCCCAGAAGAAGGATCAGACTTTCCGGATAGCTCATTTGCAGTTTGAACCAGACCGGCACCTGCTCGGGAACGCCGTCGAAGAAACTCAGCCCCGATTGCGGCGGCGTAACCTCGTCCTCCCCATGGGTCGAAACAAGCTCGGCCATCTGGGAAACCTGGTCAAGAAACAGATCCCACGCGCTTTTTTGCGCCTCGACAAACTGGTGAACCACCACAAGAGAATAAACATTCTCGCTGGTTGTATACCGCAGGCTGCCGACAAGCTTTGATGTATTTTTAAATGGCGAACGTTCGACAAAATGCTGGCCGATCTCCACTTCCGGATTGAGCCCCTCATCCAGCTTGCGGAAGATTTTCATGAAATGATTATGGCCAAACCGAAGGGAAGAATTGCTCTGTTCGTGGCTGGTAAAGGAAGGCTCCGGAATTTCCCGGGTCCACTCGCGCTTGATCGTGGTAAAGGTCTTGCCTTCTGCTTCGCCCAACCCGCCCTTCTTGCGCTTGCGCTTCAGGATATGATCGAGCAGCGCCTGCCCGAAGGCCGCATCGAGAATAGCTTCGTGATAGATGCCCTTTTCCTTGCCGGAAGTCTGGTATTCGCCGATCACCAGGTCCGGACGCTCCGAACGGATAAACTCCGCCCGCTCGGCCTCGGCGTAGGTCAGCGTAATCAGATACGTCTCAAGAGCCGATTCCGTGTAATTAACATCGACGATCAGCAGCGCCGACTGCTTGGTCACACCGTAATGATCCAGCACAACGACATCGCGGATCTTTACCCTGTCGATAACCTTTCCCTTGCCGGTAAACCAGCGCGCACCCGGCAGGTACATCGCAATCTGGTCTTCCAGCTGTGCTTTGGTGCGCGGCTTTTTAATTGCCTCCAGCGGGTTCTCGGACACAGCCATGCTGCTTCGTTTATCGCGCAGAAGCCACTGGCTGCTCTCCATGCTTTGCTGATGCGTCAGCGAAAACCAGTAAAAATCATACGGACCGAGCGTAATAAAATAGGGCAGTTCGCCAACGGGCGGAAACGCAGTATGCCCCATCAGTTCAACCGGCACCAACCCCTTGAACTCTTTCAGATCAACCTCGACATATTGCGAGGTTTTCGACAGGTTCGCGACGATAAGAATGTTATGCTCTTCACCTGTATCCGGGTCCTTGTATTCACGCACAAGCGCAAGAACCTTGGGATTGTCCGGATTCAGAAACCGCAAGGACCCACGTGTTAACGCCACATGGCGCTTGCGCATCTCGATCAGGTTCTTCATCCACCACAGCAGGGAATTCGGGTTCTTTTGCTGGGTTTCGACATTGACCGTCTCATAGTGATATTCCGGCGCGATATTTACCGGCAGATAAAGGCTCTGCGGGTTAGCCTGTGAGAATCCTGCATTGCGGTCCGGGCTCCACTGGAACGGCGTCCGGCAACCGTTGCGGTCGCCAAGAAAGATATTGTCCCCCATCCCGATCTCGTCCCCGTAATAAATGATCGGTGTCCCGGGAAAGGAGAACAGCAGCCCGTTCAAGAGCTGGATTTGCCGTCTGTCATTGCCCAGCAGCGGCGCCAGACGACGGCGAATGCCGAGATTGATCCGTGCGCGCTGGTCACTGGCATAGGCGCGGTACATAAAATCGCGCTCCTCGTCCGTCACCATCTCCAGCGTCAGTTCGTCATGGTTCCGCAGGAACGTTGCCCACTGGCAGCTCTCCGGAATATCCGGCGTCTGGTTCATGATATCGACCAGCGAATAACGGTCTTCCATCTTGAGCGCCATAAACAGGCGCGGCATCAGCGGAAAATGAAAGTTCATATGGCATTCGTCGCCGTCACCGAAATACTCGGCGGCGTCTTCCGGCCACTGGTTCGCCTCTGCCAAAAGCATTCGTCCCTGGAATTTTGAATCGAGATAGGCGCGCAGTTTTTTCAAAAACTCATGTGTTTCGGGCAGGTTCTCGCAACTTGTCCCGTCACGCTCGAAAAGATACGGCACGGCATCAAGCCGCAGCCCGTCGACTCCCATGCTCATCCATTTGTCGATCAGCTTGAAAATCTGCTTCTGGACGTTTGGATTGTCGAAGTTGAGATCCGGCTGGTGATGGAAAAAGCGGTGCCAGTAATACTGCTTTTTAACCGGATCCCATGACCAGTTCGAGGTCTCGAAGTCCTTAAAGATAATCCGTACTTCTTTGTATAGGTCAGGCGTCTCGTTCCAGACATAGAAATCGTGCCAATAACTCCCCGGTTGTGCCCGGCGGGATTTCTGGAACCATACATGCTGATCGGACGTGTGATTGATCACCAGCTCCGTAATAACGCGAATGCCGCGCGTATGTGCCTCGCGCAGGAACTCACGGAAATCTTTCAGGCTGCCGTAGCTTTCATTGATCTGCTCATAATCGGCAATATCATAGCCGTCATCCTTGAGCGGCGAGGGATAAAACGGCAACAGCCAGACGACATTGACGCCAAGATCCTGAAGATAATCCAGCTTGCCGACCAAACCTTTAAAATCGCCGATCCCGTCCCCGTTGCTGTCGTAAAAAGCCCGGACGTGAAGCTGGTAGATAACCGAGTCTTTGTACCAGAGCGGATCCGGCGCGATCAATGTTGCACTCTGAGCCGTTGCCGCCGGAGCCGATTTTTTCAATGCATTTGCCATGTTCAACTCAATAACCTACACCTGTGTTACACGGAATATATGAGCCGGCAAACCTTGCGGATCAAGCTCAACATAGTTACGTCCGCCATGCCACAAAAAGGTATTCCCTGTCAGCAGGTCATGTACCTCATAGGGCTTTTTCGGGTCAAGCCCCACCTCATCCATCTGGATGTCCACCATCCCGGCCTGCTTGTTATAGCAGTCCAGATTAACCACAACAAGAATGAGGTTTTCCCGGTCGTCAGTTTGTTTACTGTAGGCCATCACCTGATCGTTATCAACGGGATGGAAAAAGAGGTTACGATTGCTCTGCAGCGCAGGGTTCTCCCTGCGTGCCGTATTTACCGTTTTTATCAGCGGCGCAATGCTGTCCTTCGAATTCACTTCCCAGTAACGGACCTCATATTTTTCGGAGTGAAAATAATCTTCTCTTCCGATCTCCTTCGGCAACCCTTCCATCAACTCGTAAGCCGGCCCGTAAATCCCGTAATTGCTGCTAAGGGTCGCCGCCAGCACAAACCGGTTAATATAGGCTGCCCGCCCGCCATTTTGCAGAGTCTCGGTAAAAATATCCGGCGTATTCGGCCAGAAATTAGGCCGGAAATAATCTGCCATCGGCCCTTTCGTCAGTTCGGTCATATAATCGGTCAGCTCTTCCTTGGTATTCCGCCATGCGAAATAGGTATAGGACTGGTGATAACCGATCTTGCCCAGATGCTGCATGATATGCGGACGGGTAAAGGCCTCGGCCAGCAGGATCACTTCCGGATGATTTTCGCGAACCCGCTTGATCAGCCACTCCCAGAAATGGAAAGCCTTGGTATGCGGATTATCGACCCTGAACACCCGCACGCCGTGCCGGATCCAGTACTCGAAAATACTCAGCAGCTCATCCCACAGATCCTGCCATTCCTCACATTCGAAATTGAGCGGATAGATATCCTGATACTTCTTCGGCGGATTTTCCGCATATTGAATGGTCCCGTCCGGGCGATGAATGAACCATTCCTCGTTCGCCTTTAAATAAGGGTGATCGGGCGAACACTGGATCGCAATATCGAGCGCAATCTCAATCCCGAGCGATCTTGCCTTGCCAATCAGATCGGTAAAATCCTTTTCCGTCCCGAGATCGGGATGGATAGCCTTGTGTCCGCCCAGCTTGGAACCGATCGCCCACGGGCTGCCGACATCGTCGGGCTGGGCCTGAAGCGCGTTGTTCTTGCCTTTGCGGAACTTTTCGCCGATCGGGTGAATGGGCGGGAAATAAACGACATTGAAACCAAGGTCGGCAATATATTCCAGCCGCTGCGCGCAGTCCCTGAAATTGCCCTCCTCGGCAATCCCCTCCCATTGGGAGCGTGGGAAAAACTCGTACCAGGCGCTGAATTCCGCAAGCTCGGAATCCGCCCACATTGTCAACTCTTTCTCATACTTCACATGGCTCGGATCATGATCGGCAACATGAAACAGGTCCTCCAGCCTTTGCCCGTACAAAAGCCCGCGCGCGGCTTCCCGGTCGCCAACCGTTCGCTCTTCCTTAAGGTTATTAAACAGCCCCTCAAGAACTTTAAGCTCGCCGCGCACCCAATCCTTGTCGTTCTTATCCCGGATCCCGCGGATAAGTTCTTTCATCAACATAAGACCGGTCTGCATTTCGTTTCTCACCGGCTCGCTGGCGCCCAGCTTCTTGAAAAAACCGTCCCGCCATGTCGCAAACCTGTCTATCGACGCCTCAACCGTGTAATGCCAGGCGCCATATTTATCGACAGGGAACACTGCCTGAAAGCGGTCATTCTCAAAAAATGAAAGCGGCACCTTGCTCCATTTACGCTCGCTTTCATGCCGATAAAGCAGATCCCCCTTAACCCTGTCGTGCCCGTCGCAGATCAGGACTGCCTCAACCTCAAAATCCCGGCCCATGGCGCCCTTGGCAAAATACTGACCTCCATCAACCTCCGGGCTCACTTTTGATATAACGAGCCTTGATGGCGGCAAATTTTTCACGGGAACGGCAGAAGCGGCCTTTTTCTTTGCTTTGGTCCGCAGGGGCCTTGTTTTCGTCGTCTTCGGCATTCTTCTTCTAAGAACTTGGGGTTGCAAAAACGCCAGCACATATACCAGATTTTTTCGCCAATCACCAGTTCCACTTTGACATTGGAGCATATAAAGTGACAATGAGATCAAAGAGGACCGGATATGCGAATTGCCCTGTTGTTACTGACAGCCATAATCGTGAGCAGCTGTGCTGCAAAAGACCGCTATACAAATTACGTGCCACCTCCGGGCGCGTCCGGGAAAGTCTGCACAGATGAATGCGAGCGCCTGCGCAAACGCTGCATAAACTATATAAACCTGCGCCACGAACAATGCCTGAAGCTCCAGCGCATGGAAGAGCAGCGCCGCCGCGACTGCCAGCGCGCCATGGGAAACCTGCCCGGCGGCTGTATCCCGGCGCGCTTTTGCACCCTGCCTGACTTCAGCGAATGCGAAGCCGATTACGGCTCTTGCTGGCGCACCTGCGGCGGGGAAGTCGAATTCATATTTATAGATGAAACAGAAGGAACAACGCGTTGAAAAACATCTTTGGCCTGACGGCTCTCGCCTTTCTCCTGATGCCTTGCAGCTCCGCTCTGGCCGATCTCGGGGAATCCCGCTTCGCGCTCTATGAAGAAACGATCACAGTTGCTGGCGAACTCGACGCCTATGACACCTATTGCGAGACAGAGAAGGAAAGTTCACTGAACACCAAGGTCCTTCTGGGCGCAGAAAATGAAACAGGATCCGAGGCACAGCTAAAATCCCTGCGCAAAACGGCAAAATCGGCCCATGACCTGAAACTGGAAAGACTGGAACTCTCAAGTCTGCCCTGCAACGACATCGATTTCATGTTCGAAAAATACAGCCTGTTCCAGAAAATGAACGACCTCACCGCCCGCCTGCTGGCAGAACGGGGCAAGGATCTCTGATCGAGTGATGTCTGAACAGCAGCCAGAAAACCAGGACGACAGGAAAAATCCCTGCACAGGAAAATTCGCATGGACGATCTTCCGGCGTTTCCCCTCACAGGTGATCCTGATCAGTGTCTGCTCGCTGATTGCGGCTATATTTGAAATTCTCTCGCTCGGCGCCCTGCTGCCGATTTTCTTCTCCCTGTTCGATCCCGGCGGCGCCACCGATCAGGGCCTGATCGCAGATGTCATGGACAGGCTGAACATGAAGGACATCCCGCTCGTGCCGGGCCTGACCTTTATCATTGTCCTGATGTTCCTGCGCGGCGTGCTGCTCTTTACCGGGCAGTATCAGGCCGGACGCATTGCCGCCAGGATCACCGAAGAACTCCGCAACGCCCTGATGGAAGCCTTCCTCAAAGTAAAATGGAATTTCCACACCGCCGAGAAAAGCGGCAAGATCATCAACGTTATCGCCCGCGAAACCCTGAACTGCGCAAGCGCCGTCAAACAGCTTGGCCAGATTGTCTCCTCTGGCCTGATGGCGGCCCTCCTGCTCTCCGCCTCGATTCTGGCATCCTGGCAGGCCTTTATCATTTTCATTATCAGCTGCATTCCCTATTTCGCCTTCGTCCGCTGGGCCAACCGCAAAACACACCAGCTAAGCACGCAGGGTGTCGGCGCGAACAACGCCTTTCTCGGCCACATGCAGAACAACCTCGTGCAGGCAAAATACATCAAGACCAACGCCGTACACGAAGAAACGCTGGAGCCCTTTCGGAAAGAAACCGCCCACGTTTCAAGGTACGCGCTGATCTCCCATGCGCTGAAAAGCTTCGTCACCGTCTATCCGGAAGTTTTCGGCATCCTGACGCTCGCCATCATGCTGGGCGTCGTCTATACCTACTCAAGCGCGCCGCCGGGCGATATCCTGCTCTTCCTGCTGCTGCTCTACCGCGCCTATGCGCAGGTCTCCCGCTTCCAGAACGCCCGCAACGGCTTTATGATCTATGTGCCCTCCTATGAAATCTGCACAAACTACCTGGACGACCTGAACAAAAATGAGGAGCCGTATGACGGCAGGCCCTTTGACGGCCTTGGGGAAGAGGGCATCCGCTGCGAACACCTGACGGTGGCTTACAACGAAGACACACCTGCCTTAAACGATGTCTCCCTGACCATCCCGAAAAACAGGCTCACAGCCCTCGTCGGACGCTCGGGCGCCGGAAAGACCACCCTCATCGACGCCGCCATCGGCCTTGTGAAACCACACGCAGGCGAAATTTATCTCGGCAAAGACCGGAAACTCTCCGAAACGGGACTTGAATCCTACCGCCGGAAAATCAGCTACGTGCCGCAGGAAAACTTGCTCTTTTCCGGAACCATCCGCCACAACATCCTGCTCGGCGCCGAAGACAAAAGCGATGAAAACCTGCGCACGGCTGCCCGCGCGGCGCAGGTTGACGGCTTTGCCGAAGCCGCCCCGCAGGGCTATGACACGGTCGTGGCCGACCTTGGCGCGACCCTGTCCGGCGGCCAGAAACAGCGCATCCTGCTGGCCCGCGCGCTCGCAAGAAAACCGGAGATACTGATCCTTGATGAAGCCACCTCCGCGCTCGACACCGAAACAGAGCGCCTGATCCACGACACGATTATCTCCTTGCGTGATAAAATGACCGTGATCCTGATCGCCCACCGCTTTTCCACGGTCCGCCATGCCGACGTCATCCATGTCCTCGAAAACGGCAAGCTGGCCGAAACCGGCACCTATGACGAACTGGTGAAAAAGAAAGGTGCGTTTTTCCGGTTATTGCAGGCCGGAGAAAGATAGGATTTTTACCGCGAAGGCGCGAAGAAGCGAAGAAAAAGGCGCACAAGGTGCTCTATAAAAAATCTTGGTGTCTTGGTGGTTTAAAAATATTTCACCACCAAGGCACCAAGACACCAAGTTTATTTTTACGCGCTGACGCGCGCTTTCTTTCCTATCTTCGCTTCTTCGCGCCTTCGCGGTAAAAAACCTAAACCTTCAAAAACATCCGGCGCGTCGTGTCGGTCCGGGCCAGAAGCGGGTGGATTTTACGCGCGGCAAAAAATTCCTCAACGGCCTTGCGCGCCCCGTCCCAACGCCCGAAATCGTCAATAATAATCACCCCGCCGGGAACAACCTTGTCATAGAGGTTTTCAAGCTCGGCCTTCGTCGACT
>CAZKGT010000064.1:0-11658 GCA_964552285.1 uncultured Pseudobdellovibrionaceae bacterium | reverse complement strand
CGCGCGTAATTTGTATCCTGTCACCGAAATAGGGTTAGCGGGAAATCAGGACCTGGTAATAATGGAAGGTATCGCTTTTGGGTGTGCTGCCGGCGGCCGAGCCCTCGAAACAGCCGGCCATTTTAGAGCTGAAATTGCCGGTGCCGTTGGAGATAGCCTCATCATTGTTAAAGGCACCGGCGAACCTGTCCTCCGTCGTGGCCCAGGCATTGCCCGTAACGACCGGCGGCACATCGGAAGGGTTTGTCACGCCGACCTTGTTATTGATCTCGACGCAGACCTCTTCCCTGATATAGGGCAGAATAATCACGAGATCGGTGTACGCATCATCGGAATCGCAACCGCTGCCGCCCGTCCCGGCATTTTCAACGCAGACCTTGTCGGGGAAATACCACTCCCCGTAAAGTGTTGGCGCCGGATTGATCGTATCGAGCCAGTCAGTGTCCGGCACGCGGTACACAACCCCCGCCCCGTCGGGATGAAAGATCTTACAGGTATCATCACCGCAATTACCGTTGGGATAGCTGACAAAGTTATTATCGAAGCTGATCTCCGTGGAATCGAAGCCGCGCAGGCGCAACTGCCCGACCGCGTTGGCAACGATCGTCCCGTATTCAATAATCTCCGAAGCCGCCAGCTTCGTACGTTCCTCCGTCAGCGCCGACGTCGAACCCCGGCTGCTCTGCGACAACGCATAACCCAGCGCGGCAAACAAAACCACGCCGATCAGGACATACATCAGGGCATTGCCGCGTTCAGAGCGTCTCATAGTAAATATTGTACCCTCTTTTGGGTCCTATGTCAGAAAAGGTTTGAAGTCCCCGGCATGGGATTTCGGAATATGAACCGGGATCGTATCCGCCTGATGCGCGGCCAGCGTCAGAAACACCGCTTTGCCCGCGCCGATCTCGACATTTTCCATCAGGCCGATCCCGAGCACAGGCGTTTCAAGCGGCTCTCCTCTGGCCAGAAGATCTTCAACACTCCTGCGTTTTGAGCGCTCGCCTTCCGGCAAGTCCTCCGGCGCCTTGATCCGCCCGTCCGCCGTCAGCCATTCGAAACTGAACAATGAATGCCGCCAGCTTTTCAGGATCGCCGGAATACTGACCGTCACGGCCTCATAATGGTCCTCGCGGCCCTTGATCGCCGGGTTGTCGGTAAAATCTATCTGTGAAACCTGCATGAATACGCTCAACTTGTCGCTGGACTTGGCCCCTGACTGTTTATAAAACTAACTTTGCAAACAAAACGTAAATGCCCGCAAAAAAACATGAGCGCAAAAGCCCCTGAAATAATCTCCGTCCCCGATGACGCCGATCAGGTTTCCTGTGACGGCGGCGGCGGCGCGCTCGGCCACCCGGTTGTTTTCTACAGCTTTGACGGGAAAGACAGCGTGCGCTGCGGCTATTGCGACCGCCTGTTTGTTAAGAAAAAGAAAGCTTCTTAAGCCCGATTGCCCCGATCAGGAAAAACAGGAAATCCCCGCCTAGTGTTGCCAGCCGGTAGAGCGCCACCATCGCCACAACCGCGTCAACAGAAGACTGCCCCAGCGCAAAAATAAGCGCGGCTTCCCTGATGCCGATCCCGGCAGGCGCACCAATCGTGACGTACCCCAGAACCCAGGCAAACGCATTGGCCGACACAAGCGTCCAGACCGGCCAGTCCGCTCCCTGCACAGCCAGCAGCCAGACGACGATAAGCCCGCCGAAGAACAAAAACACGGCATACAGCAGAACGGGCGTTACAGCCCGCCTCCGCAGAAAAACAAGAACAGGCCGTGAAAGCTCAACAACATTTTCACGCAGCCACTGCACCCGGTAAACAACGAGAACACCGGCAAGAAAAACAACCAGCCCGCACAAAATCAACGCTACGGCCAGCCAGAACCACTGGAAAAGCCATGACAGTAAAAACGGCAACGATATAAGCCCCGCAACCAGAATCAGGAAAACAGGCTCAAGAATCGTTGTACTGGCAAGCGTCTTGTTGGAAATTCCCGCGCCCAGCCCCATCCCGTAACGTCCCGCAAAATGAAAGACGTTGCCGGGCAGATATTTACCCATCTGCGTCCAGGCATAGATCATAAAAAGCTGTTTTTTCGAAACGGGTCTGCCCTCCAGACGATCCACCATAACAACCCACGCCGCGGCCAGAAAACTATTCGCAACCAGCGCCAGCAGGACACACCCGGCAAAAACCAGTGAGGTGGACGGTTTGGACAGAAGAGACGGCAGTTGCGTATTCCCGGACAGCCGCCATAAAACATAGATACAGGCCGCAACCGTCAGCACAATACCCAGAATATTGAAATATTTCTTCATAAACGTTGTTTTCGTTCTTTCAAAAAGACTCTGCCCCGAACAAATACCACACCGCCATCCCGGAAACCACTTTCCTCAAAATCTCTGATTTGGTAAGGAAAGAGAGTTATCCGGGATCCATCGTGCACGGATGAAAGAAGTCAGGGAATCGTCGTGACAACCCGCATTTTGCCTACCTTGCCGATTTTGTTTGTCATTGCCGCCATCGCCGTATCGATGTGGGTCACGTTCGCACACATGACGGACGAAAGGCCCCGATATGACGGGCGGCAATATATGTTCATGGCATGGAACCTTGTCGAGCGCGGCACACTTTCCACCGACCAGAGTTTTGATGCGCCAGACCCTCGCCCTTCCCTGCGCCGGGAACCGCTCTACCCGTTCATTCTGGCCGGTTTCCTTGCGCTTCACGACCGCGCGGAACTCAAGCAACACGGCCCCGCCTGCTATCTCGAAGACGGGCGCTGCCCGGAGATTATCCGCTACATGAAGGTCCCGAATATCCTTTTGCACCTTCTGTTGATCGCTGCCACCGGATGGGCGGTGTACGTCTTCACAAGACGTACAGGCTTTGCCGCCGCCGGATCGGGCATGATTGCGCTTTATACGGGCTTTATCTCCGAATCCAATTTCTTTTACCCGGAAACGCTGGCGGCCCTGCTGTTCCTGTTAATGTCGACCCTGATGTATCTCGCCTTTTTCGGTCGGAGAAAATGGCTGGCCGCCCTCGGCTGCGGCCTCGCGTTCGGCTTCATGATCCTGACCAAGGCTGCGTTCTTTTATTTCCTGGTGGTCTGTGTAATTGTTTTCCCGTTCCTGTGCTTCATATTAGCCCTCTCCCCTGCGGGGAGAGGGCTAAAATAGCCGGACGCTGGTTCTTTATCATCGCCGTCGCAGGCACAGTCATCGCCCCCTGGATGATCCGCAATCACAATATCAGCGGCGAATGGAAAGTTGCCGGACGCGGCGGCGAAGTACTCTCGATCCGCGCCGAATACGACACGATGCCCTGGTCCGACTACTTCGTCAGCTATTTCTATTTCACCCCGCTGATCGGCGACCGGCTACTTCTCAAAACCTTCGGGCAGGAAACCTTCGACCGTTTCGACCGCGACAATGACGAGAGCTATTACCGCCGCGCCAAACGTGAAAAAGGCGTCGCCCATACACTCGCCGAGGAAAAGGATATCTCCCTGACCAAAGCCTCTCTACTCGTAATCAAAGACAATTTCGTCAAACACATGGCCCTCACGGCCGCCTTTGCCTATCGCGGCGCCTTCATGCAGGCCTTTATCCGCCGCCAGCCTTTGCCGGTCATCCTTGTCGCCTTCACGGCAGCTGTATCGCTCCTTTTCGTCCCGGCGGGGCTAATCGCCACAGGCTGGGCCTTTTTTACGAACCGCCTGAGATACTGGGTTTTCCTGTTCCCGGCCTATTTTTCCTACGGCTTTCACGCCTTCCTGACCCATTATATCCCGCGCTATTCCATGCCGCTGATCCCTGTCTTCCTTGTGACATTGCTTGTCTTGGTGTATTGGCTGGTGGAGAGGAGAAAAAATGCTGAATAAACTGACCATCGTTGTCCCCGCCTATAACGAGGCCGAGCGGATATTTGAAACGATCAGCGCCTTGCGCGCCACGCTTGACAATCTCGAAGGCTGGGATGCAAAGGTGTACGTTGTCGATGACGGCTGTACCGACGCCACGCGCCAACTTGCCGAAGAGGCCGGCGCCCACCGCGTAATCTCTCATAAAACCAACCGCGGCCTTGGCGCCGCCGTACGTACGGGCCTCACCGCCGCCCGCAATGATGGTGCGGATATCGCGGTCAAGTTCGATGCCGACCTCCAGCACGATCCAAACGACATCCCGAACCTGATCCAGCCGATTGTCGAGGATGCCGCCGATATCGTCTACGGCAACCGCTTTTCCCGGATCGAATATAAAATGCCGCCGGTGCGCAGCATCGGAAACAAAGTCTTCCGCCAGTTGATGCGCTGGCTGACCGGCTGGCCGCTGAAAGACAGCCAGCCCGGAATTTTTGCTGTCAACAAATCCTATCTCGATGTCTTCAGCATGCCGGGCGATTATAACTACACCCAGCAAATCCTGCTCGACGCCTACCTCAAAGGCATGCGCTTCGAGCATGTCGATGTGGCCTTCAGGAAACGCGAAACCGGCAAATCCTTCATTTCCCTGAAATACCCGTTCAAGGTCCTGCCACAGATTCTGATGGTCCTGATTGCCGTGCGCCCTTTAAGGGTTTTTGCCCCCGTCGGCATTGCGTTTCTGGCGATTGGCGGGCTGGTTTTCTGCTGGGAACTTGCTGGCTTTTTATTCACCCACGCCTACGCCAAACCGGTGCGCAGCGTCAATCTCGTCCTCGGCACCGGCCTGTTCGGGATGCAAACCCTTTTCTTCGGCCTGCTGGCGGAACTGATTGTTTTCACCCGGCGTAAATGAAGCCCTACGCCAGAAGCCCTTCTTTCCTGAGAAAAGCACAAACCGTTTCAAACTCTGATTTGATCTTTTCTAAATGCGCCTTGCGCTCTTTGGCGCTCGCCTGATCCATATCCATTTGCGCATACCTGCAAAGCTCCACCATTCCGGCGGCCCCGATATAGCTTGAACTGCCCTTGAGCGCATGAGCGACTTCCGACCACATCTTGTGTTTTGCCTTGGTCCGGTTTTCCGCCATTGTTTCAAGATGCTTAAGGGATTGATTGTAATAAGTCTCAATCATCTCCTTTTCCATCTCGAAATCACCATCGGAATATTCCCTCAGCAGGGACAGATCAACAGGAGAATCGGACGATCCGGCACCTGAGCCCCCATCATCTGACGGTTGTCTCTCGGCCTCACCGCCGATGTCATGCAGAATAAACCAGTGTGACATCAGCTTCCTGAAAACCGTTTCATCCAGCGGCTTGCTGATATATTCATCCATACCCGCCTTAAGACAATTGCCGTGCGTTTCCGGCATAACATCGGCGGTCATGGCAATAATAGGAACATGCCTGCCTGCACCCCTTGCGTTTTCTTCTGCTGCGCGAATAGCTCTCGCAACCTCATACCCGTTCATTTTCGGCATATGAATATCCAGCAGCACCATATCAAAGCCGCCCGCGCCAAAGGCTTCCAGCGCCTCCTTCCCTGAAGCCGCCAGCGTAAAATCAGTACAGCCCATACGCTTGAAGAGTTTTACAAGAAAGGCCTGATTAAACTCGTGATCCTCGGCCGCAAGAATTCTCGCTTTTGACGCAGGAATCCTCTCTTTAACATCAGGCAGCGGCGCATCGACCAGAAACTGATCTCCGTCCTCTGAGGAAAACGCACCGTCCCTTGCCACCTTGAGCGGAATGGTCACGGTAAAAACAGAACCCTTGTCGACAAGACTCTCGACCGTAATTTCACCTTCCATCATCTCGACAAGGCGATGGGTGATATTCAAACCAAGACCAGTGCCGCCAAAGCGCTTTTCGATACTTGCCTCGCCCTGGGTAAACTTGTCAAAGATGTGCCCTATTTTATTCTCCGGAATGCCGATACCCGTATCCCTGACCGAGCAGACGAATAAAACAAGGTCTTCATCAATTTCCTGAATTTCAGGCGGCGTTATAATCTCTGCAACAAGCTCAACCTTACCGGCAGGCGTATATTTGACCGCGTTCGAGAGCAAATTGGTTAATATGCGCCCCAAACGAAACTCGTCCCCGATCAGGTTTGTTTCTGCAATATCTTCCACATTATGCTCCAGGCTCAGGCCCTTTTCACTCGCCAGAGGCCTGACCTGATCAACCATTGAACAAAGCATCTCTGAAATATTGAAAGGCTTTTCATCCAGCTCAATCATACCCGCCTCGATTTTGGACAGGTCGAGAATATCGTTCACGATGGCCAGCAGCGACTCGGATGATTTGTCGATGATTTTCAGGCTGCTGCGCATATCCTCGTCAGCCTTATCATCTTCCAGCAGGATTTTTGTCAGACCGATAATGCTGTTCAGCGGCGTACGAAACTCGTGGCTCATGTTGGCCAGAAAATCGTCCTTTGCCTTGTTGGCCTGCTCGGCCTGAATCTTCGCCGCGGCCAGATCACACGTTTGCTCGTCCACCAGATCTTCCAGATGATCGCGGTAATTCGCAAGCTCCCGGTACATAAGACCGACCGGCTGAGATACGCGGAAATAAATATAGGCAAGAAGAACAAACAGGCCGGCCACAGCGCCCACAATTCCGAGTTGTTGAATCAAAATGACAGTCTCATTGCTGTTCGTAATTTCGTCTTCAAGAGCATGAATGACCTTATCCTGCGCATGGACGGCCTCGCCGACTTGCCTGAAAAGTTCTTTATAATGTGGGCTGTTGGTCACGAACTGGGAATCGAGTTGCAAAACCGAATAGGCAATGTGCTTTAGCATTTCCCATTCCTGCCGCGACTGACGAATTTCCCGAACCGCCTCTTTGTAATGTAAAGGGGAAATCATCTTTGTCCTGCCGCCGTCTGCGGCCAGAACAACATCCCCACCGATCAGGAACGCCCTGTAATTCTTTTCAATCAAGAATTCTGTGTGTTTAAGGGTTTTTCGGGCCAACTCCGCTTTTTGTTCGTCCCCGTTCCTCTGCGTTGTGATCGCTGTCAAAACTTCCCGCGTGAAACGCTGGATAAACATCCGCTGCAATCCGGCACTGTTTACGATTGCGCTGTCATGAATCTGTTTTCTTTCTGCATGAATGGAATACAGGGAAGAGCCAATAAAAAAAGCGGTCCCCAAACCAAGCAGCATTGCCATCTGGAGAAACACGGATTTGCTTATATTTTCCCTGATCATCTGCTTTTGAAGAAGGGTACTCCTGGCCCTGTATTTCACTTCATCGCTGCTCTGGTAAAAACTCAGTACAAGGGCCACGGCAAATACAACACTGCCGGTTGCCGCCACAACCAAAGCCAAAACATCGAAACGCTGGTCCGGATCGTACCGGCAATCGGCCCAGGGAACAAAGACGGATGCTTCCATACCGGTGTAATGCATACCGCAAATGGCAGCACCCATGACCAGTGCCGCAATGGCCTGCCAGACGATCTGCCCGCGCCCTTCACGCTGGCCCAGCTTAAAAACAATCCAGAGGACTGCCCCGGATGCCGTAACGGCAATCACAACGGAAAGCAGGAACAGTCCCGGCGTGTAGCGCAGATCTGCGTCCATTTCCATCGCCGCCATGCCGGTGTAATGCATGCCGCAGATCGCAGCCCCCAAAAGGACGGCCCCTGTCAGCAGGCCCGAAATGTTGGGCTTTCCTGACCGGACAGTTTCAAGAACGCCGTAAGCGATCACAATGGCGATTATCATGGATAGAAAGGTCAGAAACGCATCATAGGTAATAGCCATTTCCATGTCGAAGGCGAGCATACCGATAAAATGCATCGACCAGATACCGACACCGAAAGCAAAGGCGCCGCCCAGATGAAGCAGATTCCTGATGTTTTCACCGCTGGCCTTGTGAATATGGCCCGCCAGCCGCAGCCCTGTAAAAGAGCCCACTGAAGCAATAATGTATGAAATCAGAACAAGATAGGGGATGTATTCCCCGGTTTCGGCACTGGCCGGAATTTCACTCAACAGGAAGAATTTTTCGAGAAAAGACTGCGGTTCTGGCAGCATAAAATCTATCCGATGTCTGAATTACAATTGATCTCATTAAGACAATGCGTTTTCCTTATGGTTGCAGAGTACTCCTGTAACCGGCAGGAATTCAATCAATTTATAGCAGAACAATCAGTTCGACATCTGCTTGTGCAGTTCCTGCATTTTCCTGATTTTCTCTGCGAGCATCTTTTTCAGGGCCTCCCGGACATAGGGCTCGAAATCCCGGTCCCCTTCGCCGGAGTGCGAGATAATCTGGTCGTATAGCTGTTTCGTTTCGCTGGCCACGGACAGAACGATCGTGTGATCGCTCAGGCGGTCGTCAATCAGGTCCCGTATGTAACCGCTGATATTGATATCCATATCGCGCAAGGAATCATGCTGGTCCTCCCGGATCATCAAGCTGACGCGCACCAGATTCTGGTTTTGATTTTGTGGCATGGCTTCCTCCGAACGGCTCAGGACAAACCATTATATATGCTGACCTATTTTTTAAAAACGGAAAATGTTTTACATACTACAGAGCAAAGTTATATTTATCAAAAGGGCTTGGCGGGCCGGCGGAATACTAAACGGATCTGCTTTTCTATTTCGATAGCGACGAAAAGGGTAATCCCTATCCCGACCACGACCAGGCCGTCAATAAGTGATACTGCTTCGGTTGCGAAAATATTCTGCATGAACGGCACATAAGTCATGGCAAATTGTCCTGCCGTTACGATGATGATCGTCAGCCACATGACTTTCGTCCCCCGCACCGCCTTCCATGTCAGCGAAGTGCCGTAAATATTGCGGATGAAAAACAAGTTGAAGATTTCCATGACGACCAGCGTATTCACCGCCAGCGTCCGGGCCAGTTCCACAGAGTAGCCCTTGTCGATGGCGTATGTGTATATACCAAATACACCGCACAGGAATAGCCCCGACACAAGCACGATATACCAGATCAGGGAACCGGTCAGCAACGGCTCGCCACGCGGGCGCGGCGGGCGGCGCATAGTGTTTTCCTCGGTCGGTTCAAAGGCCAGCGCCATGCCGAGCGTGACGGCGGTAATCAGATTGACCCATAAAATCTGCGCCGGCGTAATCGGCAGGGTCATGCCGAACAAGAGCGCAACGATAATCGTCATGGCCTCCCCCGCATTGGTCGGCAACGTCCAGCTTATGACTTTCTTGATATTATCGTAAACGGTACGGCCTTCGCGCACGGCAGCGACGATTGAGGAAAAATGATCATCGGCCAGCACAAGCTCGGCTGCTTCTTTAGCCGCTTCGCTACCTTTGCGTCCCATCGCAATCCCGGCATCAGCGCGCTTGAGCGCAGGCGCGTCATTAACGCCATCCCCTGTCATGGCCACCGTAAGACCATGCGATTGCAGCGCCATCACAAGGCGTAACTTCTGCTCCGGGCTGGTACGTGCAAAAATATCCGTATCGAGCACAGCCAGCGCAAGCTCAGCATCGTTCATGCGCTCAAGATCCGCACCCGTCAGAACCCCGTCCGGATTTTGCAGGCCGATCTGTTTGCCTATGGCTTTTGCCGTTGCCGCATGGTCGCCGGTAATCATCTTGACGCGTATACCCGCACCGTGACATTCGGCAACCGCCTCAATCGCATCGGGGCGCGGCGGATCGATCAGACCTGTCAGGCCAAGCAGAATCAGGTCGTTCTGAACATCTTTCATTTCCAGTACTGTCTGCTTTGCAGGTACAGGCTTCAGTGCTATCGCCAGGACGCGCTGCCCCCTTGCAGCAATCGCTTCGGCCTGTTCATGCCAATATTTCTGGTCGAGTGTTTTCGTGCCGCCGTCAGTTGCCCGTTGCGCCGTGCACATGCCAAGCACCTGTTCCGGCGCGCCTTTGAGAAAAACAAAAGCATTGCCTTCGTGGTCATGATTAAGAGTTGCCATGAAACGGTGCTGGGAATCGAACGGAATAGCATCTGTGCGCATCCAGAGCGCCTGTTCATGCAAAATATCCAGCCCGGCCTTACCGGAAAATGCCAGCAGCGCCCCTTCCATTGGGTCGCCCTCTACATTCCATACGCCTTCATGTTCGCGCAGCGCAGCATCGTTACACAGGGTGGCGGCACGGGCGAGTTCGGTCAGCGCCTCATAGTCTGTACCGTTTATAACGGTTTCATGATGAAGGATTGCCCCTTTGGGCTCATACCCCGTTCCTTCAAAGGAAAATAAATGGGCCGAAGTCGCGACCGATGACACCATCATTTCATTACGGGTCAACGTCCCGGTTTTATCAGTGCAGATCACGGAAACCGATCCCAGTGTTTCAATGGCAGGCAAGCGCCGGACGATGGCGTTTCGGCGCGCCATGGCCTGAACTCCAACGGCCAGCGTGATCGTTAGCACAGCGGGCAGACCTTCCGGGATTGCCGCGACCGACAACCCGACAACAGCCATGAACATATCTGTAAAGCTGTAATGCTCTACAAAATAACCGAAGACAAGAAGTATCGCTGCAATCAGCAGGATAAAGACCGTCAGCCAGCGGGCAAACCTGTTCATCTGGCTAACCAGCGGCGTTGTCAGGGTTTCAACTCTTGCAAGCAGGGTGCTGATACGCCCGATTTCTGTCGCCCCCCCGGTGGCAACAACAACCCCCTGTCCTTGCCCGCTTGTAACCATGGTCCCGCTAAATGCCATACAGGAACGATCCCCTAACGCAGTATCTGTGGCGACCGGCTTTATATGCTTTTCAACCGGCACGGATTCTCCGGTCAGGACCGCTTCCTGTATTTGCAGACCATGTGTTTTTAGCAGACGCATGTCGGCAGGAACCTTGTCGCCAGCCTCCAGTAATACAATATCGCCGGGAACTATTTCCTCCCCTTCAACACTGATCCGCTTTCCGCCGCGCAACACGGAGGCATGAGGGGCGAGCATATGGCGGATCGCGTCCATCGCCTTTTCAGCCTTTCCTTCCTGGATGTAGCCAATAATTGCATTGGTCAGAACGACGGCCAGAATAACACCGGTATCGATCCAGTGCTCTAAAGCTGCTGTTACCACGGCGGATCCAAGCAGCACATAAATCAGGATATTGTGGAAATGTAACAGAAAGCGCATAAGCGCACTGCGCTTCGGTGGCTCAGGAAGACGGTTATAACCGTGCTGCAACAGGCGTCTTTGCGCCTCAGTTTCGTTAAGGCCGCCATATCCCGTTACGAGATTCTCCAGCGTTTTCTCAGGCAAATATGTATGCCAGTTTTCTTGCTGCTGTTCTGTTTGCTCATCCGACATCACGGCTAATTTAGTGGATTTAACGTGTCGTTTGAAGTTCGCTGGAATTATTTTTACCGCCTTGTTCCTTTCGATCGCACTTTAATCTTTCCATAGAGGCATCTTCTTCAAACATTGACAGGCTCCTTCTCGGGGGTACGGAAATACAAATAGGAGCAACACACCTGAAGATTATGTAGTTCGTGAGCCGGACGATTTCGTACGTCTTTGTACCCCTTAGGATTATTTCGGACAATACGGTATGTTACCATAGCGTTATCAGAACTTTATGCAAGAGATGGCCATCAGCATAAACGTAACTTGGTACATTGATTATAAAAGATAAAAATGGTGCCCCGCAGTTGACTAAACTGAACCACTACCGGCCGAAGGCCGGTAGATCGGGAGGACGCTGAAAGCGGGTTCAGTGAGGCTCGTGATGGTTTTTCAGATA
>CAZKGT010000063.1:3634-11669 GCA_964552285.1 uncultured Pseudobdellovibrionaceae bacterium | reverse complement strand
CGATTTATTTTGGTAACTCTACTGCTAGAAAAAAATAAAGTTCCAATCAGGTGGGCAGGAACGTCGAAGACCGGCATCAGAACATACTGGTCATCGCCCACAATCCCGGCATTCACAACCTGCTGCGCATTCTGGTCGGGAGCGGGAGCCCGGAGCATCTGAACCGGCTCATGCGCGGATACAGTTCCGGCACCTTAAGCATTCTTGACTGTGGCAAGCACGGCTGGGGCGAACTGGAGCCGGGGGAAAACGACCTGCAACATTTCGTAAGTCCGGAAGATTACAACAAGACCGAATCCCCGGTCATGTCCGCCTGACCCACCATCACATCACGCATCAGGGGAATGGTAATCCGCCTTTTCTCTGACAGGGCCGCGCGGTCGGCCGCCTCAACAAGATCCCGCGCAGCGGCAAACGAACGCTCCATGCGCGGCAGGATATAGTTCAGCACATCCTGACCGATGGCAAGCTGGCGATCTGAGAACAGCTTTACCAGCACGGCCGCCAGCAGGGCATCATCAGGAGGCTGGATCGCCACCGCCGGGCACGCCCGCAGGCGCGAGGCAAGATCGGGAACGGCAAAAGGAACGCGCACCGGCGCGGTGCGGATCGTAATCAGGATATTGCGCTGCGCTTCCTTCATCATGTTGTAGAGATGAAAGAGCCGTGTTTCCGCCTGACGCTCACCCAGCAGGGCATCAATATCGTCAAGGATCAGATGATTGCCGGATGCGGCAAGATCTTCCTCCGATGCGCTTTCAAGATCGGCATCCTGCGCCCCGGTTCTGCCTTTCCAGACCTCCGCCAGGTGTGATTTCCCGCAGGCTGCGGGGCCATACAATATAAGCGCCGGGGCCGGCCAGTCGGGCCAGAGGTCGATCCATGACACCGCATCGAAATTGCTTTCCGTGACCAGAAAATCCTCGCGGCCCAGCGCGGCCCTGTGGCCCAGATCGAGCGGTATTTGCTGCGCGGTTTTCATGTCGCTTTTTTTCGCGGTTTTCTGGCCTTCGGCTTTTTGGGGATCTTTTCCTGATAGTAGGGACTAGCCTTGTAGGTCCTGATGGCAAAGCCGCCCAGAACGCTGATCACGGCGGCAACCGGCACGGCCAGCAACATGCCGACAATCCCGAACAGCGCCCCGCCGGCCATTAGCGCAAACAGGATCCATAAGGGATGCAGGCCGACGCTGTCGCCGATCAGCTTGGGCGTCAGGAAATTGCCTTCGATAAACTGGCCGATCAGGAAGATTGCGGCAATAATCGCGACAAAACTCCACTCCCCGCTCTGGAACCAGGCCACACCGACACTGATCAGCAGACCGACAATCGAGCCCACCATCGGGATAATCGAGAGAATGCCGGAGACAATACCGATCAGAAAACCGAACTTCAGTCCGGCAATTGTGAGAGCGATGGCATAACCGAGGCCGAGCATAAATGCGACCGTCAACTGCCCGCGGACAAAACCTGAAAGCTTGGTATCGATCTTTTTCCAGAGATCAATGATGGTATCCTTATGTTTCCTAGGCAGGAGGTCCATGATCCAGTCCTTCAGTGCGGGCCATTCGTTCATCATAAAGAATGAGACGATCGGCGTCAGGATAATCAGCATCAGCACGCCCATGAAGGCCTGTCCGCCGGCAGCAATGCCTTCCACCAGCGTCCTGCTGACTTTCAGCGCCGAGCCCAGATGCGCCTGCACGGCGCTGCGCACCGAATCCCCGTTTGTTTCGCCAAAATGGCTCTGCGCCCAGTCCAGATAGGGCGAAACCCAGACCAGCGCCTTATCCACAAAGCCCGGTATTTCCCTGATGAGAAGGGTGCTTTCCTTATAAAGAAGCGGAACCAGCGCCAGAAGAAACAGGAAGACAAAGCTGTAGAAAAGCAGGACAAGCACCAGCGTACTGACCCAGCGGCGTATCTTGTGTTTTTCGAGCTTTTCGACAATCGGATCGAGCAGGTAGGCCACAGCAACGCCAAGAACAAACGGCAACAGAACGCCTTTGAAAAGCCAGATCGTCAGCAGGAAAAGTGCAAACGTGCCGGACCAGAAAAGAAAATGGTTTCTTGCCGTCATGATCAGGCGCCTCTATCGCATGTATTTGTTGAGGTAAAGCTCGTACACAAGGGGGGATGAGGTGATCCCGTAAGGATTGTTCTGCAGTTGCGAAAAACTGATCTTCGGCGTTGTCAGGGTCATATCGGCCTGCGCCAGCGCAAGACGCAAACGCTGCTCATTACCCGAGAAAAGAAATTCCACAGTTGCCTCGCGGGGCTTAAGCGCCAGCACGTTCACGGCCTGAACCCCCTGAACCTTCTCCAGCGCCCTTTGGGTATCCACCCACTCCTGCATGGAACTGTAACGAACGCGCACCTGAAGCGCGTTGCCCTGCCCGGAATCCGTGACCGTTCTGGCTTTCCAGTTCTTGCGCATCAACTCCTTGATCCGCTCAACGCCCTTATCAAACAGAGCGCCCTTTTCTTCCGTTGCAACAGCCTGAACTTTCAGGGCCTTGACGAATTCCGGGCCGGTACGATCCGTCCGGTAGATATTCATCGTCAACGATTCCACGGCTGCCCGTTCCTCGTTATATTCCGGCGTCGCCATAACGATTATGGCTTCGCCCGCACCGTAGCGGGCAAGCATGTCCTGTATCTTTTCCGGGTCATAAGTAAACGCCTGATCGCCCGAGATATCGGCAACGTCCTGCAAATCACCAATGGGAACAACGACCGGGACGAGGCCACGTTCGTTTTCCGCCCGGCTCCAGGCGGCCAGCCAGTCATTTTCAGCTTCCCAGAGAACCGTACGGGAGCCCCACTGGTAAAAGGGCAGCACCAGAACGGGCTTGCTGGCCACGTCGGTATAACTTACGCCGCGCCGGGAGAGATAATCGCGCACAGCCGGCCCTTTGAAACGAAAGCGGTAGGTTCCGATATAACGCACGCTGGAAAGCTGCTCGTTGATAATTTCAAAATCCTTGATCATGGATGCGAGCAGGGACTCGTCCGGCATTTCGAAAAGATCGCGCTCTTCCTCGGACATCAGACGATAGGCAAGCTTCTGAAAGGCCAGTCCCTGTGCCCGGGCAAAGGCCTGTTCGCGCGCCTGAGTCGCATCGTCGGCCGTAACGTCGATCTGGACATTGTCGACGGTAAAGACGGAATCCGCGGCAGCCATGGCCCTTCCCGCAACAGAAATGCACAGCAGGACTACCAGAAGCGGCAAAAATATTCTATAAGCCTTGGCCATGATGCTTTTATAGACGGGATAGTTCATGAAAGAAAGTGCCTACAAGGAAGCAGGCGTCGATATTGACGCAGGAGCCGATCTGGTGGAGCGGATCAAACCGCATGTCAAAACCACATTTCGAAACGGAACCCTTACCGGCCTTGGCGGTTTCGGGGCATTGTTCGACCTGAAGAAAACGGGTTACCGGGATCCGCTGATTGTCTCCTCGACCGACGGGGTCGGCACAAAAATCCGGATCGCCATCGATATGGACCGACACGATACGATCGGGATCGACCTTGTCGCAATGTGTGTGAACGATCTCGTGGTTCAGGGGGCAGAGCCCCTGTTCTTCCTGGATTATTTTGCCAGCGGCAAACTGGATGTCGGCACGGCGGAAAAGGTCATTGCCGGGATCGCCGAAGGATGCCGCCAGGCCGGATGCGCGCTGATCGGAGGCGAAACCGCAGAGATGCCGGGTCTTTACGCCGGGGGCGATTACGATCTTGCCGGCTTTTCTGTTGGCGCGGTTGAGCGCGATGAAATCATTACCGGCCAGAATATCGAGGCCGGAGATATTGTGTTAGGGCTGGCCGCCAGCGGCCTGCATTCAAACGGTTTTTCGCTGGTACGCAGATTAATTGAAACGACACAAGGCATGTCTTATGAGGCGCCCGCGCCCTTCCAGGGCACGGCAAGCATTGGCGATCTGGTACTGACCCCGACCCGTATCTATGTGAAGCAGATCCTGAATGTGTTGAAAAAACACACAATCAAGGGCATGGCAAATATTACAGGCGGCGGGCTGATCGAAAATATTCCGCGCGTGGTTCCTGAAACGCTGGCTGTAGAACTTGACGCCTCTTCTTGGGAACTGCCTCCCATATTCTCGTGGCTGGCCGATATCGGCCAGCTCGAGGCCATGGATATGGGCCGCACGCTTAATTGCGGGATAGGCATGGCGGTTATATGCGCCCCCGAGGACGCAGAGGCCATTAAAGCCGCCTTTGAAGAAGAACGCGAAACCGTTTATATCATTGGCAAAATCAAGGAACGGGGCGACGACCCGGCCCTTACCATCGACAATACGGATACGGCATGGAACCGGAGCCTCTAAATCTGGCCGTATTTATTTCCGGCAACGGAAGCAACCTGCAGGCCCTGATCGATGCCTGCAGCCGGCCCGACTTTCCTGCCAGGGTTTCCATTGTCATCTCCCACAAACCCGGTGCTTACGGACTGGAAAGAGCGGAAAAGTCCGGCATTCCCGCCGAAGTTGTTAGCCACACCGAATACCCTGACCGGCAGGAATTTGAAGCCGCGCTGCAGAATATTCTGGACCAATATCCGGTTGACCTGATCTGCCTTGCCGGATTCATGCGTATCCTTACCCCCTCCTTTGTCCGGAAATGGGAAGGAAAAATTCTTAACACCCACCCATCCCTGCTGCCTAAATTCGGCGGGAAGAACATGTACGGTGAACATGTCCACCGTGCCGTGCTGGAGGCCGGGGAAAGAGAGAGCGGCGCAACAATCTTCATTGTGACGGAAGAGTGTGATGAAGGGCCAATCCTGATACAGCGCAAAGTCAACGTCGACCCTGCAGATACGCCGGAAAGCCTGATGCTCAAAATACAGGCACAAGAGCATATTGCCTATCCCGAGGCAGTGCGCATAATGGCAGAGAAAAGCGTTGTAAGCGCGTAGCGAATCATACACTTACAGCAACGACCAGAAAGGGACGCTCACTCATGGCGAAAAAACAACCAACCGAAATCACGGCAGACGTTATTGCCCACCATCAGGACATCTGGCGGCAATTCACTGTGTTCGCAAAATGGAGCATCATCGCCATTCTTGCTATACTGGTCGGTATGGCGCTGTTTTTACTCTGAAAACAATACCTAATATTATGGTAACCCATTCATTTTGTTCATGATTCTGTAACCTTTTCAGGGCATTATGACGTAAAGGGGGACACACCTTTTTTACCAGTCACTTGCTTGTCTGCACCATGCGAAAGAAATGTCGACACGATTCAATATGCAGAACGGTTTTCAGAAAAAGCCGGTGGCTTCCTGCGCTTATCCTGTTGTTTTTTATTACCCTTTTTCCTGCGCCGGAGACCAGCGCCCCTGCTATAGACGACCCCTCCAGAATTCTGCTGGTAAAATCCGTTGATAGTTATGCCATAGGCCCATCGATATATGTGACCGTCGATGAAGAGGGGGAACTTGGTACATCCAATGTCATTGCCCGCCATGAAAGAAACCTGCGCGGGAAGCGGATAAACAGGAATATTTTGTCTTTCGGCTCAAAACCGGTCCCGCACTGGATCGTGTTCAGCGTTTCCAACAATACAAACAACCGCGACTGGGTTTTATCTTTTGGACAGTATGCTGACGGCCGCTTTGGCCTTGGCCAGCAGATTTTTGTCTATAACCACAACACACGCCAAGTCCTTGTCGACGTCGCAAAAGGACCGGACAAAGACAATTCCAGCATGAAAAACTTTGAAGGCGCCGCCCTGCCGCTGGCGATTGAACCCGGAGCCGATGCGCTTTTCGTTGTCTATTACGTTCCCTGGGGAGGTCTCCCAAATACGCTTGCGCCGAAACTGATGACCAGAAAAGCCTTTGTCGAACAACTAAGAACACAGTCCCGAACGGACAATCTGGTCCTGATCGGCTTTATCGGCTTTATCGGCTTTTTTGCCGCCGTTATGTATCTTAAGCGTGACCTTACTTATCTGTTATTCATTGGCTATTTCTCCATTCAGGCCTTTTTGTTCAATCACCTGAACGATGTCATTTTCTCGGATTTCATGCTGGCGGGTGAATCTGTCGCGTTATTGCTGGCCCTGACGGTTATCGCAGGTGTCCTGATGACAAAGTTTTTCCTGAAGGTCGGCCCTCAGGATTATACCGAAAACTACGTCCTTTACGGCCTGGTTTTTGTTCTTCTGATTTCCGCGATCCTGTACACAGCTCTTCTTGGTGATGCGTCGATTCTGAAGCCAGCCATGATGTTTCTGACTCCCATTGTTTCAATGTTTATTCTGGTGGCGCTGGCCTTCATGCAGGCGCAGGACGGCAAATATGCGGGAAATGAGTTTGCGGCCTCATGGCTTGTTCTGTTTGTTGGAACATTGATTACGGGCCTTGGCCTGTTCAGCGTCATAACGCCGACAGCACCCGTTCTGATGGCGTACTGGTTTTCTGTCGGCATACAGGCGCTTTTTATGGTTGTCGCCTCGGCCAAGAAGTTTCACCTGATCGAAGAGCGCATGCGCGAGCAAAAAGCGCGTGACGCCAGAGAGGCGGCGTCCCTCGTTCGCCTGAAGCAATCAAAAGAATCGGCTGACCAGGCAAGGCTCCTGCGGGTGATCGACCGGGAACGGGAGATCATGGCCGAACTGCGCGAAAGAGAAGCCCAGCGGACAGAGGAAATGCGTGCCGCCAAGGAAACGGCCGACGAAGCCAACCGGGCAAAGGGCGCCTTCCTTGCCGTCGTCAGTCACGAGATCCGGACGCCGATGACGGGCGTCATGGGTATGGTCCGCCTGCTAATGGACACGCAGTTAACCAAAGAGCAGAACGAGTACGCCCAGACGATCCAGGATTCCGGCGATGCCATGCTGGCGTTGCTGAACGATATTCTCGACTTCGAGAAAATCGAAACCGGCAAGATGGAACTTGAAAGCGTTTCATTTGACCTGCGGCGGCTCATTAACAGTGTTGTTACCCTTATGTCCGGCCACGCCGCCGAGAAAAATATTTATCTAAAAGCAAAGATCGACGACAACATTCCCCAGTACGTCAAAGGCGATCCGACCCGCCTGCGCCAGGTTCTGCTTAATCTCACCGGTAATGCTATTAAATTCACCACGGAAGGCGGCGTAACCCTGAATATCCGCGAAACAAGCGCTGCCGATACCGGACCGGTGAACGGCAGGCATACAATTTACTTTGCGATTGAGGATACAGGTATCGGAATATCGAGAGAGGCGCAAAAGAACCTGTTCAATCCCTTTGCGCAAGCCGATTCAAGTATTTCACGGAAATTCGGCGGCTCCGGCCTCGGCCTTGCGATCTGCCGGCGCCTGATTGAAGCAATGGGCGGCATTATCAGCATCAACAGTCGTGACGGCGAAGGCAGCACCTTCTTCTTTTCCATCGTCATGGAGGAAGGCTCTGCGGACGATGCCAACAAATCGGGTGATGTGCTGACAAAAACGCAAAGCAGCTCCGACAAAAAAATTCATGTGCTGGCCGTTGATGATAACGACGTAAACCAAAAAGTATTAACCGGCCTGATCGAGCGGGTTGGACATACCGTGGAAGTTGCCTCCAGCGCTGAGGAAGCGCTTGAAAAAATTCAAAACAAACCCTTTGATCTCGTCCTGATGGATATCGAGCTTCCCGGCATGAACGGTGACGAGGCCACGCGCAAACTGCGCACATTCCCTGACAAGGCCGTCGCCGCAACTCCGATCATTGCCCTGACGGGTAATGTCCAGGATGAGGACATTGAGCGTTTCTTTGCCGCCAACATGAATGGGTTTGTTCCAAAACCGGTTGACCCCGAAAGCCTGAAAAAGGCACTGGACAAAGCTGTAACCGGCATTTTCGACAACCCTGTCACACTTGACACCAGCGCCGCAGAACCGGAAGCGGAGGCTGAAACCGAGGCTGAAGAAATACAAACACCGGAACAGAAGGCTCCGACTCAGGCCGTTGAGGAGACAAAAGAAACGCCTGCACCGGAAGAACCTGCACCGCAGCCCATACCAGAAGAACCC
>CAZKGT010000063.1:0-3624 GCA_964552285.1 uncultured Pseudobdellovibrionaceae bacterium | reverse complement strand
CCCGCACCACCCGAGCCTGTTGCTGAAGCCTCGCCAGCACCTGCTCCGCCTGCAGAACCGGAAACTCCTGCGCCACCCGAACCTGTTGCCGAAACCACCCCGCCGCCTGTAGAACCGACCGCTTCGGCAGAACCAGCTATACCTGCCCCTGCGTCCCCCCCTCCTCCCGATGTGTCCGGAATAAGCCTGGAAAGCGACAAGGAAGAAGAACAAAAAGACGGAGATGATGAAACAACCAGAACAGAAGGGACCGGCTCACCGTCTCCTCCGGAAGCCGCACCTGAATCGCCTCTCGGCTTTGATGACGAATTCGATGATGAAGAGCTGGATGCCGACAGCTTCCGCGAGGCAGAAACCATGTTTGAGGAATATGAAAACCGCCAGTCTGCCGGCATGTCAGGCGATGACTATGCACAGAGTGATAATGACGAGGATACGCTGACGATCCTGGATACGGTCCAGAGCGTTCCTTCGCAGGAATACCGCTCCCGGGAAAGCGCGCCCGTCGCTGAACCGGAACAACCGATGCCGCCTGAGCCGCCGGAACCAATTGCAGCACAAACACCTCCGGCCGAACAAGCCCCGGAACCTGTTCAGCCCCCCACTGAAAAACCGCAGGCGGACGAAGCCGATTATATTCCCGAGCCCCCGCCAGAGCCGGAGCCCGTTTCGGAACCGGTTGCTGAAACGCCTGAAGAACCGGCATCAGAAGAACCGGTGGAGACGAAAGCTCCGGCGGGCACCGAAGAATACGTCCCCGTCCCGCCGCCCGCGCCGCCGCCATCCCCTCAGGAAACTCAGGAGGAATATGTTCCCGTCCCGCCGCCGGATCCGCTTGTATCGGCCGCACCGCCGCCACCGGAGCCTGCCACCGCCGATACCATCTTTGATGAAACCATGCTTGGCGCGCTCAAAGACAGTCTGGGCAAAAAGCAACTGACCGACCTGCTGGAAAGCCTGATAGAAAAGGCCGATGAGATTATTGCCGTTCTTTCAGATATCTCCGTTGCAGGCAATATCGACGAAATTTCAGCCCGCGCGCATGAACTGAAAGGTATGGCCGGCAACTTCGGCCTGACAGAACTCAGTACACTGGCGGCAGAACTGGAACGAAATGCCAAGGCAGGTATAACGGACGGTATTCCGGGTATACTGGAAGCCCTGCCGGACGCCAACCGTCGCGCAAAATCCGCGCTGGCGAAGTGGATTAACACCTGACCGGGAAATTAACCGACGATCTCGATATCGCTGAAGAAGAAGCGGATTTCCTTGGCCGCATTTTCCGGGCTGTCGGAACCGTGCACAGAGTTCGCTTCAATGCTCTCGGCAAAATCCTTGCGAATGGTTCCCTCATCGGCATTGGCCGGATTGGTTGCGCCCATCACTTCACGGTTTTTTGCAACCGCATCCTCGCCTTCCAGAACCTGCACCACCACAGGACCGGACGTCATGAATTTGACAAGGCTGCCGTAGAAGGGACGTTCCTTATGAACCTCGTAGAACCCTTCCGCCTGCGCCTTAGTCAGGTGAATGCGCTTTTGCGCCACGATCCGAAGCCCCGCATCCTCAAAACGCCGGTTAATCGCACCGGTCAGATTGCGCTTCGTAGCGTCCGGCTTGATAATGGAAAGGGTTTGTTCTACGGCCATTTTTTCTTAGTCCCCAAGAAGTTCGTTATCATTTTCGCCCGCGTTATATCCGGGACGGGGAAAATACGCAAGAGCAAATCAGAGACGAATTTATGCCTTCCCGGCAAAATATAGTCCGGCATAAACTTTCGGTTCGATCAGCTTTCCGGCTTTTTCCTGCCGCTTCAGCCAGTCTTCGGCTTCTTCCTGCTTGACGACGTGAACGGTGATCTCTTCGGTCTCGTCCCCTCCGCCTTCATTCTCATAGATGCAGGGGCGCGCAAGATAAAAATCGGCCACCTCCCCCGTCAGGCCCGGCGAGAGGGGGCCGTTACAGATAAATTCCAGCTTGTCACAGCGATAGCCTGTTTCCTCCAGCAGTTCGCGCCCGGCAGCAATTTCCGAGCCTTCATTTGAATCAATATCGCCGACCAGCCCGGCCGGAAGCTCTATGACGTTCGTTTTCACCGGAATACGGTATTGTTCGACCAGAACGATTTCGCCCTCAGCCGTCACCGGAACGATCACGGCAATGCCGTTCGTATGGGGGCGCTCGACATACTCCCAGTGCCCCTCCCGGACAAAGCGCGCATATTTTCCTTCGGCCAGAATTTCCATGCTCACCCGCCATACCGAAAAGCAGCAACGGCTATCCCCGTCAGCAGGACCACCCCCTGAACGAGCGGCACGATAAACGGCCTGTCGTAGTAAGGTTTCCCCTCCTCCTCTTTTTTACGATCAGGCGAGACGGCAAGGCTGTAGGATTTCATCAACAGCGCGACAAAAGAAAAGCCCAGAAAGCAGAAAGCAATCATCAGCCAACTGACGATCATATCGATGATCGGGTGGTTTTGGGACAGACGATATCTCGAGAACCGGATAAAGCCGTCAAAGGAAAGCGCAATACAAAGCTGGAAGTGCACCAGAACGAGGAAGAGGCCTGCGCCCCACGCAAGATTTACCGGCAATAGCGCAAACGCCGCCAGCATCAAAACCGGAATAACAACCTCAAGCCGGAAAATCTCCGGCGTTTTTGAGGTGATGGTTTCTGACTGTTCTGTGGCTGTCATATGTTACGTCCCCCATTTCGTCATCCCCGCGGAGGCGGGGATCCGGACAAGTATCCGTTAGATCGCCTGCTGAAAGTTGACCAGACCCCCGCCTCCGCGGGGATGACGGTTAGATGCAGATGCTATCATACAAATCATTCCATTCAGGATTCATCTGCCCGATAATTCTCACTTTCCAGAGACGGTTCCATTTTTTCAAACGTTTTTCTCTCAAGATCGCATTTTCAGCATCATCATAAATTTCATAATAGACAAGTTTGTCGATACCGTATTTCTTCGTAAATCCATCATATATGCCATTTTTATGTTTCCATGTCCTTTGCGGTAATTCGGAGGTTATGCCGACGTAGAATGTGCTGTTCCGAGCCTTGGCTAATATGTAGACGTAAAATTTCTTTTCTTCCATACTCCCCTCCCTCCTCCATCCCCGTCACCCCCGCGGAGGCGGGGGTCCGGACGATTCTCAGCCTTCGCGCCTGTTGGGACTTGCCCGGATCCCCGCCTACGCGGGGATGACGGCTGTGAGGATTATCCCGCCAGCGCCCCTTCAATCGCGCCGACGGCATCATTGGCCGCGCCTGCATCGGGGCCGCCGGCCTGAGCCATGTCGGGGCGGCCGCCGCCGCCTTTGCCGCCCAGCGCTTCGGCGCCGATTTTGACGAGGTCAACAGCGCTGTATTTTGCCGTGAGATCATCGGTGACGCCGACGACGAGGGAGGCTTTTCCTTCATTTGTTGCTATAACAACGATTACACCAGAATCAATTTTGTCTGGTTTTTTGATCTCATCGATTAACGGCTTAAGTTCCTTAGGCGCAAAATTCTCGAGTATTCTGTGATAGAAATTAACCTCGTTAACCTTTTTATGTTCAAAACCTGCTGGGATTAAAGTTCCCGTGGCCTGCATGCTTGATCCACCTAATGCAA
>CAZKGT010000062.1:0-11905 GCA_964552285.1 uncultured Pseudobdellovibrionaceae bacterium | reverse complement strand
CAGATCAGATGCATCGCCCTCTGGGCTAATATCTTGTGACTACACTATCTAGGAAGAAGACAGCGCCCTTGGTGCAGGCGCTGGCGGTTGTGTCCGGGGCATTGTGCTTCCGGTCCATGCGCCGAGAAGCGAAAACATCATGCACGTCGGCAGGGCCACCATTTTCATGCCTGTGCTAAACCCCAGCCTTGTAAGCTCGGCACTATTTGCAACAATTTGTTCCATCTGGCGAGAAACCGCACGGTAATCATCCGGCGTCACCGCATCGACATACTGAAGAACGAGACCAAGCGGCATCAGCCACGGCGTAAAGGGAACGTCAGCCTCATTTTTCCTGTCACGGAATTGATGATCCAATTCCTTAAATGCCGCGCTTACTTCCTTAAATCTGGTTTCTGCCTCTTTATCCCCCGGCTTCACATCCGGATGCAGATCCTTGGCAAGTTTTCTGTATGCCGGTTTGACGACCGTACAAAAATCTGCCCCCCGGGGAACACCGAGAATCTCATACGGGTCCTGTGACATGAAACGCATCCTGATCTTGTTGTTATCGGCATTTCACGTAACACGTGAAACAGGGCAAATCAACCCCTGTAACCCGGCCCGCCCTTTCTCCGAATACTTATT
The DNA here is from genome assembly GCA_964552285.1 of uncultured Pseudobdellovibrionaceae bacterium. GTDB lineage: Bacteria > Pseudomonadota > Alphaproteobacteria > Micavibrionales > Micavibrionaceae > CAZKGT01. The sequence continues at coordinate 11,278 of CAZKGT010000062.1, read as the reverse complement.
CAGGCCGATAAAATCGTACGGGAGGCAATATCGGCCATTGTATAAGCCCATGATTGCGCTAGATTATAGAGGAAATTCAAAGGGGGTTTTCTTGTACGTTATCCGGTTCCTGTTGCTTCTTCTTGTTTTCACCGCCTCCGGCGCACACGCGCAGGAAACGGAAAAGCATGCGCAAATCCGCCTGCTGAGTTCACACTCTGTCATAGGCCCCGACCAGGTCCTGTTAGTCGGTATTGAGCAAATCATCGCGGAAGGCTGGCATACCTACTGGAAATATCCCGGCGATTCCGGTGAGCCGATGCGCGTACACTGGAACCTGCCCGAAGGATTTAAAGCCGGCCCTATCCTGTGGCCGGTGCCGCACAAGATCCCCTATGACCCTTTACTGAACTACGGCTACAAAAACCGGGCCGTTTTCCTGCAAAAAATCAGCACACCGCACACATTGCCGGAAAGCCCGATTACACTAAGCGCAGATATTGAGCTTCTGGTCTGCGAAGAAATCTGCATCCCCGAGGAGCACAGCGTGTCACTGACCCTGAACAGCTCCTTTCCGACCACAAACGGGGCCCAGGCGATACAAATCGCAAAGAAGGCGCTGCCGCAAACAGCCACATGGCCGGTGACATTCTTTGAAGAGGACAATGATCTTGTCCTCACCATTGAAAAAGAACTGCCGGAAAGCGCGGAGTTCTTCCCTGATGAGTGGGGCATCATCCTGAACGCCGCGCCGGTAAGGCTCTCCCGTGACGAAGACAAAACAATCTTAAGGCAGGAACGCGACACCCGCCCGCTGGATACGCTGCAAAAAATCACCGGGCTTATTGTTTATGAGGAAAACGGCAGGCGTCATGCCTATCAGATAACCGCTTCTCCCCTTGGGGGAGAGGCGGGCAAAATGTCCGAAGGTCAAAAGAATACGGACCTTCAGGCTTCTTCTCCCCCTCACCCAACCCTCTCCCCCGAGGAGAGAGGGCTATCGCTGGTGGGAGCGCTATTCTTTGCCCTGTTGGGTGGTCTGGTCCTGAACCTGATGCCCTGCGTCTTTCCGGTGCTCTCGATGAAGGTTTTAAGCTCCGTCAGGCTCTCGGAAAAACACCCGGGATTGGCCGCCCTGCACGGCCTTGCCTATACGGGCGGCATACTGGTCAGCTTCGGCATTGTTGCGGGCTTTCTCATCGCCCTCAAGGCGGCAGGCGCGCAAATCGGCTGGGGCTTCCAGCTCCAGAACCCAGGTCTTATCGTTTTTCTCTCCTACCTGCTGTTTATCCTCGGCCTGAACCTGTCCGGCGTTTTCGAGCTTGGCAGCAACCTTGGCAATATCGGCAGCAGGCTTGCCTCAAAGGGCGGCCTGCCCGGCTCATTCTTCACCGGCGTTCTGGCCACGCTGGTTGCCACGCCCTGCACAGCCCCCTTCATGGGCGCGGCGATGGGCTATGCGCTCGTCCAGCCGGCCCTTGTGGCCCTCATCATTTTCCTGACGCTCGGCCTTGGCCTGGCATTGCCTTATCTTTTACTCTCGGTCGCACCGCCCTTACAAAAGCTGCTTCCCAAACCCGGCCACTGGATGGAAACCTTCCGGCAGTTCCTGGCCTTCCCGATGTTCGCCTCGGCCATCTGGCTCGTCTGGGTCCTGAGCCAGCAGGCAGGTCCGCACGGCGTCCTGCTGACACTTTCCGGCATGCTGCTGATCGCCTTCGGCTTCTGGCTTCTGCGCGTGGCCGGCGGCAAAAAAGCCCTTATCGCCCTGGCGCTTATCGCATTCGCTTTTTCCTCCAGCCCGATTACAATGGTTAAAACAACCGCTGAGCCAGCCGAGGAAGCATCCGGCGATTTTTACGAGCCCTTCTCGCAGGCCAGACTTGAGACGTTGCTGAAAGGAAACGATCCCGTCTTCGTCGAAATGACCGCCGCCTGGTGTATTACCTGCAAGGTCAATCACAAGATCGCGCTGGGCACCGAGCACGCCAAAAACCTGTTCCGGGAAAACGGCATTCGCTACCTGATTGGCGACTGGACCAATTACGATGCGGAAATCACAAAATATCTCGAGACCTATGGACGGAGCGGCGTTCCGATCTATGTCTTTTACGGAGCGCGGGACCCTGTTACAAAACAGCGCCCGGAGCCTGTTGTTTTACCACAGCTTTTAACCCCGGCCATTGTGGCCGATGCCGTAACGGAAGGATAAAACACATGATAAAATTCGTTTCCCTTTTTGCTTTTCTGGCCCTGATCGCCATGCCGGTCGCCGCCCTAGCCGCCGCACAGGTCGGCCAGCCTGCCCCTGATTTCACAGCCACCGCGATTGACGGCACGGAAATCAAATTAAGCGACCATAAGGGCAGCAAAATCATTCTCGAATGGACCAACCATGAATGCCCGTTCGTTAAAAAACACTATGAAACAGGCAACATGCAAGAAGCCCAGAAAATGGCCGTTGAAAAGGGCGTAAAATGGATTTCCATCGTCTCATCGGCTCCCGGAAAGCAGGGCAATGTCGATGCCGGAGAGGCACAGGCCATCATTGACGAAACAGACGCGCACCCGACCGCCAAAATTCTCGACCCGTCCGGTGAGATTGGAAATCTGTACGGCGCAAAAACCACGCCGCACATGTTCCTCATCGATGAAGAAGGCACGCTGGTTTACGCCGGCGCAATCGATGACAACTCCAGCTCGCGCCACGATACGGTCGAAGGGGCCAAAAACTACGTCCTGGCGGCCCTCAGCGATCTTGAGGCAGGAAACCCGGTCGCCGAGCCTGTGACAGCACCATATGGCTGTTCGGTCAAATACTAGAATTCCTTCCCCCAAAAAACCTCTTCCTGACTGCAGGAAGGGGTTTTTTATGCACCGCCCGCGGGCTAAAAAACAACGAAATGCTGTTAAAACGGCAAAAGATATATTATGTTTATTTGTTTAAAAGCCGAGGGTGGCAATTATGGCCGTGAAAACCGCTGAAAAACGGAAAACAAAGCAAACCTCAAAGCAGGCATCTTCCAAAAAGCAGGATTATGCCCGTGTCGCTATTTCTGAAGACGGCCAGATCGTATACGCAAGCCCTTCCTTTTGCGCGCTTATGAACCTGAAAGAAGCCGAAACGCAGGGCCAGTCGGCCGACGATCTTTTTCGTTTCGAAGATCCTGACGACGCCCTGTCTTCCGCCGGAATTTTCGGTCCGGCCGGCAGCGGATCATGGACGCAGGCACTGCGCACCGGCGACCATAACGTGCAGATTGAAGGCTCAAACGACACCAGAAGCTTCCACTTTGACTGGCTGGATGTCCCCGATGGACGGCGATTCCTGATTGCCTCTCTCAATGAAAATAAAAAACCCGCAGACAGAAAAGACGACCTGAACAGTATTGTTCGCCTGATTGATACCACACAGCAGGAGCAAGCTGCTGAACCCGCCCCGGAAACCGTGAGCGAACAAAGCTCGGAAAGCGAACTGCGCCATTTCCTGAATATGTCCCATGACATCATGGCAATCTGCAAAACCGACGGCACGTTTATCCGGACCAATACGACCTTCAGCAAAAATCTTGGCTATCAGGACAAAGACCTGAAGGAAACCCGCTTCACCGACCTTATTCACCCCGAAGACCGCCATCAGGCCCGCACGTCAATACAAAGCCTGATGCATGCGGAAGCCATTGATAGCAGAACAATCGATTTCGAGGCCAGAATTCTCGATAAGGACGGTAACGACCACTGGGTGGAATGGCAGCAAAAGCGCTACGGGGATCAGATTTACTGTGTCGGCCGCGATGTCACCAATATCAAACAGCACGAAGAAGCGCTCAAAAAACGCAAACAGCAATTGAGCGAAGCGGAATCGATCGGCCATATGGGCCACTGGCACTGGACTGTCGGCCAGCAGGAGATCGAATGGTCAACCGAAATTCACCATATATTCGGCACCGAACGCGACTCCTTTACGCCCTCGCTCGACGGCCTGAATAACCTTTTGCACAAACGCGACGTCGGTCGCCTCCTGCAGGCCTTCCAGCGTGCCATCATCGAACGTAACGACTATGACATGGATTTCCGTATCGTCCGCCCGGACGGCGAAACCCGCTATGTACGCTGCCGGGGCCGCTGCGAACTGGACCAGGACGGCGACGTCAGCGCCCTTTACGGCATCATGCAGGACATCACCGAACGCACGCTCTACGAACAGGAGTTGCGCGAAGCCAAGGATGCGGCCGAACGCGCCTATGCGGCAAAGTCCCAGTTCCTTGCCAATATGAGCCATGAACTGCGTACGCCGCTCAATGCGATCATCGGCTTTTCCGAGATGATGCAAAGGCAGCTCCTCGGCCCCATCGGCACCGATCGTTACCTCGATTATATCAACGGCATCCGGGAAAGTGGCGAACACCTGCTCGATCTCATCAGCGACATTCTCGATATGTCGAAAATCGAGGCCGGGAAGTACGAACTGGACCTTGAAGAGCTGAATGTCGGCAAAATCATCCGCCTCAGCGTCCATATGATGGAAGGGCGCGCCCTCGACGCCGGGGTAAAAATCTCCATCGAAGCCATGAACGAGGACTGTATCATCGTCGCCGACCGCCGCGCCCTGATGCAGATCCTGCTGAACCTGCTCTCAAACGCCGTAAAATTCACCGATGAAAACGGATCCGTCCGCGTCGAGTTTCTGGAGCGCGAAGATTATATCTCCATCAAGGTACACGATACGGGCTGTGGCATCCCCGCCAACAAGCTCAAAAGCATCACCCGTCCGTTCGAGCAGGCCGCCTCGCACTACACCCGTGAGCATGAAGGCTCCGGCCTCGGCCTTGCCATCACCAAGGAACTGACCGAACTTCACGGCGGCTCCCTGCACATCGACTCAACCGTCGGCGTCGGCACCAGCGTCACCATCCGCCTGCCGTATGATGCGCATAAGCGCCGCAAGGAAATGGCAAAAAAGGGCTGACTTAAGCCCGCCCATCACTCAGAAGCCAAAGCCTGCGACTCTTCCTGAACAGCATACAGCTCCGCCTCAAGGCACGCTTTCAGCCCCGACAGATAATCCGGATACTTCAGTTTTACGCCAAGCTCCTGTTTGATCTTGGCATTACTGACCCGCTTGTTGTCGGAATAAAAGCTCCGGGTGATCGGTGCAAGATCCGCTTCCTCAAACGGGATCAGCGGCGGCGGCTCCAGCCCCAGCAACTCGCAGGCATAGGCAATCACCTCATGGCTCGGCGCCGGATAATCGTCGCAGACATTATAAGCGCTGCCCGGCTCCGGATTTGCCATCGAGGCCAGCAGAACGTTCACGATGTCCTCGACATGGATACGGCTGAACGCATGGCCTTTCTTTTCGATCCGCCGCGCCACACCGGCCCGCACGGAATCAAGCGCGCTGCGCCCCGGCCCGTAAATCCCCGCCAGCCGGAACGTATGAACCGGCAGGTTATAATGGTTCAGCAGCATAAACCACTGATCCTCCGCCCGCGCCCTGCGTGAACCGCGCTTGGTGCTGGGCCGCACCTCGGAATTTTCATCAACAAAATCGCCGGCCCGGTCGCCGTAAACGCCGGTCGTCGATAGATAACCGACCCATTCAAGCGTCGGGATTTTCACGATATCTTCCGCATGCATCAAAAACGCCGGATCGCCCTGATCACCGGGCGGCGTTGAAATCAGCAAATGTGTCGTGTCTTTGAGAATAAAAAGCGGATCGCTTAGAGGTCTCTCATAGTCAAACAGAAACCCCTCAATCCCGCGCTCTTTTAACTCGCGCTTTCTGTCATGGTCACGGGTCGTCCCTGCGACTCGCCAGCCTCCCTGCTGCTGCAGGGCGTGAGCCAGATAATCGCATGTGTAACCGAAACCAAAGCAGAATAAACGTTTTCCGTTATCCATATACCTCCACCCCGAACATCACACCGCCTATCTTTTGATTTGTTTTTGTAGAACTTCTAGAAATCAACGTCCTCATAGTGACCGACCGGCGTAAAGCCCGGAATACGGTCCTGAAGCAACGGCTGGAAGCTGGGCCGTGATTTGACCCGCGCATACCATTCCCGCGCCGCCTGGTGTTCTTCCCACGGAACATCACCGATATAATCAATCGCCGACAAATGCGCCGCAGCCGCCATATCGGCCAGCGAGAAATTCTCCCCGGCGAGCCAGTTCCGCTTTTCGGTCAGAAAGCCGATATAGTCGAGGTGATAATGAATATTCGCATGCCCCGCCCGGATCGATGGCCCGCTTGGCTCGCCAAGCTTCAAAAAGCGTTTCATCAGCTTCTCGCCGACCAGATTGTCCGTAACCTCGCGGTTGAACTTCACATCGAACCAGCCGACCAGCCGCCGCGTCTCGGCCCGCTGCACCGGATCGGTGCCCAGCAGGTTGGCCTCCGGATAAACCTCTTCAAGATATTCGCAAATCACCTGGCTGTTCGCGAAGGTCGTCCCGTCCGGCTCGATCAGCACCGGCACGTCACCGGCCGGGTTCAGCGCCAGAAATTCGGTGCGCCGTTCCCAGATTTTTTCGATTTTCAGCTCAAAATCCAGCTTCTTTTCCGCCAGCACAAGGCGCACCTTGCGGGAGAAAGGGTGGAGCCAGAGGTGATACAATGTTCTCATCGGCAAACCAGTTAAGTTCCGGAAGAACTTCAACAAGAAGCTCTTAAATATATGGAATACTGGATTCTTACCCGATATCGGCGAAGGGGGAAAGTGTTTATTTGGCCGCAGCCGAGTCAGAAGACGGTTCAACCGGATTCGCCTGCACCGCAAACCGCACCAGAACCGGGTCACCGACACTGGTTGTATCCGTCCACTGGCCTTGCCCGACGCCGAATTCAAGCCGTTTGACCGTGAAGGATCCTTCCGCGCGGGCAATGCCGTCCTCACCGATATCAATGGTCACGGGAATATCAACCGGAAGCGTCACCCCGCGCAAGGTAAGCGCACCTTTGGCCACATAGCGATTCGCCTCGATATGGCTGAACGCTGCCGCTTTAAAAACAGCCTGCGGAAATGACCCGGCATCCAGCCAGTCCGGCTCCCCGATATATCCATCCCGCTCCGCATTGCCCGTTTTCACACTGGCAATATCGACGAAAATTCGTGCCGTAGAGGATTCAGGATGATCCGGACTGAATACAATATCGCCGGAAAACATCTCAAAGCGGCCCTCGAATGCAGCGCCCATCTGTGTTGCTTCGAAGGTCAACGTACTTTGCGCCGGGTCAATCTTCCATTCCGGCAGCGCCTGCGCCCATGCCGGAAATGTAAATAACAGTGCCGCGATCAGAATTCCTAATCCTCGCATTTTTCTTTCTCCGCGGACATAAAAGGGATCATCCGCCTTAATGTTTCATCCCTGTCGATGACATGGTGCTTCAGGGCTCCGGCCACATGCAGAATAATTGCGGCAATCAGAATGTACGCCAGAAACTCGTGCACATCCTTCATCAGATCCACGGCATTCTCATCCGGGCCGACAATGTTCGGCAATGTAAAAAGCCCGAACACGCTGACCGGGTAACTGGCCGCCGAAGACATGATCCAGCCTGTCATCGGCATGGCAATCAGGGCGGCATAAAAGAAGAAATGAATCACCGCGGCCAGCCTGACTTCCCAGCCCTTGTGCGTTTCAATTTCACCCGGACGCGGCGTAAAAACACGCCAGCCGATCCGCAGGACCACCAGCGCCAGCACCGTAATCCCGAACGCCTTGTGCAACCCGTAAAGCTTCAGCTTGTCCGGGCTGAAATCAAGCCCTGTCATATAAAGCCCAACGCACAGAAGGCCGACCACCAGCAAGGCGGTCAGCCAGTGAAATCCTTTGGCTACCGCACCCCATCGCGCAGGCGTATTCTTCCAGATCACTGTTGGTATGGCTCCTCATCCACGCGCACGGCTTCAACCTCGATACGAACCTCAACGTCATCGCCGACATTGGGCACCCCGTAATTCATGCCGAATTCGGAACGCTTGACAATGGTACTTGCCGAAAAACCCGCCACCCATTTGCCGCTATACGGATGATGACCAGACTTATTATGTTTGACGTCCAGCACAACCGGCTTTGTTACGCCGAGAATAGTCAAATCACCGGTCATTTTCGCCGTGTCCTCGCCGGCAACCTCAATCCCGGTGCTTTTGAAGGTCATCTCCGGGAATTTTTCAACATTGAAGAAATCCGGATCCTTCATATGCGCGTCCCATTTTTCGTCATCCATATCGATGCTCTCTGTCTTGATAACCACCTCCACACTCGAGTTTTCAGGATTTTCGCGGTCGAGAACAATCTGGCCGTCATAATCATGAAACTCGCCCTGCGACATCGAAAAACCGAGATGGCTGACGAAAAACAGGATCTGGGTATGCGCCTTGTCGAACTCATAGGTTTCCGCCGCCGCCATAGCCTGCGTACCGGAAAGCAGGAAAAAGACAGCAAAAAACTGAAAAATGCGTCTGATCATTTGAAATCCCCATCTGGCTGAAAAACAACAACGCATTGAAACTAGGGCACTCTTAAAAGGAATCAACCCCCAAAATAAATCCCGTACAAACTCACCGCCGCCCAGCAGCCAACCCCGGCAATAAGCCAGTTCAAAACGCCATATGTCCATTTCAGGGAGCCATCGGACAGAATTTCCTTGTTGCTGCGCCCTTTCAGCAGGAGCAACAGAACAAGTTGTCCGACCATAAAGCCGCATACAAGCCCGATTATTCCAACGACATAGACCATAAATCCAATTTCCACTAATCTGTGCCCGTCATGAGTCTCTATCATATTGTCATCCTCGCCCTGATCCAAGGGATTACCGAGTTCCTGCCCGTTAGCTCAAGCGGTCATCTGGTATTGGCCCATGCCGTGATGGGTGATAACGGAGGGTGGGAAGAAAATCTGACCCTCGATGTCGCCGTTCATGTCGGCACCCTGTTCTCGGTCCTGCTCTATTTCAGGAAAGATCTGAAGAACATGTTCTCCGGCCTGTGGCAACTGACCGCAAAAAAAGAAAAAAGCGACGGCCTCAAGCTGCTTCTCCTCATTCTGGTAGGCTCCGTGCCGGTTATTCTCGCCGGGCTGGCCCTGCATTTTCTGAAACCGGAATGGCTGCGCAGCGTGGAAGTTATCGGCTGGACCACCCTTTTGTTCGGCCTGCTGCTCTGGGCTGCGGACAAATTAAAGCCCTCGGAAAAAACCTTTGAACAACTGACCTATAAGGATGTCGCTTTGATCGGCCTTGCCCAAGCGCTGGCCCTCATCCCCGGCACCAGCCGTTCAGGCATTACCATGACCGCCGCCCGCTGGCTTGGCTTCAAACGAACGGATGCCGCCAGATTCTCGCTTTTGCTGGCCATGGCCGCCATCAGCGGCGCAGGTACGCTTCAGGGAATAGGACTGATCAAAAGCGGCGATCTGATGCTCGGCCTCGATGCCCTCATTGCCGCCGCCATGGCCTTTATCGCAGGCTGGGTTTCCATTGACCTCATGATGAAATGGCTGGCCAAAGCAACCTTTACGCCGTTCGTGATTTACCGGATTGTTCTGGGCGTTCTCCTGCTGGGACTGATTTATTCAGGAATAATTTAACAGAGTACACAGAGGTTTTTTATTTCTGTCATCCCGACCGAAGTGGAGGGATCTTATATGTTGCAACCGGGTAAGATCCTTCGACTTCGCTCAGGATGACAATAAAGTGGAATCTCTGTGAACTCCGGATCCTCTGTGCCCTCTGTGTTTAAAAATGAATCTGAACCAGCAATACCCGCGTATCACCGTATTCCTTATCGGCCAGAACCTGACCCCACGCTGGGTCAATCGATTCCTTTCGCCCCAGCTCAATCACCGCCACAGCATCCCCTGTCAGCCGGCCTCCGGTTTTCATGGCCTCAAGCGCCGGACCAATCAGATCCATGCCGTAGGGGGGATCAAAAAACACCAGCCCCGCAGGCACGCCGCCCGGCCCGATTTTGGTGCAGTCTTTTAAAATCAGTTCCGCCTGCCCGGCAACACCCAGAGCCTCGACATTGGCCTTACAAAGACCCAGAGAATCCCGGCTCCTATCAATAAAAGTACAAAATGCGGCCCCCTGCGAGAGAGCCTCCAGCCCAAGCGCCCCTGTCCCGCAAAACGCATCGATCACCCGTGCTTCCTGCACCAGCCCCCGGCTCGCCAGCATATTGAACACGGCATGACGTACCTTGTCCGAGGTCGGGCGGATATCCTTTCCCTTCGGCGTAAAAAGGCTTCGGCCCCTGTATGTCCCGGCGGTGATTTTCATTGAAAGAATTCCGGCAGTTGTTCGCGCAAAACCTTTTCCGTCACCTCTTTCACGGCGCCCTTCTCGAGCCCGCCAAGCTGAAACGGCCCGTAGGACAAACGGATCAGACGGTTCACCTTCAACCCCAGCGCCTCCAGCACTTTGCGAATTTCCCGGTTCTTACCCTCCCGGAGCGTCATCGTAAGCCAGCAATTCGCGCCCTGCTGCTTGTCCAGCGTCGCCTCGATCGACCCGTATCTGACCCCGTCCACCGTGATTCCGTTCTCCAGCTTTTTCAGCCTTTCAACATTGGCCGTCCCGTGCGCCCTTACCCGGTAACGCCGCGCCCAGCCTGTCGACGGCAGCTCGAGCTTGCGCGCAAGCTCTCCATCATTGGTCAGCAGCAAAAGCCCTTCGGTATTAAGATCGAGCCGCCCGACACTGATCAGGCGCGGCAAATCTTCCGGCAACGCATCAAAAACGGTTTTCCGTCCGCGCTCATCCTTCGCGCTCGTCACCAGCCCTTCCGGCTTGTGAAAAAGGAACAGCCGCGTGCCTTCCGCCCTCGGCAAAGGCTTTCCGTCCACCCGGATATCATCGCCCGGACCAACCGTAAAAGCAGGCGTTTCCAGCTTCTGTCCGTTCACGGAAATCCGGCCCGCCTCAATCCAGCGCTCGGCCTCCCGGCGCGAACACAGTCCGGCGCGCGCAAGCACCTTGGCAATCCGTTCCTTTTTGTGGTTCTCTTGATCCATGACTGATCCGGACCTTACCCCAATGACGATCGCACTGGAAGAGGCGCGTGCCGCCGGAGAGCGCGGCGAAGTACCCGTCGGCGCCGTGCTGGTGCATGGCAAAACCGGCGAAATCGCCGCGCCTTAGCGGGCTGCCTTGCGCTTCCAGAAACCGCGCATGGGTCGCGGCAATGTCACCCGTGTAGAACGCGGCCGGGCCGACCGACCCCAGAAGTTCCAGCGTGTCCGCCAGCGCGGTCTGGCGCTGGCGATGCCCCTCGGCCGGCGCGCGCCCGTCGAC
>CAZKGT010000061.1:9913-12027 GCA_964552285.1 uncultured Pseudobdellovibrionaceae bacterium | reverse complement strand
CACGTCGATATCCTTTTCGCCAACGAAGAAGAAATTAAAGCCCTGTTTTTACAGGATACTTTCGAAGACGCCATGAAAGCCGTGGGTGATCATGTCGAAATCGCCGTCCTGACCCGCGGAGACAAGGGCGCGGTGATCGTGTCCAAAGACGGGGCAATTGAAATTGCCGCCGAACCGGTCAGGGAAATCGTCGACACCACCGGCGCCGGCGACCAGTTCGCAGCCGGGTTCCTTTATGGTCTGACAGAAAACATGCCTCTCGACAAATGCGGCAAGCTCGGCGCCATGGCCGCCGCCGAAGTGATCAGCCATATCGGCCCCCGCCCGGAGATCAGTTACAAAGATTTCCTGCATAAACTGGGGTGATCACGTCCTACCCCATCCAGCCCATCCGCTCCAGCCGGTCACGGTAATGCACTTCGGCTTCGGCGTTGTAGCAGACAATCCGCACATCAATGAGCTGTTCGCTCATCTGGTCCATGATCCCCTGCAGGGCAAGGCGCGCGGCACGGATAATCGGAAAACCTTTCCTGCCGGTAATCAGGGAAGGAAATGCAACGCTGTGCAGACCCATCTTCAGCGCCTGTTTCGTCGACTCGCGGTAAACATGCAGCAAATCCCGGTCCGTGCGGTCGAATTCCGTGCGCCAGGCAGCCGTTACCGAGAAGATCACGTTCTGTGCAGCCAGACCAAAGCCCGGCGTTGAGAAGATCTCACCGACCTTCGGTTTGTAAACTTTTTCAAGAATATATTCATCCAGCGCAGGTCCGGCCGTATTCAGGATATCGCTGTTCAGTTTTCCCTCAATCTCGAGCGTTTTCGGAATCGTTGTCACAATTGCGTCAACGTCCTGTTTTACAATATCTCCCCGGATTAGTTTGATACGCTGCACAAGATGGGCGTTGGAAGGTTTGGAAGGCTCTGATATCACTGTGACCATGCTCAAAAAAATTACCAGTGTTTTACTCGTACTTTTTATTTTAGCACTTCAACCCGCCCGGAGCGAAGAGCTTTACGGCCTAGCCATGCACGGAGAGCCGAAATACGGCCCCGAGGCCATACATCTGGACTATGCAAACCCTGACGCCCCGAAAGGCGGGATGCTTCGCCATGCGGCGCTCGGCACGTTCGATACCCTCAATCCCTTTTCCATCAAGGGAAAAGCGGCGCAAGGATTAAACCTTGTCTATGACCGCCTGATGGCCCGCGTCTGGGATGAGCCGTTCACCATGTATCCACTGATAGCCGAAAAAATAGAAGTGCCCGAAGACCGCTCCGGCCTCACCGTCCATATCAACCCCGCCGCGCGCTTCCATGACGGCAGCCCCATCACGGCAAACGATGTCCTGTTTTCCTTCGAAACCCTGAAGGAAGAAGGCAGGCCGAATATGCGCCGGATCTACCGGCTGGTAGAAACGGCGGAAAAGACCGGCGATCTCACCGTAAAATTCACCTTCGGCGAAGGATACGATCAGGAAACGGTGATGATTCTCGCCATGATGCCGGTGCTCTCCAAAACATACTGGGAAGGCAAAACCTTCGATTCGACCACGCTCGACCCGCCCTTGGGCAATGGCCCTTACAAAGTGGCGGAAATCGATCCAGGCAGGCGCGTTGTCTATGAGCGCGCGCCGGATTACTGGGCCGCCGGCCTGCTCCCCAACAAAGGGCACTTCAATTTCGACCGCATCGTATACGACTATTACCGGGACGATTCAGTTTCCTTCGAAGCCTTCAAATCCGGCGAGTTTGACCTGCGCCGCGAGGGTGACGCCGGAAAGTGGGCAAGCGCCTATGATTTCCCGGCTATGAACGACGGCAAGGTCATCAAGGAAGAAATCGCGCATGGCCGTCCCGAGCGCGTGCGCGCCCTCATCTTCAACACGCGCCGCCCGCCATTCGACGACATCCGCGTCCGCAAGGCGCTTTCGAACGTTCTCGACTTTGACTGGATCAACGAAAACCTTTTTCACGGTCTGTACAAACAAATCGACAGTACCTTTCCAAATACTGAACTGGCCGCAGACCTGCCGCCCGCACAGAAAAAAACAACACGGCAAAAACTGCGCGAGGCAGGCGCCGAGGTGACCGAGCAGGAGGATCGCCTGCGCGTG